>CAZQUQ010000100.1:0-7876 GCA_964596445.1 uncultured Oscillospiraceae bacterium
GTATGCTGAACTGAGCCATTATATCTTATTAATGATACTATGTCGTTATTAGATTATCATACAATTCAGAATATATTGTGGGGATATCCGCTAGGAGGATTTGGATGAAAAAGCGTGTTGTAATAACTGGTTTGGGGGTAGTTCATTCTTTGGGCCTCGGACTCGATGATTTCTGGAGCGCCATCTGTGAAGGCAGGAACGGTGTAAGTCTGGTTACTAAGTTTGATACCACGGACTTTGATGCAAAGGTCGCAGCTGAAATCAAAAATTTTGAGCCAACTGATTTTATTGATAAAAAAGAAGCAAAAAGAATGGATGTCTATACCCAGTATGCCATGGCGGCAGCCAAAATGGCATTTGAAATGTCCGGGATCGATATGGAGAAGGAAGACAGCTTCAGGGCAGGCGCAATAGTAGCGTCTGGTATCGGCGGTATACAGACTCTGGAGGATCAGCATCAGACATTGATGACCAAGGGACCAGGAAGAGTCAGCCCATTCTTCATTACTTCGATGATCGCAAACATGGCGGCAGCGAGAATTGCTATAGAGTATAATCTTCAGGGTTTCAACGAATGTGTCGTTACTGCGTGCGCTTCGGGCAATAATGCGATAGGCGATGCATTCAAGGTTATACAGCGGGGAGATGCTGATATAATGGTGACCGGGGGTGCAGAGGCAGCCATCACGCCTTTGTCATTTGCAGGTTTTTGTTCAAACAAGGCACTTTCGACCAATCCCGATCCTGCAAGTGCCTGCAGGCCATTTGACAAGGACAGGGACGGCTTTGTCATGGGTGAAGGCGCAGCAATACTGATACTTGAAGAATACGAACACGCCAAAAAGCGCGGCGCAAAGATATTTGCGGAAATTGCCGGCTATGGGTGCACATGTGATGCATATCACATAACTGCTCCTTCACCGGACGGCGCTTGCGGAGCCAAGTCGATGAAGCTTGCCATTGAGGATGCCGGTATCAGCCCTGAAGACATAGAATATATCAATGCTCATGGAACATCGACGCCTATTAATGATCCCGGAGAGACAAAGGTAATAAAAAGCGTTTTTGGTGATCATGCATATAAGCTGGCCGTCAGTTCGACAAAATCGATGACAGGTCATCTGCTTGGTGCAGCCGGAGCAATAGAGGCATTAATCACTGCAATGGCGTTGAAGGACGGCATATTGCCGCCAACTATCAACCTGGCGAATGCAGATCCGGAATGTGATCTGGACTATGTGCCGAATAAATCCAGAAAGGCCGATATAAAATATGCATTGTCCAATGCTCTTGGATTTGGCGGACACAATGCCGCACTGGTGCTGAAAAAATATACCGAGTGAGCATTTTCCGGCAACCAGGGATATACATTTGCATTAAAAGGGAAAATAAGATAGAATCTAAATAAGGCGGGGATATATTTCCTGCCTTTAGATTTGTTAGGGTGCAGAAGGAGACGAGGATGGATAAGGGTTTCGCATCTGAAAATATCGAAAGACTGAACGCACTGGAAGAGGTCATAGGTTATAAGTTCAATGATCCTGGAAAGCTTCTGCTGGCTTTGACACACAGTTCATATGCAAACGAAAAAAGGTCTGAAAACCTGAAGAGTAATGAAAGGCTGGAATTCCTAGGTGATTCGGTGTTGAATATAATCACCAGCGATCACATCTACAAGAACCATCCTGAACTTCCTGAAGGCGAAATGACAAAAACACGGGCAGCGATTGTCTGTGAAGCTTCACTCATGCTATGCGCAAGCAAGATCGGACTTGGTGAATTCCTTCTCCTGGGCAAAGGTGAGGAAAATACAGGCGGCCGGACCCGAACTTCGATATTGTCGGATGCATTTGAAGCACTTATCGGAGCAATATATCTCGACGGAGGCATCCAGGCTGCAGACGCTTTCATAAAGAGTACAATGAAGGATATATATTCGAACATAAGCAGCAAAACTGTTTTCCACGATTACAAGACACAGCTCCAGGAAGTAATACAGAAGCAAAGCGATGATAAGATCTCCTACATGATACTGGACGAAAAGGGACCTGACCACGATAAGGTATTCACGGCTCAGGTGCTTGTAGGAGAGCATCCATGCGGAACAGGCACCGGAAGGACGAAAAAGGAAGCTGAACAAAATGCGGCAAAAGATGCTCTTGGAAAAATGACGGTGGAAAAATGAAAAAGCATGTGATAATACCTATATTTGTCCCGCATAAGGGTTGTCCCAACGACTGCATATTCTGCAACCAGAAAAAAATCAGCGGACAGATCGAGGAAATGACCTCCGAGAAAATCCATGAAATCATCGAAGAGCATCTTGCTACAATAAGTAGCGCTGCATTCAAAGAGATAGCATTTTACGGAGGCAGCTTCACAGCAATAGACAGGGAAATGCAGGAGATGTTTCTCAAGCAAGCTTTTAAATATGTTGCTTCGGGCAGCGTCACAGAGATACGCATATCGACCAGGCCTGACAAGATAGATCAAGAAACGCTCGAAGTGCTTTCGAGGTATAAGGTAAGAACGATAGAGCTTGGTGTACAGAGCCTCGATGACGAGGTTCTGAGAGCAAGCTGCCGGGGCCATGACTCAAGTGTCGTTTACAAGTCTGCCGAGCTTATCAAAAAGATGGGCTTTCGTCTTGGAATACAAACCATGACGGGGCTGCCCAGGGATACCAGGGAAAAATGTCTTGAAACAGCTCACAAGGTCGCAGCTTTATCTCCGGAAATCGTTAGGATATATCCGGTGCTTGTCATTAAGGGGACAGGCCTTGAAAGGCTGATGAATGAGGGCAGTTATGCTCCTCAAAGCCTTGAGGATGCTGTCGGTTTGTGTGCGGAACTGCTTCGGATTTACGAAGATAAAGGAATCAATGTTATCAGGATAGGTCTTCAGCCAACGGAAAATATCAGGGAAGGCAGTGATTCCGATGTGATCGCCGGACCTGTGCATCCGGCATTCAGGCAGTTGGTCGAAGCAAGACTGTCATTGATAAGGCTCGAGGAAATCATCAACAGCTGTGGACTTTCAAACGCACGAAGACTGGTGATACGAACGGGAACTTCAAATATTTCCAATATAGTCGGGCAAAAAAAATCCAATATGGAATATCTGAAAAGAAAATACGGTTTTTCAGACATCCGGATCATACCAGATGCGGCGCTTTCGCGGGAGATTATCTGCAGTGAAGCATTCTCTGCGGATTGAAATAATGTTGATTAAGTCACAATATATGTTAAAATGAATATGCACATATGACAAACGGGGGGGTCCATTTGTACTTAAAGCGACTTGACATGCAAGGTTTCAAATCCTTTGCGGAAAAAATAAGCCTTGATTTCAGCGGCGGTATAACAGCCGTAGTCGGTCCGAACGGCAGCGGCAAAAGCAACATAGCAGATGCAATCAGATGGGTCCTTGGCGAACAAAGCATAAAGACGCTCCGCGGCAGCAAAATGGAGGATGTCATTTTCGCAGGCACGGAACACAGAAAGCCTCTTGGCTTTGCTGAAGTAACGATAACTCTCGACAATTCCGATTCATCCCTTCCGATCGAATATGGAGAAGTTTCCATAACACGCAGGGTATTCAGGTCAGGAGAAAGCGAATATCTTATAAACAAATCACAATGCCGGCTTAAGGACATAACGGAGCTGCTGCTTGATACCGGTATCGGCAGAGACGGCTATTCCGTCATCGGACAGGGCAGGGTCGACGAGATCCTCAGCACGCGCTCCGAGGACAGAAGGCATATCTTTGAAGAAGCTTCCGGCATTATGAAATACAAGGTCAGAAAGATTGAGGCCGAGAAAAAACTCGAGATGACAAGGCAAAACCTTGAGAGGATAAATGATATCATCAGCGAACTCGAACTGCAATTGGGGCCTTTGAAGGAGCAGTCCGAAACTGCACGGAAGTTTCTGGACCTGAGGGAAAATCTGAAAGTCCTCGACGTTAATGTATATCTTGACGGAATGGAGAAATTCAGGGACAAGCTGAAAGTCCTTGAAGAGCAATATAAAAATGTAAAAGAACAGATGGATTCGGAGAATAAAAAGCTTGATGAGATAACATCATCGAACAGGGAAAAGACGGATATGGTCAAAACCCTGGACGAGAAGCTTGAGGCTGCGAGAGAGCAGTTTTACGAACTGGAGGGCAGCCTTGAGCGATGCAGTTCCGAAATAAAGTTGAACAACGAAAAAGCCGCAAATCTGCAGCAAACCATCGAAAGACTCGACTCCGAGCAAAAAGAACTGGAAGAGAAGATCAAGTCCCTTGATAAGGAAGAGGCAGGCAAACAGGACAGGCTGAAATATCTTGAAAGACAGCTTAACGACTACAGCACAAAGCTCGCCGAGTTCGAAAAGCAGATGGAAGAGCTTCTTAAGACATTGGACGAGGAAGAAAGAAATATTGAGCTGCTGAAATCCGGCATAATGGATAAAATGGATATCCAGTCGGATAAAAAAATGCAGATAGGCAATCTGAAAACTCACATCGAGAACATGAAAAAGCGTCAGCGCAGTATCGACAGTGAGATTTATCAGAATGTTGTCGAAATAGACCGCGAGAAAATAAAAAAGGAAGATTTGAATAAGAACGTCAGAAATGCTGATGAACAGATCAAAAAGCAGAAAGCAAAGCATCAGGAACTTCTTGATGAGCGGGAGGATTCCGACAGGATGCTCGGAGAGTTGAGAATCAAACAGAACAAGCTGAACTCCGACATCCAGTCCAAGAGTGCAAGGGTAAGAACACTGAGAGAAATGGAGCAGAATCTGGAGGGCTACAACAGAAGCGTCCGAGAGATCCTGCATGCCTGCCGTGGTTCATCCCAGTTTGGAAACGGCATCCACGGTGCGTTGGCTCAGCTTATAGAAACGGATAAGAAATATGAAGCTGCCATAGAGATATCACTTGGAAGCGCACTTCAGAACATAGTTACGCAAAGCGAAGAGGATGCAAAAAAGGCAATTGAGTTTCTTAAAAAGAACAAGCTTGGCCGTGCCACCTTCCTGCCTATCAGCTCAGTGACGGGAAGAAGCTTCGATAACTCAACGGCCGCACGAATCAAACAGTGTGAAGGCTATTGCGGTATCGCTTCCGAGCTTGTATCATACGATCCTCAATACAGCGGCATCATAGGCAGCCTGTTGGGAAAGGTCGTCGTCGTTGACGATCTGGACAACGGTATCAAAATAGCGCGCAAGTTCGGGTATTCCTTCAGGATAGTTACATTGGAAGGTGATTTGCTCAATACGGGCGGCTCAATGTCAGGAGGAAGCCTTGAGAACCGCGGCACCGGGATACTCAGCAGAGGCAGGGAAATATCCGAACTGGATATGGAGCTAAAAGAACTGAAGGATTATGAAGCATCGCTTTCAAACGATATAAAGCTGATCGTCGAAGATATTGCACAGATCGATTCAGAGATATCTTCGATATTAGGTGATATCAAAAATAATGAACTGGTTAAAATAAGGGACGAAAGCCATCTTGCACAAATAGAAGAAAATTTGAAGAGGCTGTCTGCCAGGATAGAGATGCTGAGGCAGGAAAAAGAGCAGCTTGAGCGACAGGTTAGCGAAGCAAATCAGGAAATGGCAAAATACGAGAACGAACTGTCGACGATAGAACAGGAGATAAGCGAAGCAAAACAAACCGTTGCTGAGCATCAGAACAAGCACAAGGAGGATCAGGCAGTACGTGATGCCCTCCATGCCGACATAACTGATTTCAAGATCTCTGTCAACTCGATCGTTGAAAGCATTGCAGGCGTCAAGGAGAACTCCGAGAGGCTGAACTCCGAAAAGGAAAACCTAACAAAGAGCATAGCAAAAAAAGAAAGCGAAAAAGAAAAATGCCGGATGGAAATCAAAAAGCTTGAGGAGCAGAACGAAGGCCTTAATGCGAGGATCAAAAAGCATAATGAGGAAAAGTCGGGCAGGACCTTTGAGATCGACAGACTGACTGAAGAGCGGAAGGTACTCGATGAAGACCTTTATGATATGGTAAACAAGATCAATGATATTAATAAAACCATACTCCTGCTTCAGGAGGAGTATTCCAGGACTGAAGTCAAAAAGACCAGGCTCGAGGCAGAGATGGAGGCGCTTCAGGACAGGATATGGAATGAGTATGAATTGACGTATTCGACAGCGCTGGAACTGAAGAGAGACATAGGGAGCATGTCTGTCGCTCAGAAAAAGATCAATGAACTGAAGAACAGTATAAAAGATCTTGGACCGGTAAATGTCGCATCTATCGAGGAGTATATCAAGACCAAAGAACGGTACGAGTTCATGAGCAATCAGCGAAACGATATGGAGCAGGCGAGGGAGAAGCTCCTGCGTGTGATCTATGAAATGACATCCATAATGAAGAAGCAATTCATGGAACAGTTCAAACTGATCAATGAGAATTTCAATACCGTATTCAAGGAGCTGTTCAATGGAGGAAGAGCCGGACTGATACTGACAGACCAGGAAAATGTACTGGAGAGCGGTATAGAGATCGAAGCGCAGCCTCCGGGCAAAAAGCTGCAGAACATGATGCTGCTGTCAGGCGGTGAGCGTGCCTTCACGGCCATCGCACTGCTGTTTGCGATCCTGAGGCTCAAACCGACGCCGTTCTGCGTATTGGACGAAATCGAAGCGGCGCTCGATGAAGCAAATGTTTACCGATTTGCAGAATACCTCAGGAATTACTCAGGCAATACGCAGTTCATAGTCGTAACCCACAGGAAGGGCACTATGGAAAGGTCGGACATGCTTTATGGAGTGACGATGCAGGAGCATGGCGTTTCAAAGATAGTATCGATGAAAATGGGAGAAAAGGTGGGATAATATTGGGCTTCTTTGACAAGCTTAAGGAAGGACTTTCAAAAACAAGAAAAGGTATAACCGATAAGATAGATCAGGTGCTGGTATCCTTCGGCAAAGTTGACGAGGATCTGTTCGAGGAACTGGAGGAAGTGCTTGTGACAGCCGATCTGGGCATAGATACTTCCATGCGGATAATCGAGGATACCAGGAAAAAGGTCAAAGAGCGCAGGATAACAGACCCGGCCCAAATAAAATCACTGATAAAGGAAACACTTGTGGATATGTTGGGAGAGGAAACTCAGAAGCTTGATATAGAGCCGTCTCCAGCGGTGATCATGGTGATCGGTGTTAACGGCGTCGGGAAAACGACTTCAATTGGGAAGATTGCAAATATGCTGAGAAAGCAGGGCAAAAAGGTCATACTTGCGGCTGCTGATACATTTCGTGCGGCAGCTATAGATCAGCTCGAGGTATGGGCTAAAAGAGCTGATGTCGAGATAATTAAGCAAAATGAAGGATCTGATCCGGCAGCTGTTATCTTTGATGCGATCCAGGCCGCCAGATCCAGGAAAGCAGATGTGCTTATTTGCGATACGGCAGGACGTCTGCACACAAAGAAAAATCTGATGGAAGAACTGCGCAAGGTTTCCCGCATAGTTGACAGAGAATTGCCGGGAGCAAAACGTGAAAACCTGCTGGTCCTCGATGCCACCACCGGCCAGAATGCCGTATCACAAGCCAGGACCTTCAGTGAAGTAACCGATATATCTGGCATAGTCCTGACAAAGCTTGATGGCACAGCAAAGGGCGGTATCGTTATTTCGATACGGTCGGAGCTTGGACTGCCGGTCAAGCTGATAGGCGTAGGTGAACAGATGGATGACCTGCAGCCATTCGATGCAAAGGATTTTGTTGAAGCGCTGTTTTCATAGGATCGAGCAAAGGATTCCGGCAACTGTGAATAAGACAGCCGTGGCAGTCTTGCGGCAGGTCATGTCGAATGACATCAGTTTGTATAAATTGGATTTAGACCAATCCCA
>CAZQUQ010000100.1:7976-9844 GCA_964596445.1 uncultured Oscillospiraceae bacterium
TTGGATTTAGACCAATCCCACCAGACGAACGAAATTTGATACGATAAAGCATATTATTATCCCGGCAGCAGTCGGTATTGCAAAGGATGCAAAAGCCCACTTAAGACTTTGGGTCTCTTTGCGTATGGTCCATAATGTAGTACCGCATGGAAAATGCATCAGCGAGAACAACATTACACATACTCCAGTGAGCCAGGTCCAGCCATGTGATACTAGAAGCTGCCTCAGATCTTCCAGTTCTTCCAGTTCGATCATGGAACCCGACGCCATATAACTCATAATGATTATCGGAACGACTATTTCATTTGCAGGCAGACCAAGTATGAAGGCCATCAGGATGTACCCGTCCAGTCCCAGTGATCTGGCGAAGGGATCCAGGAAATCTGCAGCATAAGTCAACAGGCTGGTTTCACCGACTGTTATATTTGCCATGATCCAGATCACCATTCCTGCAGGTGCCGCTACAGCAACGGCACGGCCAAGTACGAAAAGTGTTCTGTCAAAAACAGACCGGATGATGATCCTGCCGACCTGTGGTCTGCGGTATGGCGGAAGCTCCAGTGTGAAGGAAGATGGGAGCCCCTTAAGTATCGTTTTGGAGAGGATTTTTGAAACCAATAAAGTCATAATGATTCCCAGTATTACCGTACCTGTAAGTGCAAGGGTGGACGCCAGCGATTTGAAGGCTCCGCCTGTCGTCCCACCTATAAATATGGTGCCGATGGCGATCAATGTTGGAAATCGGCCGTTGCAAGGCACAAATACGTTGGTAAGGACAGCTATCAGCCTTTCTCTTGGTGAATCAATGATTCTGCATCCGATAACTCCGGCTGCGTTGCATCCGAATCCCATACACATCGTGAGTGCCTGTTTACCGTGGGCACATGCCTTCTTGAAGAAATTATCCAGGTTAAAAGCTATCCTCGGCAGATAGCCCAGATCCTCAAGCAATGTGAACAGCGGAAAGAATATAGCCATAGGCGGCAGCATGACTGATATGACCCAGGCCAGCGTCCGGTACATCCCAAGTATCAGTATGCCATGGAGCCATTCGGGTGAGCCTGCCGAAGCAAACAAATCTGTGAGTTTATCTTCGATACTGAAGAGTAAGTCGGCAATAAGGTTTGAGGGAATATTCGCGCCTGATATGGTCAGCCAGAATATCAGTGCCATCAGACATAGCATGATCGGTATGCCAAATATTCTTGAGGTGAGGACACTGTCGATTTTCCTGTCCGTCATGTTATACTGATCGTTGTGAAACGTTACCGTATCTCTGCTGATAGATTCTGCTGTCATGACCAGCCTCGAAGCGATTTTGTCGCGTAATTGATCCTGCTGTATGCCGTTGTCGGTCAGATGCCTTTTCGCTGATTCCAGCAGCACTTGAAGCTTTTCATCATCCAAAAGGTCAAAGCCAAAATGTTTTTTCAATGAGTCCAACAGAACAGGATCTCCGTCCAAAAGTTTCAGTGCTGTCCAGCGGGTGTTTATTTTTTCGTTTACCAGTTCCTGAACTCTTTGCTGCAACATAGCTGCTGCCTGTTCGACAGCAGCTTCATATTTAATGCTGATGGGTTTTGATGGTATTGTACTTATTGGTTTTGAGTCAGCTTGGCCGCATGCTACCCTGTAAACCGCCTCCATCAGTTCCTTCAGACCCTTTTTGCTCCTTGCATTGGTGGGTATAACCGGTACATCAAGCAGTCCGGATAATTTATTACAATCTATCGTTATCTTTTTACGTTTTGCTTCATCGATCAGGTTCACGCAAACAACGACTTTGTCTGTGATTTCTAGTGTTTGCAGGACAAGATTCAGGTTTCTTTCAAGACATGTCGCATCGGTCACTACAACAACAGCATCGG
>CAZQUQ010000101.1:0-9844 GCA_964596445.1 uncultured Oscillospiraceae bacterium
ACTCTTGGCGGCTTGAGGAGCGGCGGATTTACGGCATATAACTCGACCGATGTGAGATATATAGACAAGGTATACGGCAACGGATCTGCAACAGTGTCGTATGAACTGCTGCCGCCTTCATCGGGAGCTGCCGGAAGCAATGAACTGACCGTCAAATTCGAGTACAAGGATTCGGCAGGCAACAGCTACACCGAGCAGAACCAGATATTCGTACCGGCGGGAGAAGGCGAAGGGACACGCCCAAATATCGCATTCGAGAAGATCACAGCGCCGCAGGAAGCGCTTGGCGTCGGCAAAGAGTTCGGCGTCAGCTTCAGCCTTAATAATAATGGCGGCGCGCCGGCAAGAAACATCAAGGTTTCACTTAGCACCGATGCAGGGATAGTGATCAGGTCGATGAACCCGGTATATCTGACAGACCTTGGAGCAAACAAGTCTGAAAGGATATCATATACTCTCTATGCCGCAGACGAAGCTGTTACGAAGAACTATCCCATATCGCTGAACGTGGAGTACGAGGATGTCTACGGAACAAAATACACTGCGACTCAGTATATTGGCGTATTTGTAGAAAACGATGCCGGTAAGACTGTGCCGAGGATCATAATAGACAACTACTCGCTGGATCCTTTCCCGGTAAATGCAGGAGAAGATGTTAAGCTAAAAATGTCTTTCCTCAATACCAGCAAAACAGTCGACGTATCGAATATAAAGGTAACTGTGTCGTCAGATGACGGTACTTTTACACCTACTGATTCAGGAAACACATTTTATATTGAAAGCATACCCAGAACGCAGAATGTCGAGCGTGAACTGATGCTGCACGCCAAGCCGGATGCAGAGCAGAAATCTTATGTTCTGACGGTCACCTTTGAGTATGAAGACGAGAAAGGAAATCCGTATACTGCAAAGGAGACCATGAGCGTCAGAGTACTTCAAAGCCCAAGGCTTATGACAGGTCAGATAAGCATGATGACGGAGACCTTTGTAGGACAGCCCGTATCGCTTTATCTGGACTTCTACAATATGGGCAAATCAACGCTTTACAATCTAATGGTCAGTATTGAAGGTGATTTCGAGGGGCAGGGCCTCAATTACTACGTCGGCAACTTTGAACCAGGCAGGACGGATTATTTCGACGTTTCATTCTCTGCAATGAACCCTGGTATGCAGAAAGGCAATGTACTATTTACCTTTGAAGATGCCAACGGAAAGATCAGTGAGATCCGCAAGGAATTCGATCTGAATGTTATGGAAATGATGATGCCCGATACTACGACTGATGAATTCGGAAATCCGATCGACATGGGTATCGGCAAACCTGGAATGGATTTCCCGGGAATGCCGGGCCAGCCCAGCAAAGTCAGTATCTGGATCTATATCGGGATAGGTGCGGCAGTACTGGCTGCAGCGGTCGTGGTTTTCATAATTCTCAGGAAGAGGCATATACGCAGAAAGGATTTGAGCCTCGATGACTAAAAAGGACACTATAAGACTTGCTTTTAAAAATTTCATGCGCAGAAAGACGCGTTCCATCCTTACGATACTGGGCGTACTTATAGGCACTTCGGCAATCGTCGTAATGCTTTCGCTCGGTATCGGGATGAACGAGAGCTTCAAGCGGCAGCTCAGCAGAATGGGAAGCCTCAATGTCATCGAAGTAAACAGGTGGTACTTCGAAGAGGATGGAAAAGGGGGAGGCTACTCAAGGGAGACAGTTCTCGATGACAAGGCTGTTGCCAAGTTCGAAGCCATTGAAGGCGTTGAAGCTGTCATGCCCTATTTTCAGACCTCGCTGAAGATGGTGTCGGGCAAGTTCGTTTCATACGTCAATCTTGTGGGCGTAGATCCCAAAATACTCGAGGCATTTGAGTTCAAGGTTGCAGAAGGAAGGCTGCTCAATGATGAGGACACGACGTCACTTATGTTCGGATGGGAAGTTCCTTACCAGTTCTACAACCCAAGATCCAGGAATATGTACGGAGGCGGATATGTCTACTTCGGCGGCGGATCCGGCGGCGAGGACAGACCGGCACCGGATGTAGATGTACTCAATGACAAGCTCATTATGACATTCGATTACAGTTACGGAGAAAGGAATGTAGGATCGGGAGGGAAGACCAACTCCAGGCCGCCCAAGCTGTACAAGGTAAAAGGAGTGGGGATACTCGAGGAATCCCAGGATTGGGATAAGGCTTATTCTGCGTATGTCCACATCGACTATCTCAAGAAGATAATAAAAGAAAACCAAAGGGCAATGAGTTCACAGGGAGTACGAGCCTATCAGGAAGACGGCTACCAGCAGATCAAGGTAAAGGTGAAGGATATGAACGATGTCGAAAGGGTGGCTGAGGAAATCAGAAGTATGGGCTATGGCACCTACAGCCTTACCGATATCTTAAAGAGCATGCAGGAGACAGCTGCGACCATGCAGACCGTACTCGGCGGAATTGGCGCCATATCGCTGTTTGTTGCTGCGATCGGCATCACAAATACGATGGTCATGTCAATATACGAGAGGACTAGAGAGATAGGAGTCATGAAGGTCCTTGGATGCATGCTGGGCGACATCAGGAACCTGTTCCTTTTCGAAGCCGCTTTGATCGGGTTTATAGGAGGCTTGCTCGGACTCGGATTCAGCTATGGGGCCTCCGCGCTCCTAAACAAGTATGGTGGTGGATTGTTCGGCGGAGGATATTACTATGGCGGCGGTGAAGACAGTATCGTATCATTGATACCGGTATGGCTTGCATTTGCCGCACTCGGATTTGCAACACTTGTTGGGATCATATCCGGATTCATGCCGGCAAGGCGTGCAATGAAGCTGAGCGCACTCGAAGCAATCAAGACTGAATAATAATCGTTAAGGCACATTGCTATAATAATGCCATGAATAAAGGGGGCTGATGCCCCCTTTTAGTCTGCCTGTCAACGGTTTTCCATATCGTTCTGCCTTATTTCCTTACGTTTTATCTTTCCGCTTATTGTTTTGGGAAGCTCATCCGTAAACTCAATGATCCTGGGGTATTTATAAGGTGCGGTGATCTTCTTGACATGTTCCTGAAGTTCCTTTATCAGCATGTCGCTCCCTTTCCAGCCCTTTGAAAGGACGATCGTAGCTTTTACCACCTGGCCCCTTACGGGATCAGGCACAGCGGTGACTGCGCACTCCAGGACCGACGGATGCTCCATCAGCGCGCTTTCCACTTCAAACGGGCCTATCCTGTACCCGGAACATTTTATTACATCGTCGGATCTGCCTACGAACCAGAAATAGCCATCCTCATCGCGCCATGCCACATCCCCGGTATCATACATACCGTTGTTCCAGACACGGGATGTTGCTTCAGCATCCCTGTAATACCCTTTGAAAAGGCCGGGAGGCACTTCCTTATCGAGTCCCTTGATAACGATCCTCCCCTCGACTCCTGGAGGACATGTCTTTCCGTAATCGTCGATGATGTCTATATCGTACAATGGCGACGGTTTACCCATGGAACCGGGCTTAGGCTGTATCCATTCAAAATTGGCGCAGAGCACTGTGGTTTCGGTCTGACCGAAGCCTTCGATTATATCAAGTCCCGTCGCTCTTTTAAATTGGTTATAAACCTCGGGATTCAGTGGTTCTCCGGCCGTACAAGCAATTCGGATACTGGAAAGGTCATATTTTGATAGATCCTCCTTTATCAGGAAACGATATATCGTAGGCGGAGCACAGAAGGAGGTTATCCTGTATTTTTCCATTGCCTTCATGAGATTTTCGGGAACAAACCTCTCCATGTCATATACAAATATGGCTGCCCCGCATATCCACTGCCCATATATCTTTCCCCAGGCACATTTTGCCCACCCGGATTCAGAAACGGTCAGGTGCAGTCCTTCGCTGCCAAGCCTCTGCCAGTAGTGGGCAGTCACTATATGACCCAAAGGGTAGTAAAAATCATGAACCACTATCTTAGGCATTCCGGTAGTGCCTGATGTGAAATACATCAGCATGTTGTCGTGCCCGCCTGCTGCATTGTCTCCGACAGGTCTTGTCCAGTTCTCGGATGCTTTTTCGATTTCGGAATCAAAGTCCAGCCAGCCTTCCCGTCTGCCGCCTGCCAATGCTATACACCTGACTGTCGGCGAATCTTCCATTGCTTCTTCGATGTTGGACAGTATTTCATGATCCGGCACCGACACGATCATTTTGATCAAAGCCGCATTATTCCTGTAAACTATATCTTTTTTCGTCAGCTGGACTGTTGCAGGCACCGACACAGCGCCGATTTTTTCGAGAGCCAGTGTGCATATCCAGTAATACCAGTGCCTCTTGAGCAGCAGCATTACTGCGTCTCCTTTTTTAATGCCGCAGGATGAAAACAGGTTGGCGGCCTTGTCGCTCAGTCTCTTAATATCGCCGAATGTAAATATATGCTCTTCACCGTTGTCGTTACACCAGACCATTGCGGTTTTATGCGGCTGTTCGGCAGCCCACGCGTCTGTTATATCATAAGCAAAGTTGAATTTTTCGGGCATATTTACTCTGTAATTCTGTTTGAAATCTTCATACGAATCAAAATATTGCCTGGGTAAAAATTTCTCCAGCATTCTGTCTGATACTCCTTCTGTTTATTTAGATGTACATCTACAGCTTGTCATTGAGGATCACAGTCAGGAATTTTCCGGGTTTGTCGTCTGCAGTCGTCTGGCCGTGAGGGATCGTTGGATCGAAGTAAAGGGAGTCGCCCGGGCCCATCACTATCTCCTTGCCGCCAAGGATAACCTTTATGCGGCCTTCAAGAACATAATTGAACTCCTGTCCGGGATGTGTCACCAGCGACATCTTTTTATTCTCCTCCGGATCAAGCGTAACTAGCAGCGGTTCCACCTTCTTGTTCATAAAGCTGTAGGCCAGGCTTTGGAACTTGTAACCCTTGTATCTCTCGATATACGGAGCTTCTCCGTTTTTAACATAACAGTAGTTTTGCAGTCTGGGCGTCGATCCGGTCAAAAGCTCGGTCAGCTCCACATCAAGAATGCCTGCTATCTGGTACAGGGTCGAAATCGGTACACCCTCTGCTGCATTCTCATAACGGGAATACTCTTCCGGCGTTATATTCAGTCTGTGGGCAAGCGTATCGGCTGTCATTCCTGATATTTCCCTCAATTCGCGGATCCTGTCCGCTATCTGCCTCGTTGTATCCGACAACTCCATCCCTCCTTGCTGATAAATGATGCTTTTTTGCAATAATAACTATCATAGCACAATTTTTCCTTATGTTTAAGCAGAAATATCGACAAACTTCATGAAACTTGATCGACTCTTAGACACGGATCTCACTGCGGACAACATGATATGCATCTATGAATGTAATATTTGAAAATTTTAAACAATTGTTAAATTATTATTTCCCAATGAAATATATGATATATATGGAGGCGGCGGATAATGAGCGATCACGAAAGACAATTGCTGAGATCGGCCTGTAAGGGAGAAGCGGCGGCATTTGAAGAGCTGACTGCGCCGCATCAGACCATCGTATACAATTTCATACTGAGCGAGTGCGGGAATGAATTTGAGGCCTGTCAACTTACGCAGGACGTATTCGTTAAGGTATTTGAACTGCTGACCACGAATACCATTGCCGGCAGCCTTCTGCCATATATATACAAGACCGCCGGTGATTTATGCCGCCGCAGGGTCCGCGAATCCCGGAAGATTTCATGACCGGAGATCCGAACACGTCAGCAACTCATGACCGTGTGATCCGAATCTCATGACAGACATCATGACAGGAGGATCCATACATCCCGGAAGATATCACTGCCGGCGCGAATGCCATAATATTGATTTTCTTTGATTCCATGGAACATACAGCAAAAATATTGTAGAATAAAGGTGTTATATCATTTTGTAATTCCACAAACGGGGTAGATGTATGAGCGAGGCGAAGACTAAAGTATTGGTTGTTGAAGACGAAGCATCGATCAGAAAATTCATCGCGATCAACCTGGAGCGGAGCGGTTTTGATGTACTGGAAGCGGAGACCGGTGAAAAGGCTCTGGAAATGGCATATGCCTGTAAACCTGAAGTAATGGTGCTCGATGTCATGCTTCCGGGGATAGACGGCTTCGAAGTGTGCACCAGGCTGCGGGATAAAATGCCGGGACTGATCATTATAATGCTGACAGCAAGAGGGCAGGACATCGACAGGATAACCGGACTTGAGATCGGTGCTGACGATTATATGGTCAAACCTTTCAATCCGAGGGAGCTCACCGCCAGGATAAACACTGTGCTCAGAAGGGTCGAAAGAGCGAAAATGCCGGATGACGGTCCCCTCGTATATAAGAATTTGAAAATGGACCTCAAATCTCAGAAGTTTTTCAAGGATGATAAAGAAATTGAACTGACGCCGACTGAATTCTCGGTCTTGAAAATGTTTATGTCAAACATCGGAAGAGCGCTGAGCAGAAACGAACTTTTCAATTCCCTCTGGGGTAAGAATTATTTTGGAGATCTTAAAACATTAGATGTTTACATAAGAAGGATCAGAGAAAAAATAGAGGAGGATCCGTCAAAGCCACAGTATATCGAGACAGTGTGGGGCTATGGCTACAGGTGGTGCGACAAATAAATGTTCAGCGGAATGATAGTTGGCATCAGAAGCAGGATAACATTTGGCTTCATATTGATAATAATATTGACAGTGCTTGTTCTCGAAGCGCTGATAATCAATATTGTCCGCGTCAACTACTATAATAATCTGGAAGCGAACCTCTACAATCAGGTAAGGGTATCCTGCGAGATGTATGCCCGATATTTTTCCGATGCCCCTCTTACAGATAACGTTATGAACAATGTGGACACGTTCTGGAAGCAAACCACTGCGCAGGTACAGATCGTTGATGCCGAAGGAAGAGTGCTGATGGATTCCATCGGCTTTATGCCCGAAGAAGATGCCAGGATGCCGGATGTGGAAAAAGCTCTTGAGACCGGCAGAGGCTCATGGATAGGCAAGGTGCCTTACGACAGTTATGGTATAATGGCAGTTTCCAGTGCGCTTACGGTCGATGGAGAGACCATAGGAGTGCTGCGCTTTATAAGCACTCTGAAAGATGTCGATGAAGATGTGAACACTGTTTCAAGGATATTTATCATAATCGGTGCAGTCGTGACCGTGATCTCGGTCGTATTGAGCTTGTTGCTTTCCAATACTATCGTCTATCCGCTGAAGAAGGTAACGGACGCCGCTGCCCGGATGGCGTCAGGCGATATACATGTGCGCAGCACAAAAAAATATAACGATGAGATAGGAAAACTGTCCGATACTTTGAATTATCTGGCTGATGAGATCGATAAAAGGGACAGGATGAAAAATGAGTTCATATCATCGATTTCCCACGAACTGAGGACGCCGCTGACATCTATCAAGGGCTGGGCCGTCACGCTCAAGGAGATCCGGGGAGAGGATATGGAGCTGCAGGATACGGGTCTTGACATAATCGAAAAGGAGTGCGACAGGCTCACAGCTATGGTGGCGGAACTGCTGGATTTCTCAAGGCTGGTATCCGGAAAGCTCACAATAAAGAAGGAAAATGTGCAGCTCGAGGAATTCGTCGATACTGTAGGAAGACAACTTGCGCCAAGAGCCGCAAGGGACGGTCTGCATTTCAGCGTGGAGGTGGAAGGAGAGCTTCCGGAAATAATGACCGACGGAAACAGGCTCAAGCAGGTGATAATCAATGTGCTGGACAACGCATTCCGCTTTACTCCGGCAGGAGGAAGCGTGGTGTTCAAGTCAGCGGCCAGCGGCGGTGAGGTAATATTCACTGTAAGCGATACAGGATGCGGCATTCCGGCAGACGAGCTCCCATATATCAGGGAGAAGTTTTTCAAGGGCAGGAACAGCAAATTGGGAAGCGGCATTGGTCTTTCCATATGTGATGAGATAATAAAACTTATGAACGGCAGCTTTTCGATATACAGCGCCGTCAATAAAGGGACCAGGGTCGTAATCAGGATCCCCGCTGTAACGGAGGAAGATACAGCATGAGGCCATTGGTGAACAGTACATATCATATTAAGCTGTTCAGCTTCAGACAGCTTTATTGCAGATCATTTGCAGATAACAGCAGACTGCGGCGCATACTCCTGCTGCTTGTTCCGGCAGTTTTGATACTGATGTTTTCAGGCTGTTCCCAGGCTGTTCCTGAAAATGCGGAGAGGATCAGAAAACCATCAAATACAGATATTCCGATCGCCGGCACATGGGTGCTGGAAAAGTGCCTCTTAGATGATACAGATGATGGATCAGATGCGAGTGATCCTCTGATTGGGACCATTGTCGGCTTTTCACAGGATGCATTGATGTATGGCGGAGAAATATACAGTGACATAAGTTATAAGATAAAGCGCGTCGATCTGTATGGATATTTTCTGCATAAAAATGCTGATATGCCTGAAAAACTGAGCACTTCAGACGGTGACATACTGGTAGTCAACGTATATACAAGCGACAGTTTTCTCTTTGAATTTATAAAGGAACCTGAGGGAGAAGTTATTGCTGTGGCCGACGACAGGCTTTACAGTATGAAAAAGCTGTCCGACGGGCTCGATATGGTGCAGGAGGTAATCAAACAGGAGGCGGTAAATGCAGTCCTCAATGAAAACGTAGCCGCCAGGCAGCCGCTTCGGTCGGGAATACTGCTCGGAGTCCGCATACCCGTAAAGACGGCGGATGGACTCGGTGATTACAGATACGGAACGTACTGGATATCAAGTGAGAACCGGATACTCAGACCGGTACTATATGCGGATGATATATACCTTCCAAGGATGGATGGCTTCTGGAAGCTTATAGTCGAGAAAAAGCCTGGGGCATCTGGAGTGGAAGACTCTCTGAGGGCTTTTAAAGTGGCAGGTGCTGAATATAAGTTAACAGAAAACCTTTTTCAGAATGTTTCCGTGAGAATGGAGACCAAGATAAGGAAAGCCATCGTATACGTCGGAAATGATTATGCATGCGTGGAAAACACAGTATATGATCAAGACAACATTTCCGATTCAGGTGTGGCGGAAAAGACTCTGAGGACGCTGCCTGTGGATAATTTGTCAAGCATAGACGGCATCAAGATCTCGGATATGGTCGGCGAGAACGGCTCTATGGCCATGGAAAACGCCATTGCTGATGTCCTGAAGAATTCGGGCTATAATGGCATCGTGATACTTGATGATGAGGAGCAGCAAAAGAATTTTGCATTGTACAGGAAAACAGGTCATTGGTTCTTTAAAGGACGCATAGATCCTGACCGACAGGGACAGCTGCCCTATATGGATTTCAGCCTCAATCTTCTCCCGCCGTCAAATATGGTGGCATATGATGTGCTGCATGTGCCATGGAAAGAAATGAAGGACAAACTGCCCAATGCCACCGACATATATACATCGCCAAACAAAGACCTGGCAGTGGTCCTGGTAAGGAATGACATACTCATATATGCCATCACTGGTAAGGCGCTGTCTGCGGAACCTTTGGGAAAGATACGCATGGATGAAGGCAGTACCGTTATTATGGCAGAATGGGGATTGAACGATTACGTTGGCAGTTGGGAAAAATCATTTACCAGAAACAACGATTACAGGACCGTACCCAATGAGCTGGAGCGGCCAGCTGACAATAATGCGGGCGAAAATGCAGAAGCGGCGGCCGCATCGGCCGGCAATCATCCTGAATAGATCCATCCGGTTCAAAAGTCAGAGAGCATCCCCTGATGTTCTTTTTTTTTTGAATTTTTTTTGTCGGCAATATTGATTTGGGCTCTTATTTGTGCTAATTTTACTCAAACGACACACAAA
>CAZQUQ010000102.1:0-9731 GCA_964596445.1 uncultured Oscillospiraceae bacterium
AATATTATCAGCAGTCCATATATGTAAGTTCTTATATTCGGCGTTAATAAAGGAGGTTAATTATGGGTAATTTGATGAAAGGCGCATATTTACCGGGCAACAGCACAGTGGTGCTCAAGGATGTGGAGATTCCGGAGCCGGGGCACGGACAGGTATTGATCCGCACGAAGTCCTCAACGATCTGCGGAAGCGATATACGGGCCATTTATCATGAGCATCTGGGAAAGGGTCCGGAAGGCTACCAGAACAAAATTGCAGGGCATGAACCGGCAGGACAGATAGTCAAATGCGGACCGGGCATGAGAAGGTTCAAGGAAGGCGACCGGGTAGTGGTGTATCATATTTCCGGCTGCGGTTTGTGCAACGACTGCCGCAGAGGATACATGATAAGCTGCACAAGCCCTCTTCGTGCCGCATATGGCTGGCAGAGAGACGGCGGCATGGCTCCGTATATCCTTGCTGACGAAAAGGATCTGGTCCTTCTCCCCGACGAACTGACATATACCGATGGAGCCCAGATCGCATGCGGTTTTGGTACGGTCTATGAAGGTCTTGAAAAAATCGGCATTTCCGGAAACGATGCAGTTCTGGTCGTAGGTCTCGGGCCGGTCGGTCTGGCAACGCTAATGCTTGCAAAAGCAATGGGCGCACAGAAGCTCATCGGTGTAGATATAGCGGAAGAACGCTGCAATCTCGCACTGGATAAGAAGCTGGCAGATCATGTATTCATAAATGGTCCTGATACATTGGAAAAGATCCGGAGCCTGACAGGAGGAAACGGAGTAGAGCGTGCAATAGACTGTTCGGGCCATACTTCCGGCAGGCAGCTTGCGATCCGTGCAACACGCAAGTGGGGCCGCATTGCATTCGTCGGTGAAGGCGGAACTTGTGAGTTCAATCCCAGTCCGGATATCATACATGATCAGAAGACGATCTACGGGTCGTGGGTTACGAGCATCTGGAAAATGGAGGAGCTCACTGAAAGGCTGGTCCGCTGGGGGATCCATCCCGAGGATCTGGTAACACACCGTTTTACTCTCGACAATGCAGCCGAAGCCTATCGTCTGATGGCGGAAGGTAAATGCGGAAAAGTTGCCGTAGTATTTGACGAAGAAATAAAGTAATAACTATCCGATTATGGTGCCAGGCACCATAATCGGATAGTTATTATAATAAAAACAGGGGACGGTTCAGGACCGTCCCCTTTTCATTTTACTCCAGCGTGAATGAACCGAAATGTGCGCTCCCGCTGCCTGTGAAAGTGAAATACAGCGACTGGATACCATCAGGTATCGCTATGTCGGCGGAGTATTCCTTCCAAATATTCGTGAAATCTACAGATATCCTGCCAAGGGCAGGCCCGTTCCAGGATGTTTTTACCTCAAAGTCGCCTTTGCAGTATCCTCTCACCTTGATCTTTACCTTCTTTATGCCCTTGCAGTCGAAATATTTGAATCCTGCCGTTGCCGAATCCTTCATATTGGCGATATAGCCGATCTCCTCATCCCCGTCTTTCCCGTCCTGGGTTATCTTCGGGAATTGGTTGTTCATCCAGGATGCGGTCCAGTCGTTATAAACCGATTCTTCCTTGCAGAAAAGGTTGCAGGCCAGATAAGTCGGATATTCTCCGCGTCCTTCCAGTGGTCCGCCGTTGGGGCCGCAGGATGTCATTTCCACCTGTGGGATCGATCCGTCCTCAAGGAACCTGATAGGCTCCATGCAGGCCTGCCGGCTGAAATTCGTGCCGTTGGTATGCCTGTGATAGAAAATGTACCACTGTCCGTTTATTTCGACAATGCTGCCATGGTTGTTGGCGCCATAAAACATAGGTTTCTCTGCCGGCTTATACGTATCGATGTGCAGATCACTGTTGCTCACGATAACTCCGCGGTAGACAAAGTCCTTTGTCGGGTGTTTGCTGGTCGCATAGCACAACTCATGGAAGACGACAGAAGAATATACGAAATAGTAAGTATCTCCCCTCTTCCTTATGGACGGAGCTTCAAAAAACTCATGTCCTTCATACCCGCTTCCCTTGGCATAGGGTTCGCTCGGTGCGATAAATACCGGTTCCTCGACGATGGTGAGCATATCGGGTCCCAATACCGTAGCCATCGGACCTTTTCTGGAGCGGTCGCCTCTGGCACAGAATCCTGTGTACAGATAGGTCCTGTCGCCTTCAGTCAGCACTCCGGGATCGAACTGAGGCTGATCTCCTTCCCTTTCTCCAAGCCGTGTCCCGTCGGGATAATGCACGTAGCCGTAGAATTCATACTTGCCCGCAGGTTTGTCGCAGACTGCAACGGATACTATCGAAACTTTGTCGAGCACATAGTATAAATAATACCGTCCGTCAGGTCCGACAGTTACATCGGGTGCATATAAGCACATGCTTCCGTCAGGATTCAGCGGATCATCGGTTTTCTTGTAGATCACGCCTTCATAACGCCAATCGGAAAGATCGTCAACAGGCGCCGACCAGCATACATAATCGTTCATGCAGTATACATACCCGTTGAACCTGTCATGGGATCCGTAAATATAGACCCTGCCGTCAAAAACATACGGTTCTGCATCGGGAATATATTCCCACGATGGCAGATAAGGATTGAACCCTTGTTTCTTCATTGCCATTTCTTACACTCCTTTGTTTATTATAATACAGACCTTTAGGGTCAATATCTTGCTGCTCCGATATCAATGCGTCAGATCAGCCGAACGGTTTTTACGCTGCCGCTGTAATCGACGCTGATGGTTTTCGGACTCTGCCCGTCCCCGATCAAAGTGATCCTGAAAACCGTCTGGAACGGGAAGCTTCCGCGTGCCGCTCCGAAGGACAGCTCCTTCGCCTCTTCCCTGTAGGTCAGAGTTATGGCTGAGAAGTTGCCGTTTTCATATGAGTAGTTGTCGCCTTCATCGTTGTACAAAGTGAACTCTCCGTCCGCTCCCGCATAAACCAGGATCTCGGCAGCCTCACCTTTTCTTTCGTCTGCATACATTATCGGATCTGATACCGGTATTATGGAACCTGACCTGACAAACAGCGGCATCGTTTCAAGTGCCGCATCGCATGTAATCACCTGCCCGCCGGCATAGACGGCATTCGTCCAGAAATCATACCATACGGCACCCTTGGGCAGGTATACGCTTTTTGTCTTCTCAGTGCCGCAAAGCACCTCGCCGTCAGCGCCATAATACATCGGTTCCGTTACCGGGCAGACCAGGAATGCCTTGCCGAACATAAAGCTGTCGCCGATATCCCTGACATTTTCATCTCCGGCAAAATCAAACAGCAGGCTGCGGAGCATGACAGCATTACTAAAATGCACATCCGCGGCAAGGGAATAAATATATGGGATCAGTCTGTAACGCAGGTGTATGAACTTAAGGATCGTGTCATAGAAAACATCGCCCGGGCTGCCGAAATTCCAGGGTTCCCTGGGCGTATCGGTACCATGTGAGCGGAACATCGGCAAGAAAGCAGCATATTGGAGCCACCTCACATACAGCTCCCTGTACCCCGGATCCTTCACGCCGTCATTATAGTCGCCGTCCCAGTACCAGAGCTTGCTGCTGTTTCCGCTGCAGCCGCATCCCCTGTTTTCCCATTTGTCCTTGCAAGTGAAAAATGCACCGATATCCAAAGTCCAGAACGGCATTCCGCTCATGCAGAACTTGATCCCTTCGGTAATCTGGTTTCTGAGCGTCGACCATTTGGCGCTGATGTCGCCAGACCAGCAAACAGCACCGTATCTCTGCCCCGAAATATAGGAAGAGCGTGTAAGATTCACGACTCGTTTTGCCGCATCAGTTTTCCTCCAGTTTTCATAAATGCCCCTGGAATGCAAGAGTCCATAAGTGTTGAGCCGCGTCCAGTCCATGTGCTTCCTGGATTCATCAGTGATGATCCTGTACCTCAGTTCTTCGGGCCTTCTAACTTCCCCGTTCCAGTCCGCATCGGAAAACGGTTCGGTATTATCGCACCACCATGCGTCCACGCCGGATGAAAACCATTCCTCATTGCACTGCTTCCAGTAAATTGACCTTGCTTCCTCATCAAATGCATCGTAGGTGGTCGAATTGGGCAGCAGCTTTCCTTCCGAGCTGAATTCTTTAAAGTTGCTTCCTTTTTCGGCCATGTTGGGCCAAATGGAGACCATAAGCTTTACATTGTTTTCATGCAGCTTTCCTGTCAGCGCTTTCAGATCGGGATATCTGCTGCGGTCGGGCTTTTTTTCGCCCCACAGTCCCTCTTCCCATGAAAACCAGTCCTGAACGATGCAATCGATCGGTATGCCGGATTTTCTGAATGTTGAAACGGTATCGATCAGCTCCTGAGACGACCGGTATCTTTCTTTGGATTGGACATACCCGAAAGCCCATCTTGGGAGCATCGGCGATCTGCCCGTCAGATCCCTGAGATGGCCGATGATCTCGTCGAAGCTGTCTCCCGTAATCACATAGTATGAAAGATTCTTTGTCGTGTCTATCACAATTGAAATTTTCCCCTCAGTGCAGTCAAACAATGCCGCACTTTCAGTATCGATCAGTATACCGTAGTTCCGTTCCGACAGAATGAAGGGGATGGATATCTTCATGTTCGTCTGATACAGGTATTCCCGCCTGCCGTTGTAGTTATAGATCCCGTCTTCATGCTGTCCAAGCCCGTAGATCCCCTCGTCTTCAGCTATGGAGAATACAAGCTTTCCCTCAAAGGCTGTACCGTCGGGTACCTCTCTTATATTCTCCACATAAGCGACCTCGCCATTCGCTGTCTGCTTATATTTGACGATGGGTTCTCCGTCCATGTAATACCGGAATACTTCCTTTTCCGTGAGTTCGCGTCCCGTTTCCTGCAAAACGGCTTCACCATGTCTGTTCCGGAACAGGATCCGGCCGCCGCACAGCTCATACTGTCCCGGCTGCCAGCTTCCGTCCGGTCTGAAGTCATCCGAAATCAGGATGCTGTTTGCAGGTTCCTTCTCACTATGATCATATACTATCCTGGTGATATTTTTGGTAATCGCATTGATATGGATAAACATCGAACCATTGATTTTCTTTGTTGTCATTTCTAAGCTCCTGTCGATTTTGTTCGATATTGCAGTGATGATTATATTATAGCAGACATTGGGCTCAAAGTATCAGTAAATTGCATAAAATTATGTATTTTCACAGCTGTAAAAACATTTAGGCAAACGGCCTTCCGGCCACTCCCGACTATTATGAAGCAAACCTTGTATGTGCGTCGGTTTTGATAATGGTTCAGGGCTAAAAATGCAAGAATCTAATTCTAGACTTGCAAATTTGATCATGTCAGGAACCTGCTGCAAATTTGACGGAAAGTTCTCGATATATACGATTAGTGCAGGCATGCATCTGCAAGATTGGTATAATTCCGGAGCCACTTCAGAAAATCATAAATTTGAATAATCTTGTGTTGAATATTTCATAATTATATGATAATATGATTAGTGAAAAAATTAACCAAGTATTACAGCCGTACATGTATAAAATACATCGGCAGCTATGAGATACAAATGGGTAATAATAATATTATGCGCCACCGAAAGGAGAGTTCAGAATTGACTAAGAACAAGAAATTGCTGGATTGGGTAAAGGAAATGGCTGATATGTGTCAGCCGGACCAGATTTACTGGTGTGATGGTTCCGAGGAAGAAAATAAACGTTTGCTGCAGGAGATGGTGGACAGCGGAATGGCTACCCCGCTGAATCCTGAAAAAAGGCCGGGCTGCTATTTGTTCAGAAGCGATCCGTCAGATGTTGCACGCGTTGAGGATAGGACATTCATTTCATCCAAAAAGCAGGAGGATGCAGGTCCGACAAACAACTGGATAGATCCGGACGAACTGAAGGCTACGATGAAAAACCTGTATAAGGGCTGCATGAAGGGCAGGACCATGTATGTTATCCCGTTCTCCATGGGACCTATCGGTTCACCGATCTCAAAAATAGGCATCGAACTGACAGACAGCGCTTATGTTGTTGTAAATATGCGAATCATGACCCGTATGGGCAAGGAAGTCCTGGAAGCGCTCGGCGACGGTGAATTCGTACCATGTCTGCATTCCGTCGGCGCACCGCTGGAAAAGGGACAGAAGGATTCATCATGGCCCTGCGCTCCGATGGAAAAGAAATATATCAGCCATTTCCCTGAGGAAAGAACTATATGGTCCTACGGTTCAGGTTATGGCGGAAATGCTCTTCTCGGGAAGAAATGCTTTGCTTTGCGTATAGCTTCGGTACAGGCCCGCGACGAAGGCTGGATGGCCGAACATATGCTTATCCTGCGCATTACCGACCCCAAGGGAAGGAAGTTCTATGTAACAGGTGCTTTCCCGAGTGCATGCGGCAAGACCAACCTTGCGATGCTGATACCGACGATCCCCGGCTGGAAGGTCGAAACCATCGGTGATGATATTGCATGGATGAAGTTTGGTAAAGACGGACGTCTTTATGCTATAAATCCGGAAGCCGGTTTCTTCGGCGTGGCACCCGGAACATCCATGGAATCGAATCCAAACGCAATGCACAGCTGTGAAAAGAACACCATATTCACCAATGTTGCACTGACAGACGACGGCGATGTATGGTGGGAAGGCATAGGCACAGATGCTCCCGGCCACCTGATAGACTGGAAGGGAAATGATTGGACACCAGAATCCAAAGACAAGGCTGCTCATCCCAATGCGAGGTTTACAGCGCCTGCAAGCCAGTGTCCCGTAATCGCACCCGAATGGGAAGATCCCAATGGCGTGCCGATATCGGCTATCCTGGTCGGCGGCCGCCGCCCGACGACTATCCCTCTGGTTCACGAGAGCTTTGACTGGAACCACGGCGTGTTCCTTGGATCGATCATGGGATCGGAAATCACAGCTGCAACTATTTCGGCCAATATCGGCCAGGTCCGCCGTGACCCGTTCGCGATGCTTCCGTTTATGGGTTATCACGTAGGCGACTATCTGCAGCACTGGCTCGACATCGGTACGAAAACGACGGCCGACAAACTGCCGAAAATATTCTATGTCAACTGGTTCCGCAAGGATGCCAACGGCAAATTCATATGGCCCGGCTTCGGTGAAAACAGCCGTGTGCTGAAGTGGATCGTGGAGAGGGTCGCAGGTGAAGGCAAAGCAGTAGAAACTCCTATCGGATACATGCCGACGGCCGATGCCATAGACACTGACGGACTCGATGTTTCCGAAGCAGATATGCAGGAACTCCTCAAGATAAACAAGGATGAGTGGCTCAGGGAAGTTGCATCGATAAGGGAGCACTATGCAAAGTACGGAGAGAAAATGCCGAAGGAACTGTATGCTCAGCTCGATGCTCTGGAGAAGAGGCTGAAATCATAAGAGACCTCCACAGCAGCAACTGTCTGGCGGCTTAAGCTGTTAATCAGGACACAGTACAGGAGCCTGGTCATATGACCGGGCTCTTTTTATTGCCGGTATTTTCGTATATCAGGTTCGAAAGATCCGCAAACTGTCGGATGGTCAGTGTCTCTCCCCTCTGATTCTCATTTATCCCAAGCTTGTCCAGCATGGCGCGGATCTGCTCCTTGCCGCATCCCAGATACGCTGCATTGTTCAGCGCATTCACAAGGGTCTTCCTTCTCTGGCCGAAGGAAGCCTTAACGACTTTGAAAAACAGATCCCTGTCCAGGACATCAACCGGAGGAGTTTTATACAGTTCCAGCTTTACGACGCACGAATCCACTTCCGGCTGCGGAACAAAGCTGTGAGGATGGACCTCCATCACGACGGACGGCCTGGAATAATACTGGACTGCCACTGACAGCGCTCCATAGTCTTTGCCTCCGGGTCCGGCCGCCATCCGCTCCGCCACTTCCTTCTGCACCATGAAAACCATACATTCGGCCCTCAGTCCGCTCTCCAAAAGCTTCATTATGACAGGCGTCGTGATATAGTACGGAAGGTTGGCAACGACCTTCAGTCCTTGACCGGTTCCGCCGGTTTCAGACATGTATGGCTGAAGTTCTTTTTGCACATCTATCTTCAGTATATCCGCATTGATTATGTGAATATTGGAATATCCGATCAGTATGTCATGCAATATGGGAACAAGGCGTTTGTCGATCTCCACCGCAACCACGCGTCCTGCTTTTTCAGCCAGGACAGATGTAAGGCTGCCAAGCCCCGGACCGATTTCAAGGACAGTATCATTCGCCGTAAGCTCTGCAGCAGCTGCAATTTCTTCCAGTATTTCCGTATCTGTAAGAAAATTCTGGCCCAGTGATTTGACAGGCTGTATATTAAGCTTTTTAAGTAAACTCCTGGCATCCATACCCATCGCTGCGTTCCTTTCCTTGTCTGCCTTTGCCGAATTATCACGGCACTTGCAGCATAACGGTAAAAATGTGCCGGGGCAGTGCCCCGGCTCTTAGTCCCCTATTTCCTGTCATGCTTCTTTTATTGATCGTTCAATATGTACACTCTTACCTTCTTGACGCCGAAGCTGTCCACATACTCCTGTGAATCGTAGTAGAGGTCTATTTTGTTCCCTTTGATGGCTCCCCCCACATCTCCTGCTATGCAGAAACCATAATCCGGCGTGTCACCGAGTATTTCCACATATAGCTTCGTATGCAGCGGTATCACCTTTGGGTCTACAGCTATGACGCCTTTCCTTGCCTTCATCCCGGTCGCCGTTATGCCGAACAGCGGATGGCCGGGCGCTTTGCCGGTGTCCTTCAGGGAAGCAGTATAAGCTGTCGCTTTCATTTCAAGGACCTTGCTGTACCTGACGACTTCCCCTCTGGAAGTGATATGGTTAAGGACCGTACCATACTCTACTATCATACTTATCGGATTCTGTATGATCTTCTCGGTCATAAGCTGCTTCGATACCTCAACTCCGTCTTCCAGAACCACACGATAAAACCTCTGAAGGATGCCTTCCCTTCCGGTCTGGACAACCCGTTCGGTCCCCTCGTCCATTCTCCTGTTCGCCCTTCTGAACATCTCAAAGGGCAAGGCTTCTGTTTCACTTTCAATTCTCTCCGAGACTCTCACTATCTTCAGTTCCATTCCGCTCCTGATCCTGTCCGTCAGTTCCGCCCCCTCTATTCTGTCATAATCTCTCGGGCCGACAGGACTTTCGCTCAGCATCTCTTCTACGGTATCCCTGTATGTCATTATCTCGGTTCTTTTGTTATCCGCCGTAACGTAAACCGGTACGGCTCTTTTGATATAAATTTCGTTGCTTTCTGTCGTTTGCAGGCTGGTTTCCAGCGGTATACTGATGTAGTCATGTTCGCCCACAACAATATCATTCTGGTCCAGCACATCTTTAAAGGTACTTTTCATCGTCTTGCAGATAATAACTTCGCCGTTGTCATTTATCACAACATCTTTCTCAAGCCAGGCAAAAGCGCCATAGCCTAATCCCGTCGATACTGCCGCGGCAGCCGCAATCATCAGCAGCCGCCATTTGAATGAAAACAACCTTTTAATATTTTTAGCAAGTGGCAGCAATAAAAAAACCTCCTGTTAAAATATTAATAAGGGACTGCTAGCTATTTTATTCCATGAAGAAGTATTTGTCAAATTTGTTGCCATAATGTCCCCGTAAAGGCATTATATACATGATCCGGAGCATTTATACTTATTTCCGCCTGCATCGGCGGTGCCTGAGCAATCGAGTAGGAGGTAGGTGATTAATTCACCTACCGACCTCTCACAGCACCG
>CAZQUQ010000103.1:0-9729 GCA_964596445.1 uncultured Oscillospiraceae bacterium
TGCTCCGGGTCCGCAGCTGCTGCTGTACAGGCCTGCAGTTGCTCTGAGCTTGAGCCTGTCACCGTTCAGGAATGTTGTCCCGAAGCCGCTTCTGTATATGCTCAGGGATGCTGCAGTGCAAAGGGAGAAGCAAGCGCTTTTGCCAAGGTTATCAGAAAGGCCAGATTACCGGAAATAGCCAAAGCAGTGTGGAGTGTGGGCGTAAAGCAGATTTTGCTTTTTTTCTCGATTTTTGCAGCGGTCGGCTATCTGATCAACTATTTTGTACCAACATCGATCATTATGGCGTTGTTCAGACCTGACAGTGTATTATCTGTTCCACTGGCGGCACTTATCGGTTTACCTCTGTATGTTACCGGGGAATCCGCGATACCGTTGATCCAGTCGCTGATAGCCGGCGGTGCCGGAGAAGGGTCGATGATGGCATTTATGATTACGGGTCCGGCGACCAGCGCATGGGTTATCGCAGGCATAACCGCATTTATGAAAAAGAAAGCTATCGGGCTGTATGTTCTATATATCCTGGCTGGCGGGATAATTGCCGGTTATCTGTATGATCTGATCGTGGCACTTGGGCTGTAGTCTGCGGTCATAACACAGATATAATACAGACATGGTCTGTAGTCATAGCATATGATCATAGCAGCACATTGCGGCAGTTAAGGTCAGGCTTTACATTGCCGACATAAATGCATATAATAGTGGAAATGATATGTAATGAATGTGATGAAGAGGGATAGTAAGCCGGTTTTTACTATCACAGAGAACCCGGAATGGTGAGAACGGGGACAGGAGATCGGCTGAACAGGCCTTGGAGCTTTGCACCGAACAGGCATGCTGGTTGTCTTGCCTTAGTAGGCTGCAGCGGGTGCACCCGTTACAGTGCCATGAAGAACAAAGGCTGATGCCGCAGGGCATCGGTAAACCGGGGTGGCACCACGAAGTTCAAGCTCTCGTCCCAGGATCGTATCCTGGAGGCGAGGGCTTTTCTGTTGCGTCAGAGGGGGAGTGGCGTCAGAGCAGATATCTGGTCGGTGATATCAGATATCTGCTAAAAAGAACAAGTACCTGATCTGACAAGGCGGAAACACATTTGCAGTGAAGCATCATATAACAGAACAGGTGCCTGATCAAACAAGGCGGATGCGGATAGCCAGAGAGGGTATCAAATAACAGAATAAGCGCTTGATCTGACAAGGAAGATGGATATTGGAATAGATGGTATCGAGTAAACAGAACAGGATTCAAATTGGCAGATATATATAGCAGACATAATAATAAAATGAGAGGATGATTATTTTGGGGCAGAACTGAACGGCAACAAGTTAGAAAGGCCTGAATTTCCCAAGCGTGCTGTCATTACAGCAGGGATGCCATATGGCAACAAGGAACTGCATCTTGGCCATATTGGCGGAGTTTTCGTCCATGCCGATACTTTTGCAAGATTTATGCGCGACCGTATAGGCAGGGAAAATGTGATTTTTGTTTCGGGGACGGACTGCTATGGTTCGCCGATACTGGAGAACTACCGGCAGCTGGCAGACAGCGGTTCATTCAGCGGTACTATCGAAGAATTTGTCCGGAGCAACCATGAGAAGCAGAAGGAAGTGCTGAAGGAATACCATATAAGCACAAACCTTTTTGCTGCATCGGGCATCGGGCGTGCCGCCGAGATACACAGGGAGGTCTCTTCCGATTTCATCAGAGGCCTGTATGCTAACGGTCATCTCGTTAAAATGACTACAGCACAGTTCTACGATGCTGAAGCGGGTGTTTTCCTTAACGGACGCCAGGTAGTGGGTCAGTGTCCCATTGCAGGCTGCCCGTCTGATAAGGGATATGCCGATGAGTGTTCTCTTGGTCATCAATATATGCCTGTCGAGCTTATCAATCCCAGAAGTACACTGACTGGCAAAAGGCCGGAGATGAGGGATGTAACGAACTGGTATTTCAAGCTGGAAAACTTCAGGGAGCTTCTGACGCAGTGGGTGGAAAAGCTGGAGGACGATCCCTGCTCAAGGAAGTTTGCCATAAAAAGCATTCGGGAATTTCTTGAGCCGCCTGTCATATATGTGAAGAAGGATCAGCTTGATCAGTTGAAAACCATTAAGGATCAACTTCCGGAACATGAGTTGATTGACGAAGAGGGCAAGTCGTCCGCCGTCATGGTCTTTAAAAACCTTGATAGCAGAGAAAAAGCATGCTCGCTGCTTTCTGAGCACGCGATACGTTACCGTACGGGGAAGACACTGGTGCCATTCAGACTGACCGGCAATGTTGAGTGGGGAGTGCCTGCGCCATGCATTGAGGGACTGGACGACCTTACCATATGGGTCTGGCCTGAATCCCTCTGGGCACCGATATCCTTTACGATGACTTATCTTGAGATGAACGGGAAGGAACGGGAAGACTGGAAGAAATGGTGGTGCTCCGGTGATTCGAAGGTGTACCAGTTCATCGGGGAGGATAACGTATACTTCTACGGCCCTGCCGAGATGGCGATGTTTATGGGGCAGCAGGGGCAGACTCCTGTAGTCGATCCGCCTGAAGGTGAGCTTCAGCTGCCTGAGCTCATAGTGAACAATCATCTCCTTTTTCTGAACAAGAAGGCCAGCAGCAGCGGACAAGTGAAGCCGCCAATGGCGAAGGACCTGCTTGACTATTACACGGCTGAACAGCTGAGGGCACATTTTCTGGGACTGGGTCTAGGGATCAGGAGTGTCGGGTTCCAGCCAAAACCACTGAATCCGGCAGCAACGGAAAGAGACAGCGACCCGGTGCTCAAGGAGGGGAATCTGCTTTCCAATGCGTTTAACCGCGCAGTGAGATCATGCTTCTATACCGCCCAGAAGTACAGTGACGGGAAGGTCCCGGTCAGGGATATCAGCAGGCAGGTGCTTGAGGAGGCCAACAATACCATCCTTGAGTATGAAAAGCTTATGTATCGGCATGAGTTCCACCTTGTCATGAACTTGATGGACACATACATCCGCAATATCAACAAGTACTGGTCGGCAAATATGAAGGAAGCTGACGATACCGGCAATGACGATCTCAGGCTGCAGGTGCTGGCCGACGCATTCCACATGGTACGGACGGCAGCCGTACTGATGCATCCGATCGCGCCTGTGGGCACGGAAATGATACTGGAATATCTGAGGCTTGGGGAAGAGTTCTGGAGCTGGGACAGGATATTCGAACCGGTCTATTCGTTCATGGAGGATCCCAGGGAACACAAGCTTAAGTTCCTTGAACCCAGGGTGGATTTCTTCGGAAAGCACCCAAACTATATCTATTGACAATGGCTATGATATCGGACGTACAAAAAGGGGGCGCATCAGCGCCCCTCCTTTTTTAAGCAAACCGCCGGGTAAGCCGGCGGTTTTGCTTTGTATGATTTAGTCTGCTCTTATTTTTTCGCGAACCTTATGACATTCCATGAAAGCTTGTTCAAAACCGACTTCGCGGTTCCGTCCTCAATAATCGTATTTCCTCCGTTATGAGGAACTACATTAAAGGGATTTTCGATAGTATTGACGGCATTGGGATCGGCGCTTTCAAGAACCAGATGTTCTACGACTCTGTAGTCCGAGAAATCACGCAGGTCCGTTTCTACAAGAAGAGACTCTTCCATGTCTCTGTTTACTGCAAACATAGTAAGCTCTTCTTTTTCTTCATTGTAGACTACAACGCTTTCGAGATATGGAACGTCTGTGTACTCTACGGTGTCATATACCGGAGCCTTGACAACTGCATTCAGCGCCTGTCCTCTGCCAAAGACGGATGCATGGAGGAAAGGATAGAAAATAGTGTTTCTCCATGAGCCGCCGCCGGTCACTGTCATGATAGGAGCAATTGTGTTGACCAGCTGGGCCATGCATGCCATTTTGACGCGATCTGCGTGCTTGATGAGCGTTATAAGCATACAGCCCACTACAAGCGCATCGGTCAGATTATAGATGTTCTCGTTTATGCTCTGAGCGCTTTTCCACCTTATATTGTCTGTTATTTGTGTCTGATACCATACATTCCACTCATCATAGGACAGATTGATGGTTTTCTTGCTTCTTTTCTTTGCTTTTACATAATCACAGATGGAAACGACGGATTTGATGAAATTGTCCATATCGAGGGATCTTGCCAGGAAGTTGGCGGTTCCTTTCTCATCGTTCCTGTAATATGTATGCAGCGACAGATAATCGATGTGCTCATAGGTGTGATCCAGTACAGTGGCTTCCCAGGTAGCAAAGGTCGGCATTCTGCTGTGGGAGCTTCCGCATGCGACAAGTTCGATGGTTGGGTCGACCCATTTCATGACTTTTGCAGTTTCGCAGGCAATACGGCCGTATTCTTCTGCCGTCTTATGGCATATCTGCCACGGTCCGTCCATTTCATTGCCGATGCACCAGACCTTTCTATCAGGGGGTCTTTCATAACCGGGGGATCTTCTCAGGTCGCTCCAGTATGTGCCTCCGGGATGATTGCAGTATTCTACGAGAGTCCTTGCTCCATCCGGTCCTCTCGTCCCCATGTTGACAGCCATCATTACATCCGTTTGTGCGCACTTTGCCCAGTCAACGAATTCATTTGTGCCGAATTCATTGGATTCCACAGAAGCCCATGCAAGATCAAGTCTTTTGGGCCTTTTCTCTACAGGCCCGATCCCGTCTTCCCAGTTATAGCCCGAGAGGAAATTTCCTCCGGGATAACGGACGATAGGAACCTTCAGCTCTTTTACAAGATCGATAACGTCCTGACGGAATCCCTTCTCATTGGCGGCAGGATGTCCCGGTTCATAGATCCCGCCGTATACGGATCTTCCCCACTGCTCTACAAATGAACCATACACTCTCTTATTAACTTCGCCGATTTTAAAATCCTTTCCGATGATCACTTTTGCTTTTTTCATTTCTGCACCACCTGTCAATGTAATATTTTGCGGATTACCATATCCTAATATTATTTTTGCCTTTTTTCAATTTTGCTATCGGGCCCAGCGGGCTTCTGTCGGTCCTCTGTGCATCCAGCAGGTCGGTATCCAGGATCACATTGCTGCCGTCCGGGTTTTCGTACTCTGCATCAGCGATACGTACTCTTGTCAATGTATCTGTTGAATGTATCCTGCCCTGTATTCCTTCGAAGCTTTCCGGCAATTCACAGGAAAGATAGACTTCGTCCCCGTCTTCGATGATCTGCGGATTTGGATCGAAGCTTTGCTCGATGAGTTTATCGTTCTCTTTTTCGAATGCTTCAGCTCCGTTGAAATATGCGTTGCTGTTTATATAAACAGGCTGTTCCACCGGCAGGAACTGCATCAGGTCGCCGTTTCCTGCATTTACGCTCGCAATATACTCCTCGAGTGATGTGGTATAGCCGTTATAGTGGGCCGTACCAGCTGTAAAACCTTCTCCGCCTATGAAAATGTTATTGAAGAAGCGGTCGTCTCCGCCGTAAATAAGTGAGAAGCCTTTTACTTCGGTGCTGTGCGGAAGGTGATACTGTGTGGAGCGGTTTAAAACCTTGTGATGGTTTATCTTGCCGCAGAACAGATTGTTGATGTAGGCTCCGCCCTGTGACATGTTGTCCAGACTGTAGCCGGAGCCAAGTATATTGTTGTCGACGAGATAAGGTCCGTGGCTTACTTCAACAAACAGATCGCGGGTATTATTGTACAGTACGTTCTTGCTGATCCTTGTTCCCTGCGTCTGCCAGTCGCACCAAATGCCAAGCGTGCAGTCATGTATGCGGTTGTGATGGATCTGGGTGTCGATGGCGGCATGGAACTTGATGCCTGCGATTTCATGACCATAGAATTCACGCTTGAGCGCGATGTTGTAAATATGGTTGTGGTGGACTTCGCTGAAAACGCATCCAAGATGACCGACGATACCGTTCTGACCACAATCGTATATCGTGTTGTAACGGATGATGTGAGAGCCGATATTTTCCTTGCTCCAGCCATTACGCTTCGCAGAAAAGACGGATTCGAGCTGATATTGGTACCCCGGCTTGTCCTTGCGGATGGTACGATAGTTGTGGCCTGTGGAAATTTCCTTGCCGATGCTGATGGCGCTGCATTTTGAGTCGTGGATAATGTTATGCTCAATGATCCAGCCTTTGCTCCAGTTTGCGCCAAGCAATCCCGGCTGGTCTGCGGTGGGCGGCGTCCACGGTGTCGCGGCGTGAGCCATTTCGAAGCCTCTTACCGTTATATAGTCGATGCCTGTCTCCACGGGATAAAAACATGATCTGCGCACGTTTATTTCAACAAGCTCGCTGTTGGGGTCAGCACCCTGGAAATTGGCCCAAATGGTCGTGTTATCGTCATTGACCTCTGTATACCAGACGTATTTCGTCTGTTCCGGATTATGAACCGGGACGATTTTTTGCGTCCACATATCCATTACCTCCGTCCTGACGGCCGGGGCGATCAGATCTTCATAGCGGCTTACTTCGTAAAAGGACATGCCGTTGAGATAAACTTCACCCAGATGCTTTTTCTCTTCAATAGAGACGAGCCAGTCGCCGAATACAATCAGTTCGTATGGATTGTAGCCGCCAAAGAACGAGTTCGGAAGCACGACCTTCCATACGTTCCCTTCGATATGCTGCCAGCTTTCGATGCGTTCAGAGCCCTTTATTACTACCTTTTCACCTTCGGCAGCCTGGTATGTTATCCTTCTTTTATTGCTTAAGCCTTTATACTTCGGCTTTACCCACTCACGATACTCGCCCTCATGGACGATGACTGTATCTCCGGCCATGGCGACGGAAGCTGCTTTGCTTATTGTCAGAAATGGATGCTGTTGTGTGCCCGGATTTTGATCGGAACCGTTTTTCGCTACATGATATACCATGATTATTCCTCCTTTGCATCGATATATCATAATTATAGTAAATGATAACGGCCCATTCTATTCAAAATCCGGCACATTTTTATTCAGTTTTTGTGATTGTGAGGCTATTTTTTTACATTAAAGTACACTTTATATTTTTCATACCCTATATTGTACAGGGGAATGAAGGTGATGTTCCTGTTCTGGCCCTTTGTTCTGTAGCTTGTGACCCAGCTGCTCCACATTCTTTCGTTGTCCGGGATGAGAATGGTTTCGGGATGTTGTGCATCACCGTGCAGAACGATGTCTTCGTCGCACAGTCCGGCCAGAACTACAGGACCTTCCATAAAGGCATAGGTCTCGGGTTCGTCTGGCAGAGGGCATACCGTCAGGCCTTTTGGCAGCTCGATGTTTACCGTATCGTTGCTCCAGACTCTTTTTATCGTGCAGAAGTCTGAAGGTTCGCAGCAGATATCCAGCTGTTCGCCGTTCACGCTTATTTTTGCTTTGCCTTGTACCCACCAGGGTATCCTGAGCTTCAGCTCAAATTCTGTCGGGCTGCTGCAGGCTATGGTGAGATCCGTATAGAGCGCCATGGGCCTGTGCATATGATCGAGATTCGTCCTGTTGACACTGGCGCAGCTGCCTGCCTTGTGGTTTGTCTGCTGTCTGATCGTGACCGGATTGCCGTCCCTGTTCCAGCGCAGTACGGAGGGGATGTACTGGCAGACCGTCACGCCGTTGGATTCTTCGAAATATATGTCCTCGGTGTGGATCGCATTTGCCTGGACAAGGCTTCCATGGCAGCACCAGAAGTCATGCGTGTGCGAGCCCCAATGCTTCTCGGAACATGAGCGCAGCGGCAGGAAATATGCTATCAAACCGCTTCCGGGCTGAAGGGGCTTGACGCCGGATGGATAGAAGCCTTCCCAATAGCCCTGGGCCAATATTCCGTTGTAGAGGTTCCTTTCCCAGTAATCCGCATATGAGGCGTCTCCCGTCCACTTCAGCAGGAAACCGGCCAGACGCATCATGTTATATACTGTACAGTGCTCCTGGTTCATGTCGCCGAGCCTTGCCGACATTTCATGCGGAGGCGTCCATATCTCGCCGCAGGTCTGGCCTCCTGTGCAGTAATACCCGCGTTTGGTCACCGCAAGCTGCCAGTATGCTTCGACGATATCCCTCCAGCGCTGTTCGCCTGTTACCTCCCAGGCGCGTGCTGCACCCAGGACCTCTGGTATCGTTGTGTTCGCATGCATGTTGGTCAGCACATCCTCACCAGCCAGGAGAGGATCGAACAGGCGGCGGCGGTAATACCTCTGCATGAGCTCGTAATGCTCCTTCCGCCCTGTGATTTCATACAGGTCCGCCCAGATTTCCAGCATCCCGCCTGTCTCAACGTCCAGTATATCGTCGAACTGCTCGCGGGTGAACTTGCCCGACCAGCGGTAGAACCAGTTGGACCAGGCATCGGCGATTTCAAGAGCCTGCTTATTCCCGGTATATTTATACATGTCGAGAAGCCCCATGAAGGTTTTGTGCAGATTGTACTGGGGCGCCCAGACTGCTTTGCCGGTTGAGATCCAATCAAGGTATTTTTCAGGGACTGAGCCGACCCACTCACCGCCGTTTTCCTTTTGGCAGCGGGCCAGTTCCGATATGATCCTGTCGGCTTTTCCCTTTACCTCTGCATCGCCTGTGGCGGCACAGAGCTTCGCTGCTGCCGAAAGCCAATGGCCGAGGAAGTGGCCCCGCAGCTGACATGTGGGAGACTCCCATCCTCCGTGGATGTTTTCAGGCAAATGGTTCGTGCTCCACAGCCCAGCCTCCAGGTAGTGATTCTGCAGGAGATTTTCAGTTTTGAGGCTCATCATATATTTTCTGTTGGATTCGGTTTTTTTGCTCAGCTGCCCCGGCAACAGCTCTACAGCGCTGTATGGGAAGCTTTTCATTTTTGTGTTTATCATAATACCAGTCCTCCTGTAGGATAAATCAATGAACATTGTATAGTTTTATACTAATTCTTGATGATGTGTTTGTGAATAAAGGAATATACAGAAAATATTCACTATTTTCATAAACTGGCTTTTGGCTCGGCATTGTTTTTGTAAACCGCGTTTTTATCCCGGCATTACCGTTTACATACCGCCTTTTTATTTCGATATTGATTGTTCACAACCCGTCTTTTATCCCGGCGTTACCAGTTTACATACCGCCCTTTTTATTTCGATATTGATTATTCACAACCCATCTTATATCTCGGCGTTACCAGTTTACATACTGTATTTCTATTTCTACAGTGTCTGTTCACAACCCGCGTTTTTCTTAACATTATCTGTTTGTAAACCGCCCTTTTATCTCGACGAATACAGTCAAATATTGTATAGTTAAATCGAATACACTGGCATGGTAAGCTTTTCACGTGTTTATCGCAGTATGATGTATTTCACTGCAGGACGGAGGTCTGTGGTTTTATGGATTCCGACATTTTACTTGCGCTAAGGGACATAGTGAAGGTCAGGATCGTTGATTTCTGCAAGGCGGACAAGCCCTTTGTCCATGCAGACAGGGTGCTTGGCTTCAATGTTTTTATTTATATCGTTTCCGGACAGATGAAAATATGGGAAAACGGCATTGAGTACGTTATCAACGAAAGGAATGCCTTTTTTCTGAAAAAAGGGCTGCACCATTATGGCAGGGATGAGATCGCCGAAGGAACGACATGGTATTATATCCATTTCCACGACGGGTATGTTGCCTGTGGGAATGAAGCCGGAGGGAACAGGGCTGAATGGAACGGATCCGAGGAGAATGGGGCTGAATGGAATGAGGCAGGTGGGAATGAGGCCAGAGAGAATGGGACCGGCGGAACTGGAGCCGAACGGATTAT
>CAZQUQ010000104.1:0-6245 GCA_964596445.1 uncultured Oscillospiraceae bacterium
AATTCAGAAACATTTTGCTCCAATTCGACTTTTGTCTGCTTTTTAAAATACATAACACAGATACCCCAGAAGAATTGCATTTTTGATATTTTAATTTATTTATTATAGTTTTGCAACTCCATTGTACTAAATATTCAAAAATAATATTATGTACTAAAAAATGCACATCAATTTGCAGGATGTGCATTATCAAAATTCAAAAAATTTAGTATAGTAATTCAATAAATAATTCTTAAAAGAGAATCTTGCTAAGACTACACGTTACTTCAGGACTTGCTTTATTACCCTCATAAAGTTGAGCCCGGCAAGCTTTTCAACGAATGTGCTGCTGTGATTGAGCTGCAGCAGTCGGTCAAATAATGATGGGATACATTGTGCCCCTTCAAGTCCTTTCGGAGTACATTCAATGCCGTCATAATCAGCACCTATCCCGATATGATCCTCTCCTGTGATAGAGCAAATATTTTCAATATGTCTCACAACATCATCCATATCCGCATTTTCGGTATTATTGAGGAAATACGGATAAAAATTGATCCCAACTACTCCGCCGTTTTTCTTTATTTTTAGCAATTGGTCGTCGGACAGATTCCTTGGATTGTCACAGATGGCTTTAGAATTGGAATGAGATGCAATGACAGGTTTTCTCGCTATCGAAAGAACATCATCAAAACTGGCCTCACATAGATGAGATACATCGACGATCATGCCAAGACGCTCCATCTCAGCCACTACCTGCCTTCCGAAATCGGACAGGCCTGCTCCGTTCTGTTCTTCAGCGCCGTCGGCCAGTAAATTGCGGTAATTCCAGGCAAGGAGCATGCTCCTTACACCAAGCCTGTATAGCTGCCTGAGGATGGATAACTCACCGTTAAGGCACTCTCCTCCCTCGATCGAGAGCAGCGCAGCTGCCTTTCCGTTTGCAGCAGCATTTTCTATATCGCTGCTGTCACGGCATAAGACGATCTTATCACTATGCTTCTCACAAGCTTCATTAACCACGTCGATTATGGACAATACCTTTGTAAGTACGTTGTTCATATATTTACGAGGGTTGGCAAACGCTGCGAAAAACTGGACACGTTCACCTTGCCCACAAATCCTTTTTATATCAAGTTGAAACTCATTTTCATACAAATCGCCATTGGATTTATATACTGTAAGCGCACTGTCACAATGCGCATCTATTATCAGCATCAAAAAGCACCCCTTATCAGATTTATGTTTTCGGTTACAAAAAAGTCGTTGCTGCGTCTGCCCGTCACTTCGACAATATCAAAGCGCATGTTCCTCTCCCCCATTTTATTCTGTTTCAGATAGATCCATGCCAGTGCTCTCAGCTTTTGTCTTTTTGTATGGCCGACTGCTTCGGCAGGTGTGCCAAATAGGTTACCTGATCTGGTCTTGACTTCTACAAAGCATATATACTCCTTCTCTTCCGCTACGATATCTATCTCACCGTAACGTCCTGATCTGAAATTTCTTGCCAGTATGACGAAACCATTTTTTTGAAGATATTCGGCTGCGATCTGCTCGCCGTAACTTCCAAACTCACGCTTATTCATCGCTTGCTCCTTAGGGCTTCGCCCCTTCGAACTTCTCATCCACGTCTGAAATAAAAACAAGTATTTTGGCAACGACCTCATACAATTCAGGCGGTATCACATCGCCTATCCTCATAAAATTCAGCGTATGTGCCAGCTCACTGTCTTCATATACAGGAACTTCGTTTTCCCTGGCTTTCTCTATTATCCTTTCAGCAGTCTCGCCCCTGCCAAGAGCAATTATCTCAGGTGCACTGCTGTTTTCGGGATCATACCGCAGAGCGGCTGCCTCTTTTATCTTCTTTTCTGCCATTCCGCAACTCCTTTCACACTAAATACCGTCCGATCCGGGGCTCCTTCACGCTAAACGCCGATCGGTGTCTAAAAGCTGCTTCCAAAGCTATTTATGCTTGATTCCTGAAGTTTGCCGTCATATGCGGAGATCGACCCGTGCGTGCTTTGCTTTGACGGTCTCCAAAAGGATTTTTTCCTGGGCACATAGGTCGGATGGCTCTCCAATTATTGAATATCTTACGCTGACCAGCTTGCGCCCGCATTCTTGCAGGCCTGAATACAGACTCTTTATATTGGCCTTTATAAAATCGTTCACTTCCTTGCTTTTGGTTCTCAGGCTAATGCTTATCCCGTTCCCTTTGAGTTCAGTCAGAACCTCGATTCTCCCCAGGCTGACAGTATCAAGTGAAAGGAATAACACGGAATCCTGAGGATCGATCTTTCGCCCGCCTTTTCTTCGTTTCATCACATACAGCTCTGCTGTGGATTTGTTGCCTGCCATATTGACCGGAAGCTGGTAATAGTACACATTGCCTGCATTGAGCGTATCCAGCAGTCTTATCGTGTCGCCGGCAGCTGTTGCAGCCTTTAAAGCACCATCGTGTTCCTGATGCTGTTCCGGCGATTTCAGCAGACTATCTGCATTTTTAAGCAGTTCATCGACCTTTTCCATTGCTTTTGGAATATCCAGGTCTTTTGATGAAAGCTCCTTGTTGATTTTAATGAACAGCTTGCTTATGGATGATTTGAGTTCCGACACCTTGTCATCATACTCTTTCCCGCTTGTTGCTTTTTCTGCGGATCCCTTGTCACCTGGCATTTCATCTATGTCTGTATCTGAAAACGCAAGTGTTGCATCATTTGCAGGCTCAGATGCAGCTTTATTTATAGATTCAGGTGAAGTTTCAGACGCAGATGTGTCTGTGCCGGCCACAAGTGCAGATACTGATGTTTCTGTAGGTGCATGTGCATCTGTTGCTTCATGTGCTGGCGTATGCATGGCTGCTGATAGAGCTTCTTGTTTTTGCAAAGCAGAAAGCGATTGTGCGGATTCATGCGCAAGTTTACCGGAAGATGTTGCTGCCGGCATATTTGATTGTGTGGGCGATTGCTTTTGTCCTGTATTTTCACCCAAAGCTCTTAGCAACTCATCCAGAATTTTGCCGAGCTTCAGATCACCGTCAAGAAAAGAGGCAAGTGTTGCTGCATCTGTCTTACTCATATTGATATTCTTTGAAATGATATACACTGCCTTTTCGGCATCCATCGATCCTGAATCACCGATAAGTTCAACTGCCTTCATAATTTCATCGGCATCAGGCATTATGCCGTATTTCAAGAACTCGGCGGCAACTTTCAGGCTTGTATCATCAGGTTTGATATTCAGCGCTTCAAGAATCTTACTCAGCTTGGGCTGGATTGACGCTGTGTTGCTGGAAGAGTTTTTAACAGTTTCAAGCTCAATAAGCGTATCAGTCTTTGACTTCACAACAAGTGTGATCGTCTGTCCCGCTTTGATCTCAACATCATCACCGGTCGCAGCTTTCAGGACCGAACCGTCGGAAAGCCTCAAGACGGCCTCGGATGCAGAAATCTCAAGAACCAATGCCTTTATGAGATCGCCCGTCAATAATTGACTTAGCAGACTGCCGGTATCGACTCTGTTTTCAGTTGCAATAAAAGGCCAATTTTCGATCCGCATGACATATTCTCCGGTTTTATGTTATATAAAAACGCATTTATTAAAAAGTAATGTTTTTTGTGAAGGATATTCTATGTATCGGACAAATACCGTATTTTTTTATAGCTTCGATATGCTGGGCCGTCCCGTAACCCTTATGATTCTTAAAACCGTAGACCGGATACTTGCTGTCTGCCTCATCGATCATGCGGTCCCTTGTCACTTTGGCTATTATTGATGCAGCAGCTATGGAAAGACTGAGCGAGTCCCCTTTTATAATCGCTTTCTGCGGAATATTGACATCACGCAGCTCCACGGCATCTATAAGCAGCAGCTCAGGTACCGGAGAAACCTGATCCACAGCTTTTTTCATCGCCATTTTGGCAGCATTGAGAATATTGATATCGTCGATCGTTTTCTCATCTACGATCCCGATACCTATCGATATGGCTTTTTCCATAATTATTTCATAAAGCTTTTCTCTCTTGGAAGGGCTCAGCTTTTTTGAGTCGTTTACTCCTTCTATGAGGCATTCCCTTGGAAGCATTACGCATGCTGCCACGACAGGCCCGGCCAGAGGACCTCTTCCTGCTTCGTCGATCCCTGCCACGAAGCCGAGTCCCTGACGAAATGCTTCCCTCTCATATATGTACATGCTTTCGAGCCGCTGCATCTCTTTTTCATGTCTTACGTTCTGTTTGCCTGACTTACTCGTCTGACTTGCTCCCGTCTCCTTCATTTGTGTCCCCCGTGCCGCCCAATACAGGCCTTTCCAGCGTTATTTTCCCGATTTTGCCGCCTCGGAACTCGTCTAGCATAATCATTGATATCCTGCTAAAATCGATGGCTCCACCCTGGAGAATGCAGCCTCTTTTTCTGCCTGCAGCCTCCAGAAGCTCATGGCCGCTCATCCCCTGAGCATGTTCAAGCTTATATCGGTTGAAAAACAGCTCCGGGTAGTCTCTTGAAAGCTTTACGGCCAATGCGGCAGCTACTTCGGTTAAATCCATGATATCATCTTTTATTGCTCCTGTGAACGCAAGATTCAGAGCAGTCTCTTCATCATCGAATTTTGGCCACAAAATACCTGGCGTATCCAGCATATCTATTTCGGGATTCAGCCTTATCCATTGCTTGCCTCTTGTAACACCAGGCTTGTCGCCTGTAACGGCAACTGCTCTTCCCGCTATCTTGTTTATAAATGTTGATTTGCCGACATTGGGAATACCTACCACCATTGTTTTTATGGTCCTGAATATCCTGCCCTTTTGCCTGTCCCTTTCGAACCGCTCCTTCATCAATTCCTTGAGATTATCCTTGAGTATGTTCAGGCCTTTTCCTTTAATAGAGTCCGCAAAGACCACCGGGATTCCCCTGTTTTTGAACCAGTCGGCCCATTGCCTTGAAATCTCGGGATCTGCAAGGTCAGATTTATTCAGTATTATAAGCCTTGGTTTATAATGTATTATGGAATCGATTTCAGGATTTTTGCTGCTTGCGGGAATCCTGGCATCGAGAAGCTCGATGACCACATCCACCAGCTTCAGATTTTCGGTCAGCAGGCGTCTCGTTTTCGCCATATGCCCCGGGAACCACTGTATGTTCATATTTCTGTTTTCCTCTTAAAATACAAAAGGGACCACAGGTCCCCTTTATATCAATTATTCTTTTTCTTTTACATCGAGCTTTTCCTTGACCCTTGCGGCCTTGCCAACTCTTTCACGCAGGAAGTAAAGCTTCGCTCTTCTGATCTTACCTTTTCTGACGACTTCTATTGCGCTGATCTTGGGAGAATGTACAGGAAGTATCCTTTCAACTCCTACACCGTAAGATACTCTTCTTACTGTAAAGGTTTCCTTCAAACCGGAGCCTTTTTTTGCAATAACAGTTCCTTCGAATATCTGGATCCTCTCTCTGGAGCCTTCCTTAACCTTCAGGTGGACTTTGACATAGTCGCCTATGCTCAGTACCGGCAGATCGGATCTCAACTGCTCCTGTTCCAGTGTCTTGATTATATCCATTTTGTCTCCTCCTCTCTTGCCTGGACGTTCATAAATGCCAGAATGCACATCAGCGGACCGCCCGTATTACACACGTCAGATATTATAACACATGGAAGTATTATTTGTAAATATAATAATTATACATGCATTATAACGGCAGTAAGTACATTTATATATAACCTGTGTGATATAATCTTAAACAGGAGGATGATTTTATGATAAAGAAAGCTGAAGAAATGGCAGTCGAACTGAAAAACCAGATGAGGGGCGGAAACGGTACTGTTGAACTGACCCATATATTCAAGCAGGATGAGTTCACCGGTAAGGCACGTCTCTTTGCAAGGATAACTCTTGGTACTGGATGCTCTATTGGCCTTCATGAACATAATGCCGAAGAGGAAGTATACTATATCATACAGGGCAAGGGTGTCGTCAACGATAACGGCAATATCTGTGAAATAACTGCGGGTGATGCCGTACTTACCGGAAACGGTGCATCTCATTCCATTGAAAACCACAGTCAGGAACCCCTTGTGATGCTGGCTGTGATACTTCTGTATTGTTAACTATTTGCATGGTTTTCATTTTCAGGCCTTGAATCATGGCTATTTGTCCGGATCTTCTTCCAGCAGCTTTTTATCGGCTGCTGACAACTCGAGCTTTTCAAAGAGATCCGGTCTTTTTGCCCTGGTCCTTTTCAAGGACTGCAGCCTTCTCCATTTT
>CAZQUQ010000104.1:6345-9691 GCA_964596445.1 uncultured Oscillospiraceae bacterium
TATATCAAATCTCATCCTCCAACAATCCCTTCGGAATGATCACATCGATCCTTTTTTGCTCTGTCGATACGTTACGGACGACACTTTTCAGCGCAGGCAGCAATATTTCCTTTCCGGATCCGTTTTTAACCACATATACATCATTGCTGCCGGTTTGCAGCACATCGCTGAGCTGTCCGAGAAGTACACCTTTCTCGTCATAAACATCGCTGCCGATAATATCGCAGATGAAGAATGAGTCTTCCGGCAGTTTAACAGCATTTTTCCTGTCTACGAGTATAAAGCACTCCTTCAGTTCAGCCGCTGCTTCAGGTGTGTCGATCCCCTCCAGCTTTGCGATCACGGTTCCTTTAAAGTACCTGACCTGCTGCAGCAAATATCTTTCCATCCTGCCGCCTTTTTCTACATAAGCCCATTCAAGCTCATCATAGCGGCTCGGATCATCTGTAAGCGGGATTATTTTTACCTCGCCCCGGATCCCATGAGTATTAACTATTTTACCTATCTGAAGATAGTCGTACATATGTGCCTCCGTGTGTACTTTCCGCCTGTGCCGGATCCACCTGCGCAGGTCGTGGAAATGAATAAAAAGGTGTTGTGGAAACACCTTTTTATTATACGATCTCCACTACAACCTTGACGTTTTCCTTTATGGCTGCAGCTTTTATTACTGTACGGATAGCTTTTGCTATCCTTCCCTGCTTTCCTATCACCTTGCCCATGTCTTCTTTTGCGACACTGAGTTCGAGGATGATGGAATTTTCGCTTTCTATCTCGTTGATCCTGACTTCGTCGGGATAATCAACAAGAGCTTTTGCAATAGTCTCAAGAAGCTCTTTCATTGCGTTTACCTCCCGCTCTAAAGCTGGCTAGTGCCGAAGTCATTATTGGATGACTCCTGTCTTTTTCAATAAGGACTTCACGGTTTCTGTCGGCTGAGCGCCGTTCTTTATCCACTTTGCAGCTTTTTCACCGTCAATTATGATCACTGAAGGTTCAGCCTGCGGATTGTATGTTCCGATTTCCTCAATGAACCTTCCGTCACGCGGATATCTTGAATCTGCTACGACAACTCTGTAAAACGGATTCTTTTTGGAACCGATCCTCTTAAGTCTGATCTTTACTGCCATGTATGTCACCTCCTCTCAAATAGATGAAGCTTTATCTAAAAAGGCATCCTGAATTTTCCGAATCCTTTTCCTCTTTTTCCCATATCGGTCATCATCTTCATCATTTTTTTCATCTCTTCGAACTGCTTAAGCAAGCTGTTGACTTCCTGTACTGACGTACCGCTTCCCGCTGCGATCCTCTTTCTCCTGCTTCCGTTTATGATGCTGGGGTCGTTTCTTTCCTTTGCAGTCATTGACTTGATGATGGCCTCGACATGGCCCAGTTTCTTTTCATCAACCTCTATATTATGCAGCGCTTTTGCATTCATACCGGGAAGCATTCCCAACACCTGGTTCAGAGGACCCATCTTCTTGACCTGCTGCATTTGGTCGAGAAAATCATCCAGAGTGAACTGCTGTGATCTTAGCTTCTTCTCCATCTCCAGTGCTTTTTTCTCGTCAAAGGCTTCCTGTGCTTTCTCTATAAGGCTCAGCACATCGCCCATGCCCAATATCCTTGAGGCCATTCTGTCAGGGTAAAAAGGCTCAATTTCACTTAGTTTTTCACCAATACCTGCAAACTTTACCGGTTTCCCCGTCACTGCCTTTACGGACAGAGCGGCTCCGCCCCTGGTATCTCCGTCGAGCTTCGTTAGGACAAGGCCATCAACACCAAGCTTCTCATTGAAGCTTTCAGCGACATTCACTGCATCCTGGCCTGTCATGGAGTCTACTACAAGCAGTATCTCGTGCGGATGGACAGAATTTTTAATGCGGTCCAGTTCATCCATGAGCTCTTCATTGATATGCAGACGTCCTGCGGTATCAAGAATGACAACATCATAAAGATTTGAAACCGCATGGGCGACAGCTTGCTTTGCTATATGGACTGGGTCTTTGCTGTCTTCCAGCGCAAATACGGGGATGCTGAGCTGGTTTCCCACCACCTGGAGCTGCTTTATAGCAGCGGGCCTGTATACGTCGCATGCCGCCAGTAACGGGTTCTTACCCTGTTTTCTGAGCAGATTCGCAATTTTACCGCTGGTCGTGGTCTTGCCTGAGCCCTGAAGTCCCACCATCATGAACACCGTTGGGGGTTTACTGGCAAATGTGACCTTTGCAGGCACTTTACCCATCAGATCTATCAGTTCCTCATGTACTACCTTGATGACCTGCTGCCCCGGAGTCAGACTTTCAAGAACATCCTGACCGACAGCACGTTCCGAGACCTTACCGATAAATTCCTTTACAACCTTGAAATTTACATCGGCTTCCAACAGAGCAAGCTTGATTTCACGCATCATATCCTTTACGTCTTTCTCCGTGACTCTTCCCTTGCCCCTGAATTTATTTATAGTGTCCTGGAGTTTCCCGGACAACCCTTCAAATAGACCCATAAATCAGTCCTCCATGATACTTCCGGATGTCAGTCTTCCATAATACTTCCACATGTCAATCTTCCATTATGCTAATGATTAAGTGTTTAGCATCTGTCAGCCGCTGCCTGTCCTGTTCGGTGAAAGTCTTTTGATCAATGGACTCCAGCAGCGTCAATATCCTTGAAGCTTTATCCTTCTTGTCTCCGAATCTTGCAACCAGGCCCAGCTTGCTTTCCATATCGAACAGCGCAGCTTTACCGCGCTTTATATTGTCATGGACCCCCTGCCTGCTTATTGAAAGCATCTGGGCTATCTCACCCAGAGAATAATCATTGTTGTAATGCAGGTCCAGGATCTCATATTGCCGTTCTGTCAGCATCTGCCCGTAAAAATCGAGCAGCAGGCTTATTTTAACTAATTCATCCATCTCTTTAACAAGTGTAAAGCATTTTTACTTTACACCTAATTTTAAACGATGATATCAACGCTGTCAAGGAGCAAATTTCACCTTACAATTACTGATATGTACATATAGACAAGCATCTGCATGTTGGACCGGAATCATTTGCTATCATTAATTATCTCATTAACCTTTATTGATTTTTAACTAAAACTCAATCTCATCAATCAGTTTTGGTGTAATATTCACATTGAGCGGTGTTCTTGATGACCTTAATTGGTTTCATTGCTGGATACACATAAATCTGACAGCTGCTTTTCTGATAATCGTTTGAATAATCAGTTCCACCATTCCAATGTTTACATGTCTTGCACTGCCTGCAATTTTCAATTTTACTGTTGTCAGTGAACTTTTCACCTTCATGTGCCTCAATCCATGTTTTCATTTTTATACACCTC
>CAZQUQ010000105.1:0-9637 GCA_964596445.1 uncultured Oscillospiraceae bacterium
CCCGGTATCAGTTCATTTACACTTATATTATACTGCAATAGCTCCTGAGCCAGTATTCTGGTAAGCATCCACAAACCGGCCTTTGAACATGAATATGCTGATCCCCCCGGATATCCGCGATGTCCAAGCCCTGAGCCAATCGTTATTATTTTCCCGGAACCACGCTTTTTAAGATATGGAATTACTGAACGCGCGCAATAATAAGCTCCAAACAGATTTACATCCATAGTTCGTTTCCAGTTTTCGGGATCGCTGTTTTCTACTGTTTCACGGTCGCAGTTTGCTCCTGCATTAATTACAAGAATATCGATTCCGCCAAAGGTTTCCTCGGCAATCCTGAAAATATTATTGACTGAATCAATACAGGTTACATCTGCCTTTACTGCTAATGCCCTTCCACCCAGCTTTGTTATTTCATCGGCGGTCCGATTGATTTCTGTCAATGTTCTGGCAGCGCATACGACACTCGCTCCAGCTTTGGCATATGCGATTGCTATAGCTTTCCCGATGCCTCGTCCAGCGCCCGTAATAACCGCGACCTTACCTTCCAGCTCTCTGATTTGATCCATATTGCCAACACCTCTGCCGCATTATAACCATATATATTTTTACATATTTTTCTACTGATTTCAAACTCTATGAAAACTTTTTAGAACTTAGGGAAAACTTTTCTGCTATGAAGGTACTTATCCGGGTATATTACTCTTCTGACCCAGCCTGAACTCAGATATGATAGTTCCGGCAAGTATCAGCAGGCAGCCGACGGCCTCCGTTATTGTCGGGATTTCCGTCAAACCTTCGGCATTTGGTATGATCATTGCAAAAATGACAGCAAACACCGGCTCTGCAGTGAATATCAGCGAAGCATGCGTAGGCGTCGTATGCTTTTGTGCCGAAGCTTGAACTGCATAAGCCAGCGATGACCCGAATACAGATGTGATAAGTATGATCAAGATAACCGTGCCGTTGATAACGACAGGCTTTCCGAAATCAACAGCCAGCCAAAGGCTTGAACCGGCAAGACCTGTGAACAGCAGCTGGAAAATGGCAAGAAGCGATGCATCCTCGATCCGGGTGTATTTGTCGACAAAAATGATTTGAAAGGTCCAGCAAATCGCACATAAAAATGTAAGAAAATCTCCGATATTAAAATTGGGATTCAGGCCTCCGGACATGAAAAACAATCCGGCAAAAGCTAAAGCTACTCCAACGAAGGATGATCTGTCCGGTTTCTTCTTCAGCATCATTGCAGAGACGATCGGCACCATCACAACGCTCAAACCGGTGATAAAACCGGAATTCGATGCCGATGTGGTGTAGAGCCCGACGACCTGGAATCCCATGCCGCCAAACATGAACAGGCCAAGTATCACTCCATAGCCAAGCGCTCGTTTATTAAGTTTTTTAAAGCTTTTGTAGTAGACGACAGATAATATTATTGCCGCCGCCATGAACCTAATTGAAAGAAAAGCAAATGCCGGGATGTATTCCAGCACGATTTTCATCAATGGAAATGAAGCACCCCAGACTATCGTCATTGCAAGCAACATCAAATCAGCTTTTAACTTTTGTGTCATTTGTCACAGACCCCTTGGCAAGTCGGCCCTTGTCCTTTCACTAATTGTCAGATATCTATTTTACCATATATAGTTTGTATGGAGATATTGATTTTAACGCGTCTTTCGCCATCTATTTTGCTTCATCTTCACCGCTTCATCTTCCGGCATGCTGCATGTATGCTCTGCTCACACAACGGAATTCTTGCTCACGACGACAGGGTAGTCATGCTCGCCCTTTAAATACTTGCCTTTAGTCAGCACGACATTCTTGTCAAGGATCGCATATTCCAGCAACGCATCCTGTTCGATAACGGAACCCTGCATAATGATACTGTTTTTGATCACAGCTCCTTTGGCGACGGTAACTCCTCTGAACAGCACGCTGTTTTCCACAACACCCTCGATGAAACAGCCGTCGGCGATGATGGAATTGGTGACCTCTGCTTCCTCGTTATATTTTGCCGGCGCTTCATCCTTTACCTTGGTATAAATCTTGCCGTTTCTTATGAAAAGCTCTTCTCTGATTTCCGGATCCAGCATTTCCATCGAGCATCTGTAATAACTCCGGACAGAGCTGATATTCCTCCAGTAGCCCTTGAACTCATAGCCGTAAACTCCCAGCTTGTTCAGTTTCTTGATCATTATGTCCTTTACAAAGTCATAATCTCCATGGGCTATACACTCTTCAAGCAGCGATATGAGCAGTGATCTCCTGATCATGTATATTCCGATCGATGCAAGATCTGACTGTGGATGAAGCGGTTTTTCCTGCAGATCGATGATCCTGCCGCTTTGATCCAAACTGATAATACCGAGGCTCGAAAGCTCTTCCCTGCTGTAATCGAACATCTTTCTGTACGCCAGCGTGATATCGGCATCTGTTGCCAGATGATGATCAAGCATTTCATCCATCTGCATTTTGAAAATGCCGTTTCCCTGGGAAATGACCACATACTCTTCATTGCTTCGCTTGAGGAACGAAAGATTGTTGTACATCGCATCCGCGCTTCCCCTGTACCAGCCGCTTTCATCGTCGGACAGAGATGGCGGGAATACGAACAGCCCGTCATATCTTCTGTCAAGATCCCATTCCTTGCCCGAACCCAGGTGGTCCATCAGTGAACGGAAGCTGTACTGGGTGAGCACCCCTACATTTTTTATACCGGAGTTGACCATGTTGGATAGTATAAAATCAATGGCACGGTATTTTCCTCCGATCGGTATGGCAGATACGGATCTTTTAAATGTAAGGTCCTTCAGCGCCGGTTTTTTCCAGCCTGAGAGTATCAATCCCATAGTATTCGTCATTCACATTCACCGCCTTTGTATATACTTGCTCCCGATGGTACGGCATTGGAACAGAAATCCTCATGATGCACGTCCATGTCTATCATCACATTTTTCCCTATGACAGCGCCGTCCGGTATCTCAGTTCTTTCCCCTACTACTGTGATGCCTGAGTTATATATCCCCGGTTTATCCTTATTGGCAATGTTTTCACCGCTGCCGATCATAACTTCGCTGCCGACGATAACATTTTCTCCGATAATGCAGTGATCCAGCACGCTGTTCTCACCAATATGGGAATTCGACATCACGATGGAATTCTCCACCAACGTATCCTTTCCCACAATTACTCCCGGGAACAAAACGGAATTCCTGACCTTCCCATATATCATACAACCCTCGGCGATTATCGATGTTTTGATGCTGCCTGACGGAGCAACATAATGGGGCGGCTTTACAGGATTCGGCGTATATATTTTCCACTCCGGGTCATACAGGTTGAACTCGGGCACCCTTTTGACAAGGTCCATGTTTGATTCCCAGAAGGCCTGTATCGTTCCGACATCCCTCCAATAACCGCTGAATTTGTATGCAAACATCCGTCTTCCATCAGATAACATTGCGGGTATGATATCCTTACCGAAATCATGGCTGGAACTGCTTGCCTGCTCGTCGCGAAGCAGATACTCCTTCAGTATGTTCCACGTGAATATATAGACGCCCATGGATGCCAATGTACTTTTAGGATTCCTGGGCTTTTCTTCGAATTCATATATCCTGCCGTCGGCCTGAGTATTCATTATCCCGTACCTGGAAGCTTCCTCGTACGGGACGTCGATCACGGATATGGTCGCTTCGGCATTGTTTTTTACATGGAAGGCCAGCATATCGGAATAGTCCATTTTGTATATATGATCACCCGAGAGAATGATCACATACTTTGCCGCCTGTTTGTCAACAAAGTCGATATTCTGGGTGATGGCATTGGCGGTTCCCTTGTACCATTCACCTGTTTCTTTCTTCATGAATGGTGAGAGGATGGTCACACCGCCGTTCATCCTGTCCATGTCCCATGGCTTGCCTATACCGATATGGCTGTTCAGCTTCAGCGGCTGATACTGCGTCAGTACGCCCACGGTGTCGATACCGGAATTAATGCAGTTACTGAGTGAAAAATCAATTATCCTGTATTTGCCGCCATACAGTACTGCCGGCTTTGCGGCTTTTTTGGTAAGGACCCCGAGTCTGCTTCCCTGTCCTCCGGCAAGCAGCAGGGCAATGATTTCTTTTTTCACCATCGTCCATCCCCCCCGCTCTAGTTTGTCTACTTTATATGAAAGTTTTTCATCGATTATGTCTGCTTCCTGCAACGCACCGGACAAACCTTGATGCATATGCCGCATACGGACCCCCGCCCGATATGCTTGAATTTGATGTTCATATAATCGCTGCATGCTTTGGCATCGACGATTTCATCTCTTGCGATGCCCTCATGCCATTGCTTCCCGGTCAGAGCCATCGCAGGACATGCCCTGACGCAGAGGTCGCAGTTCAGGCACAGTGACGGCGCAGTTTGGCCGCCGTTGCCGCCGCTTGATATGCATACGGTTTCCGGGCACATGGTATAACCCTCTGCTCCACTTGATACGACAGGCATATCTGTCAGTATCGTTGCGAGCCGTACCCTTGGACCGTATAGATTATGGAGGAAAAGCCCGTTTTTGCCGATACAGCCAAGTCCGGACAAGACAGCGGCAGTTTTGTGGGGAAAAATTGCGCTGTATGGCGCACCAATATCATTCACTGTCTGGGAGGCAGGCACCGCTGCCGCATCAAAGCCAAGAGACTGTATGAATGAGGTTCCCCGCAGCGCTATCTGATCCAGCAGTGAGTTGACCGTCCTATAGTGATGAAAATACGTGAACGTAGGCTTGTCAGATATTTCATCCATTATGGCATCAGACAGACGGATTCCGATGGTTATAGCATAATGCAGGCTTTTAAAGCTATATCCGGTTTTCCCGGCAACATCGGAGAACCCGACAAACGCCGCACCAGACCCCAATATCAACTGTCCGAGTTCCTTTATCTGCTGCTCTGGTCCTTTCGACTGCTGCATCGATCCTTCTCCTTTGTAAACTTTCTATGGTAATGATACCACAGAAGAAGCATTTTAACCAGAATAGTGCCGGTGCAGGCGCAAAAAGTTCACATAATAAACACGAAATTCGATAGGGGAATTTTACAAGTCTGACCCCAAATCCCCCAGCAATATGCTATAATTGATACGAATCGTTTCCGAATGGCAGCTGAAACCGTAATACCGCAAAAATAATACACCCGGGAGGCATGGATGAATCCGCTTGGCAGTACTAAGGAGATAGTCTCGAACAAGCTTATCATAATGTATGTGATGAACAGACTTGACATACCGGTCAGCAACGGCGCCATTACGCGGCTCGTACTGGAAACGCGCCTTATGAACTATTTCATGCTCCAGCAATGTCTCAATGAGTTGAACGAAAGCAAACATATTTCACTTATTAATGATGAAAAATCGACGCAAAAGGCAGAAGCACAGCCGGCTGACAAAGCATTTAAGGAATCACACGGAAACTATGTCCTGACTGACTCAGGAAAGAAGACACTGCAGTATTTTATCAGCAAAATATCGCCTGGGATCAGAAAACAACTGGATGATATAATTCCTGCAGCGCGCAGGGAAATAGAGGATGATCTGCTCATAACAGCAGATTATGTGCCCGAGAGCGAAAGCAAATATACGGTGATATGCAAAATGAGAGAGAAAGGCTTCCCTCTCATTGAACTGAAAGCTGCTGTCGGCACCAAAAAGGATGCACTTGAGGTATGTGAAAACTGGAAGAAACACTCTGCTGCGATATACGCCGAGATTATCGGATCACTGACAAAGCAGAGGTGATCTCCTTGTGCTTCTCCGATTCCTTGTAAAGCACGAACCTGTTCCCGATTACCTGGACCACGTCGGCGCCGGTCCTTTCAGCGATCTCATCGGCTGTTTCACGTGCATCTGTCTCCGAATTCCGAAGGACTGTCGCCTTTATAAGTTCACGTGCCTCCAGAGCATCGCTGAACTGCTTTATCAGGTTTTCTCCGATACCGCCCTTGCCTATCTGAAATATCGGATCCATTGTATTGGCCAGACTTCTTAAATAACTTCTTTGCTTGCTTGTGAGCATACATTTACCTTCCTTATCATTCTATACTATCTCATATACTCAAACTCGATATCGTATATTTTTACAGTATCACCTTCGTTGATCCCCATCTGCTCCAATGCGTCGATAAGGCCCTTGGATCTCAATGAGCGCTGAAAATACTGAAGAGATTCATAAACGGCGAAATTGGTGGAACCTACCACTTTTCTTATCCAGCTTCCTTCAATGATATATACATTGCCTTCCTTGCGTATCGTAAACGGCTCCTCCTCTTCTGTCCTGTAGATGACCTCTTTGCCTTCATCCGCCAGCGGCGCTGCTTCGGGAAGTTCCTTGAGCTGTGCGGCAATATACTGCATCAGCTCCATTACTCCTGTATTTGATGCGGCCGATATGGGGAATACCTTATAACCCTTCGCCTCAACCGCACTTCTGAACCTCTCCAGATTTTCCATGCCTTGCGGCAGGTCCGTCTTGTTTGCAGCGACCACCTGGGGCCTTTCCGCCAGTTTTGGGTCGTACAGCCGGAGTTCTTCATTTATCTTTTCAAAATCTTCAACCGGATCACGTCCGTCCACTCCAGCCACATCAACGACATGCAGAAGCATCCTGTTCCTTTCCACATGCCTCAGGAAATCAAATCCCAAACCGACTCCCTGATGGGCTCCTTCGATAAGACCGGGTATGTCGGCAAGCAAAAAGCTGGCTCCCTCGTCGATACGGACGACGCCAAGGTTCGGCTCCAGCGTTGTGAACGGGTAATCGGCTATCTTCGGTCTTGCGGCAGACACTATCGACAATATCGTGGATTTGCCCGCATTGGGGAATCCCACCAATCCGACATCCGCGATCATCTTCAGTTCCAGTTCCGCTATGTATTCCTCTCCGGGATCGCCAGGCTTCGCAAAGTTCGGCACCTGTCTTGTCGGCGTGGCAAAATGCTGGTTGCCGGCGCCGCCTTTGCCTCCCTTTGCCACAACTGTCCGCTGGCCCGGTTTGACCATATCGGCAAGGATCCGGCCTGTTTGAGCATCTTTAATGACTGTTCCCGGCGGCACCTTGATCACAAGATCCCTGCCGCTCCTTCCGGTACGTCTGGCAGCTCCGCCGTTCTCGCCGGACTCGGCGACATACTTCCTCTTGTATCTGAAATCGATCAGGGTCCTTAAGCCTTCGTCCACCTCGAAGATGATGTCGCCGCCCTTGCCTCCGTCTCCGCCGTCAGGCCCGCCTGCCGCGACGTATTTCTCCCTTCGGAATGAAACTATGCCGTTTCCGCCGTCACCGGCCTTTATTGTTATTTTAGCACGATCTATGAACATACTTCTCTCCTTTCAGAGAAAGCACAGCACATTCTCAGTTTCCGTCGAAAGTGCCGTCATACAAAAAGTCCCGGCTTTTGTGCGCCGGGACTTATTTTTTGCGTATTACATTGTTACTATACTTACCTGTTTTCTGTCCTTGCCCAGTCTTTCAAACTTGACCTTGCCTTCTGTCAGAGCGAAAAGTGTATCATCCTTGCCCTTGCCCACATTTTTTCCGGGGTGTATCTTTGTACCCCTCTGTCTGACTATTATATTGCCGGCCAGTACAAACTGTCCGTCGCCCTTCTTGACACCGAGTCTCTGTGCCGCACTGTCACGGCCGTTTCTTGAGCTGCCGACTCCCTTTTTGTGAGCAAACAGCTGCAAATTGATTTTCAACATCGGATTACACCTCCTCATCCACTACCAAAACATATTCTCCGTATGAAAGTTCTATCTGCTTGAAGCCTATCGCTGTAGTTTCCATTATGACCGTCGCGGTTGCTTTCTGCTTTTCGTCCATTTCCTTCGGGAGTCGTATCGACATATGTCCATCTCTCTGGCTGTAGCACCGTTTCAAGCCTGCTAAGCTTTCCAGCGCTCCGGCTGCCGTATAGGCTGTGACCGATACCGCTGAACATATTATGTCGGCTCCTGCTTCAGCATAACCTGAATGTCCGTCGATCTCCATTCTGCTGATAGAACCCTCTGAATCCCTGGTTATTACGATCTTTATCATTATCAAACACTGATCTTTTCGATCTGTACCTTAGTATAGGGCTGTCTGTGTCCGGTCTTGTTCCTGTAGCCCTTCTTCGGCTTGTACTTGAAAACGATGATCTTCTTTGACTTGCCCTGTCCGAGCACCTTTGCCGTTACGCTTGCGTTTGCTACCAACGGCTTGCCGAAAGTAACATTGCCCTCGCTTGATACGGCAAGGACTTTATCGAATGTGACAGTCGTGCCGTCTTCAGCTTCAAGCTTCTCAACGAATACTACATCGCCTTCCTGTACCTTGTACTGCTTTCCGCCTGTTTCTATTACCGCGTACATGGTATATACCTCCTGCTAACAGACTCGCCGGACCTGTTAAGGCAGCCATTTCACCTGCTTTTTTTGCGCTGCGCACCTGATTCAGTACGCCCGCTCCGAAGCTGTATCAACAGCATTTGAAGCCTTGGCCGAGCGGTTACCGAACTATTTTAACACACGAGTTCAGCAATGTCAACGCCGATTATAGATATACAAGCTTCATACCAGACGTCCGCAAAATATCACGCCGCTGACATCGCTGTTAGCAATAGAGCTAAAGTCCGATGCGATCGATAGAGATAAAGCTGTTGATTTGAAATTGGCATTACTTGTATAATATTTCTGTGTATACTGATTTGGCAGCAGGATCGAAAGCGATTTCGAAGAAGGATAATATTAGAAGAAGGATAAGCATTATATGAAAATTCGCTTATCGAAAGAGTTGAATGGTTTTATCCTTGATATCGGCGGCGGCGGTGAAGGTGTTATTTCACAGCTGTATCCCGGTCAGGTGATCGCCATAGACAACAGGATCGAGGAACTGAATGAAGCTCCGGGCGATTCAGTCAAAATAGAAATGGATGCAGGCAAAATGGCTTTTACAGATAATTGCTTTGACAATGTAACCGCATTTTACAGTTTCATGTACATGTCGAAGTCTGAGCATAAAAATGCTGCATCTGAAATAAAAAGAGTGCTGAAGCCCAATGGCCGTTTTCATATATGGGATGCTGAAATAACATCAGCAAATCCGTTCATCACTGATTTGGCCATTGATATAGACGGCCGCACTCTGCATGCCACCTATGGAATATATAAGGACGATGCCTTCCAGGATGCAGACTACTTTAAGCAGATAATGAAGGATCTCGGCCTGTCATTGATCAAAGAAAGCAATGATTCAGGCCACTTCTATCAGTGCTGGCAAAAATTTGGGGGTCAGGCTTGAGATTTACTTTTCAATTACCTTTTCGCAGCACCGTTTGCCATGTGTTTGGCAATACCGCCCGATACGCTGTTTACTGCGCCATTAGCAGTACCGCCGGATGAGCCGTATGAAGCGCCGTTTCTGGCTCTGCTCACTGAGCCGCTTGTGTTGCCGTTTGATGCGCCATTCGCTGTGCTGTGTACTGCGCCATTTGCGGCCCCGTTAGCTATACCGTTTATATTGCCGTTAACTGCACCGTTTACCGCTCCGTCCGAAAGCACCTTGCCGGTTCCTTCGCAATAGGGGCAGTCCACATGCAGAATGGTCGAC
>CAZQUQ010000106.1:0-9481 GCA_964596445.1 uncultured Oscillospiraceae bacterium
TGTATAAAATATTATAACACTTTTGCCGTATTAAGTAAAACCTAATAGACAGTATATGCGATGTGCCCTGAAGACACATCGCAAAAACAGATGATCTGATACTCTCAGAATATTGTGCTTATATGTATGTCTTCTACTTCAACATCGGCCTGCCGCATCACTATATCTGTTATCTGCGCAGCCTGCGATGTCGTTAGGCTTGGAGTTTTTATCACTATGTCGACGCTGCCGTTGTCGGCAAACAGGATGAAGCTGTCCTCAAAGCCCATTTTATTGATCAGTGTCTCGATCCTCGATTCCTTTTCCAGGTTTTCCGTAAGAGCGATCATTTTTTTATGGGCATCCTCTATCGTCTCAGCGCTGGCATTGATATCCTCGGTTATTGCCTTGAGCGTTTCTGCGGCTTCACTTCTGCTCTGTTCCTTTTCCATCCTTGCCTGGACAAAGTAATCATTTGCCATTTTGGATGCCGTGACATTGATCTGCTCATCATCATTATCTGTATACGACATATCGAGGCCCGAAAGATCGATTCCTTCATTACTGATCTCATTATCGACATATACAGCCTCTCCAAGCTTGCCGTCGGCATCCGCCGACATGCTCCCGCGGCTGTAGCTATACTGCAGGTAGCCTGCCACGACTATCAGGAGTATCAGTGCCAAAACGACTATCTGCTTTCTTTTTAATACCATCATCACTCTGCCCCCTTTATGAAACTTGCAACATATTGAAATTTGGTTTTTTGTCCACCACAGTAATTAATATATTCATGTCTTATTACGTTTATAACGCTTCATATCAAGAAATTCGGGAACCTGTCACTTTTTTCTCTGCACTACCTCGACCTTGTGGACCGGTATGTCAAGAACCACAGATACGGCATTGCATATCATGGCTCTGACCTCTGCGATATCTGCACCCTCGGCGACGACAAGAACTCCCTTCACCTGGGGTTCCAGCTTCTTCAGAATCACCGGAGACTTACCGCCTGAACCGGAATCTTCGTAGGCAAGAGTATTTTCCAATTCTTCCTCCGTTATGCTTCTTGTCCCGCCGGTGCTGTCCTTTTCCTCGGTACTGCCCGTACGCTTCTTTACATCATAGGCAGGAACATTTTCAGTGGTAGTCGAGTAGGTTATCATGACATCCACCTTTCCGACACCCTGCACCTGCGACAGCAATGTTTTCAGCCTGCTTTCAAGAGCATCCCCTGTGGACGAAGGCTGGCCTGCATCCGACGACGATATCTGTACAGATTGCCGGCCCGGATCGTCCGGCGTGTCCGCATGCCCGTTTCCCCTTTTGAATATGACAGATCCTGCAATAATAATGATCACACCGATTATTGCAAATATCACCGTATTTTCGATCAGTTTTTTTCTGTCCTGACTGGCCAGCCAGTTTTTTATTTTGCTGATGATTCCATTGAACAGCTCCATGATCTCACCTCTGTATCTGTGATATTATGATATTGTCGCGGCTGACGCCGAATATATATTCGATCCTGTCCGCAAGCTCAGCTTCCAGCCTGCTGTCGTCAACCGTACTTTGGTCTTCGCGGATTTCCCGATCTCCGATCCTGATCATCCCGACCTTTTCAACAGCGGGAATATCGGCAGAAGACGGCTGCTGTCCTCCCGGTCTGTCGATCTCTGCCTCGACATATATGCGTTTGATCTCTCCGAATGTCTCCGACTCATAATCTTCATTTATGATCACATCCGCCTTTGCATCCACCACCCCTTCTACTTCTCTGGAATGATGCTCTATCTGCTCAATTATCTTTTTGCGGTACAGCTCCGTCGTTTGCTTCACCTGCTCCTCTTCCAGCAGCTTTCCTGCTTTCTCTATCTCTTTTTTGTCCATTGTCCTGGCTGCCGCAGTCTGAGATACCGAGAAATCAAAGTTTTTGCCAATCAAACCCATAAGCGGATCAATGATCGCGATTATCAGCACGGTCCCTGTGATCAGGTTCGCATATTTTTTGATCCTTCCGCTAGGCAGCAGCATCTCAGTCATCACTATAAAAAGAACAAGGATCACTATATTGACAGCCCAGTTTTTTATAAACCCGATCAAATCATCAGCCACCTCCATATAATCATAAGTCCTGCTGTTACGCTGCAGTCATTCCATGTCTGCCTGTCAAGACATAATGAGCACGTGCGGCTACCTCAGCATCGCACTCAGGTTCCCGGCACTTATCAGTGCTGCGACACATACTATAAACATGAACGCTACCGCAGCGGACAGCGCAAATATATGCAGCATAGAACCAGCAACTTCATTGATACAGTTGGTTATCCTGCTCTCAGATATCGGCTCCAGCAATGCTCCGGCAGCTTTGAACAAGCCGACGAGAGCAATGATCTTCAGCAGAGGAAGGACACAGATGACCAATATGCCTATCATTGCGGCAACACCGGCAGCATTCTTTATCAGCAGCGTACAGCCGATGACAGTATCGGCAGCATCTGAAAGCGTTTTTCCCACAATCGGTATGAAAGTGCTGATGGCAAATTTGGCTGCCTTTTGCGTCGCTCCGTCTATCACAGCACCAAGAGATCCCTGCATTGTCACCGCTATGATAAAAATGGTCAGTATGATGCCAAGCGACCATGAAACTATCTGCCTGATGAGATTTACAAGCCTTGTAAGCTGGACTTTTTCAGATATATTGTTTATTATCGTAAGCACTGTCGATACGCAGATCAGCGGTACGAAAACATTTCTGATGATCGTGGCAGCAGTTTCCACGATAAGCAGCAAAACAGGGTGCAATATCCCTCCTGCAGTGATGTTTCCGCCGGAAACCAGCAATGCAAGCATGACAGGGATCATTGCATACATAAATCCCACCATGCTGTCGATAATGCCTATCCCCATATTCATGACAGTGCCATAGCTTACGAACAATATCGATACTATAACTATATAGCAGACATAAAACGCGATTTGTCCGGCTCCTTCGCTCATAAAGCCGGTTTGCAGATTCTTCAGCAGCGCACATATAATTACAAGCACTGCTATTTTTATCAGGATGCCAATGTTCTGGTACATCTCCCTGAACAGAAATTTGAGCGCTCGCGTGCCGACGCCTTTCATATCGATATCCAAGTTACCTTTGAGCAGATCACCGATAATCGTATCTGCATCATAGCCTCCCAGCAGATCCATAACATCTTCATCCGTATACTTCTCCAGTTCATTCTTTATCCTGTCTATCCCGCCCGATTCAGCCTGCCGCTCCACAAGAGACGACGTATCGTCCGGGACGGCATCATTGCTGCCTGCGTCTGCTTCATCGGAACAAGCAGCTATTAAAAGTACGATCAACGCCATCATCAATGCAAATATCGCAAACATTTTTTTATCGGATCTTTTGTACATCATTTGCTTGTCCCCCTGTTAAGGCATTATTTTCAGTATCAGATCAATAAGCGATGTTATCACAGGTACTGCCATAGCTACGATGATAACTTTCCCGGCCATCTCTATCTTTGATGCTATTGCGTTTTCTCCGGCATCTTTGCAGATTTCGGCCCCGAATTCGGTCAGGTATGCGATCCCTGTTATTTTCAGCACCGCTGCAAGATATACCGGTTTGATGTCTGCCCTGACAGCATATCCTTCAAGCATATCGATGACTGCAGACAGCTTTGATGCAAGAAGCAGAAAAATCAGTGCTCCTGCAGCTATGCTCACCTGTACCGCTATCTCAGGCTTCTGTCTCCTGAGTATGATAAGTATGACTGTCGTCACAAGACCGATCCCAATGATCTGTAATATCTCCATATATACTCTCCTGTGTATTCATACATTGCTGTCATGTTCATTCAAGTTTGAAGATCGATTTTACAGTATCGAAAAGGACAGCGATTTCCTTTACCACCATCAAAAGAACAACGATCAGGCCGGCCAGCGTAGTCATCATAGCCTGTTCCTCCCTTCCCGATCTGATAAGCAGCTGGTTAAGCACTGCCACTAGGATCCCTATGGCAGCTATCCTGAAAATCAAGTCGATACCCATATACTGCACAACCCCTTTACGATGTGATTACGATTACTATCAGAAGCGGCAACGCTACAGCAAAATGATCACAACAGCCAGTCCGCCCAGTATGCCGAGATTTCTGTACATGCTTTCATTCTTCTTCCTGCTCTCCTCAGCCTTTTTCTCCTGTATGCCAAGCTGCGTCAGAGTCAGGCGTATGTTCTTTATCTGTCCTTCGATGTCGGTATTTCCAAGTGACCTGCCAAATGCCAGCAATATTTCTTCATCTTCCCTGTTAAGCGCGGTCATCCTTATACAGCTGCCGACCGACTGTTCCCAGGCCGCATATGCATTCGTGGCACTGCCTTCCTTCAACAGCTCTGCTGCCTTCCTGAAAAAAATGCATGTCTCACTGCCGACTCTGCCTATTCGATCAAAGACCTCAGCCAGGACATCGGACAAATAGGTTATCTGGTTTTCGAACATCTGCAGCAGACCCTGAAGCTCCCTGAGCTGTTGTGGTCTTTTACTGCAATCTCTTGAGAGTATATAACCAAGAAAGCTGCAGGACAGTATGACGATTATGCTCCCTGCGATCTTAAAAAGCATCCTGATCAGCTCCTGCAATTATTTTCATATCGATGCCGTCCACAACTTCTCTCAAAGTACCCGGTCCTTTTGAATCATCCAGCACTATGTATCTCTCGAAGACCTTGTCCTTCACCAGCATCAGTACCTCTTTCCTGCTTTTGAGCTCCGATATGTTGTAGCCATGAGCCGTTGTGACGATCCTGACGCCTGCATTCAGCACATCATGTACGGCCTCTCTGTCACCGTCGCTGCCAATTTCGTCGGTAATGACGACTTTCGGCGACATTGAGCGGATCACCATTTTCATCCCGATACTTTTGGGGCATCCGTCAAGCACGTCGGTCCTCAGCCCTACATCATTCTGCGGTATCCCCCTGAGACATGCCGCTATCTCCGATCTCTCGTCGACTATGGCCACCTTGACGCCTTTGAATCCCGATTCCGGCACTCCATTGCCCAGACATCTGGCAATATCTCGAAGGATCGTTGTTTTGCCGCATTGTGGAGGTGACACGATAAGTGTATTGTAAATATCTGTGTTGTTTTTGATCAGGTAGCGCATTACTTTGGCTGAACATCCGAATATCTGGTTGGAAAGTCTTATGTTCAGCCCCGATATATCCCGTATGTTCTTTACCGAAGCTCCGTCCAGCACCACCCTGCCGGCAAGGCCTACCCTGTGACCGCCCCTGATGGTAATGAAGCCGTTTCTGATTTCATTCTGATATGCATATATTGAGTTCTCGCTCATCAGCTCGATAGTAGCCCTGATATCATCCTGTGTTACCGTAAAGCTTCCCTGTGGCTTTGAACAGAGCAGTCCGTCGGCCCCAATAAACCATTCCCTGTCATAATTCTGCAGTACAAGCGGTTTATCTGCCCTTAGCCTGATCTCTTCCAGCGGTTCGAGCCCGTAAATCATTGCACCCTCTACAGCCTCAGCTACTCTTTTGGACAGCAGCGGCAGGATGTCCTTTCGCAGACTGCTTGTACCTCTTGCAGATAAGCTGCGCTCTGAGCCGGTTCTCATATATACCCCCTTGTCATGCTCTATTTGTGATCCGGTTTTCAGATCGAAGACTGAAACAGCCTGATCCATACTTATAATTATTAGGCTTTGTCCTACTTTATGACAGTAACGAGGGAAATAAAAAGGCGGGTACCGGCCTCACGCAGTCTTTTTCCTGGCTCTTGCCTTGATTTCAGCTGCGATCCAGATAATCAGCGGCATGATGATCTCGAAGGGAATGGCAAAAAATTTATAGATATTGTCTGCCCAGTCGAACATCTCATAAGTGCTGGAGTAAACGGTTATGGAAAATATTGCCATCATAAAACCCAATGGTGCTGCAAACTTCCTGTGATCATCTGTTTTGAGCAGGTTGGATATACCCCTGCAGGCTGCGAGCATACAGATGCAGATTTTCACAAATCCGCCCAGCATGAATATGATCGCAACAGAAACCTCTATCCTCTCGATGAACTCTCCAATCTTCAGCAGTCTAACAGATACATAGGATGCAAAAAAATTCAGTCTTACATTGTCAGCTCCCAATACAAGTATGCTTCTTATCGTAGTAACGAATAAAACCGAAGCGCTTACGACTCCGCTCCACAGAAAAACCTTATATGGACTGGTCCCCTCCTTGACATAACGAAATAGCACCATACATATAACAGATTCGGCAAACGGGAATGCGAAGACTGAGAAAGATGCATCCAATACAGGCTTTATTCCTTCATATAATATAGGTCTGATATTATTGATATCATATTTCGGGATCATAAGCAGAGTGACGATCAGAATGACAAAAAGCATCAGCGGAAGCACCAATGCCGTCCACCTTGCGATGGTCTCAATACCGGCTTTCACAGCCCAGATGCACAACAGAATAAGGCACACACTGGTAATGAACTGAGGCGTTTTGCGCAAGCCTACGATTTTTACGAACTCCGAGAAGTTCCTGATCACCAGTGAACCCAGATGAAAAGCATACCAATTATACAGAAGGATAAACAGCAAACCGAATATCCTTCCGAACAGTGATATTATTACTTCTATCAGGCACATTCCGGGAAAAAGAGATAGTATCCTTGAGTATATCATATACATAGGAATCACCATGAATAACGCAACAGGTACGGCAAGCCAGGCATCCCTGCCTGCTTTCCCGCCTGTCACGAGTACCAGCGAACTGCCAAGCAAAAATGTCATCACTATAGCAGTGGTCTGTTTTCTTGTTATTATCAAATTTTCCATAACTTCTTCCATCCGGGAGATCTGCTACCCGCTTTTATCATGCCCCATTACAGCCCTGATGATTCTCTCGACAGGATCCAGCGGATTCGGGAGCGTTACGCCGAATTCGATACATACGGCTGCCGCTAGGAGAAACAGAAGCAAAACCGTATATATGACGCATACCTTCCATTCTCTTTTCTTAAAGAAAGCGGCCAGTTCGGCCAAAACCATTACAGCGGCCGCAGATATAACTATTCCCAGATACATGTCAGGGCTATTCCTCCACTGTGATCGATTCATACAACATTCCGGACTCGGTGATCTGTACGGTCGGCTTTATAGTAAACTGTATTTCACTGAAGTACGATTCCCATTCATTTTCGATCTTTCTCCAGTAATCGGGATATTCTATATGGACCTTGTTGCCGAAGCCGAATATATCTGCTCCATACTCCTTCTGCATCCTTTTTATAAGTTCGGATGCTTTCTGTGAAATAAGCTCTTCAGCCTGCTTTCTATGCATCTGCATGCCTGCCGATCGTTCATGTTTGCCGGCTCCGTGCTCGCTGAGCGACAAATTTGCATAAATTTCGATTTCAAAAGAAATTTTACCGTTCGCAAGCGTGGGTTTTACTGTCGTTTTGCTTTCAAGTATCTCCAATGATGTGTCATTCATATGCTTTCCCGGTTCGCTGCCGATATTGAGGACCCCTCCTTTGATTCTGTCGGTAATAAAGCAAAAATACATGGTTTCATCTTCGTTCAGATATCCTGAGAACTTTCCATTTTTTACGATCGCCGTCCCGTGCAGTGCCTGAGTCTTGATCCCTCCTGAAGTCAGCAGCGTCAGGCATGGCAATACAGGAGTGAACCCCGGACACTGGAGTATGTTCATGAACTCATTGACAGTTATTTCAAAGGATTTTGAAAGATCCTTCTGTTCTTCGATCATCTGTGAGATCTCAAAGGTTCTTATCTCCGTCGTTACACTTCTCAGGCGAAGCAGCTCGGCTGCCGTCTCTTCCTGCGAAACCATCAGCCAAATATTCATTCTTGTTTCGGAATCCCTTATGAGAAAATCCAACACCTCCAACAGGCGCTTTTCCAGAACACTTCTGCTGAGTATCACAACCTCCATGTGACCAAGGTACAGCCTTCCAAGCTCAAATCTGATCGCATTGCGCAGAGCGTCGAATACAGTATCGCCTTTAGTATCAATGATTCTGGATGTGATGTTTGTTTCCTTTCCGCCTTCCTTGACATCTACCATTTCAGCTGTTACCAAGAATTTATCATCCTCAGTCATATCAATGGCGATTCCCACAACTATCGGCAGTTCATTTATCTCCCTGTAGTCCCAGCAGCCGGACAACAAGGAAATCATCATGCCAAATGCGATCACTGCGGCTGTTTTCCTGACCATGTTTTTCTGCCTCCTCGACCTGCTCTCATTCTGTTGAATGATATCAGCTTTGGTCTGTTCTTCAAATACCAGGCGGGAGCTTTTATAGTGGTGTCTTTCATATCGTATGCTTCAAGGGATGAGATCTGGAGCATATATGGGACGCCGAACGGGCACATGGAACACAGGCAGATCAATATTCCCATGAATCCGAAAATATATCCGTAGAGTCCCAGGAAAGCGGAAAGCAGCAGCAGAATCAACCGCAGTTCGATGACTGCTCCTGTAAGCTTGGGCACCATCAATCCTGTAATCGCGGACACAGACACTACTATCACTATGGGAGCGCTTACGATCTTCGCCTCAACGGAGGCTGAACCAAGAACGAGCGCACCTACTATGCTAAGAGCCTGTCCCAGATTTGAAGGCATCCTTACGCCTGCGTCCCTGAGCATTTCAAATATTATCATCATAATAATCACTTCGACAATTGAGGGAAACGGCACTCCCTGCCTTGCTGCAGAAATACTCAGAAGCAATGGCGTAGGTATAGCCTCCTGATGGTAAGTGACCAGCGAGGTATATACGCCGGGCAGACTAATACTGATCCAGAAACCTGCTATTCTGAGCAGTCTGTTGATGCTTGCCAGACGGAAGGTTATAAAGTAATCTTCACTTGCTTGAAAATTTTCAATAAAAAAGTAAGGAACAGTCATTGCTACAGGAGAGCCGTCTGTCAATACAGCAACACGTCCTTCCAGGATATTGGCCGCAACCACTTCCGGACGCTCTGTGTAACTGGAGGTCGGAAAAGGAGTAAACGGATAGTCGCGGATATAGTCCCTGATATACTCGGTATCCAGTATGCTGTCCGTATCAATACTTTCAACTCTTTTAAACACTTCCTGCAGGATCTTCCTGTTCACTATGCTGTCAAGATAGCAAATACATACCTTTGTATTGCTCCGTTCTCCCAACGTGATGATTCTGAATTTCAGATCAGGTGTTGCCAGCTTTCTGCGTATCAGCGCAATGTTTGACTGAAGCGATTCTATCATTCCTTCCCTCGGACCGAGTATGGTCCTCTCGGTAGGCGGCTCTTCGATGGATCTTGTCTGAAGGTTCCTTGTGTTAATGACCAATCCCTGTGCACAGCCGTCTGCCAAAAAAACAGTATCGCCTCTCACTAATGCATCAATGAGCTTTCCTATTTCGAAGCTGATCTCTACATCATTCGCCTCAATTACGA
>CAZQUQ010000107.1:0-9462 GCA_964596445.1 uncultured Oscillospiraceae bacterium
TCGTTTTTTTTCTTTATTTTGTTGTTTTAAATGTAATTTTGCTTTTGATTGCGGAATACATATCGAGTTTGATAAATCGGCTGAATATATTCAGACAATTTCGTTTGCGAGGTGCTTTCAATGAGAATTACATTCCTGGGTGCGGCAAAGACGGTGACCGGTTCATGCTGCCATATCGAAACAGACTCCTGCAGCTTCCTTGTGGACTGTGGTATGTTCCAGGGCAGCAGCGAGGACGAAGCCCGCAACCATGACCCGTTTCCATTTAATCCGGCCGAACTGGATTTTGTTATACTGACGCACGCTCATATAGACCACAGCGGAAGGATACCAAAGCTTTTCAATGATGGTTTCAAAGGACAGATATACTCGACTAAAGCAACGGCGGAGCTATGTGCGATCATGCTGCCCGACAGCGGACATATCCAGGAGTTTGAAAACGAGTGGGTCAACCGCAAAAGTGAATGTGCAGGTTTGCCTTCGTTCAAGCCGTTGTATACAGTGCAGGATGCAATGGACTGTATTAAGTTATTCAACAGCGTACGGTATTATGAAGAGTTGAAGATAAATGACAAGATACGTGTCAAATTCAATGACGCAGGCCATATCCTCGGGTCGTCCATCGCTGAGATATGGGTCAAAGAAGGGGGACGTGAATCAAAGCTTGTATTCTCTGGAGATCTGGGGAATAAGAACATGCCTATACTAAGGGATCCCGATATCATCGACAGTGCAGATTATTTATTTATAGAGTCCACATACGGAAACAGGAACCATATGAAGGTTGAAAACAAAATAGACCGGTTTATGGAGATAATCCATACTACCAAGGAAAAGGGAGGGAACATCATAATTCCATCCTTCGCGGTAGGAAGGACCCAGGATATAATCTATGAACTGTTCAAGCAGCGTGAAAAGTACGGGGAAGAACTGAAACACCTGCTGGAGATACCGGTATATGTGGACAGCCCGCTGGCGGTGTCAGCCACCAGGGTATTCAGGAACAATCTGGACTGCTTTGATGAAGAAGCAAGGGAATACATAGAAAATGGCGACAATCCGCTGGACTTTCCGGGACTCCGCTTCACTCAGAGCGCTGATGAGTCAAAAGCTTTGAATGACAGCAAGGAAACGCTCATCATCATATCCGCCAGCGGAATGTGCGAGGCCGGCAGGATCAAACACCATTTGAAGCACAACTTGTGGAGAAAGGAATCCTCTGTGGTGTTCGTAGGGTATCAGGCCGCAGGTACACTTGGCAGAAGGCTGGTGGACGGTGCCAAAAAGGTGAGGATCTTCGGAGAGGAGATCAATGTCGATGCGCGGATCGAAATGATAGAGGGGTTTTCCGGCCATGCAGACCAGAGTGGTCTGATGAGTTGGTTAAAATCGTTCAGAAGCAAGCCGAAGAAGATATTCATTGTACATGGTGAAGAGGAGTCGATGACGGAATTCTCGGAACTGATATCAAGTGAGATCGGAATATCTGCCGTCATACCGGAATACGGAGAATCGTTTATTATCGATGCTGCAGGTATATTGGCTGCCGATCAGAGGGCAACAGCGGAGCAGGAGAAAGGAAAGTATGTTTTCAGGCGTCTTGAGATCGTCCATATGCTCGACAAACTCAAGGAAGAACTGGAGGAGGCGTCATCCATTATCCGGGATGACCTCAAGAGCGATAAAAAAGACATCGAGATTGACGAACTGATGACCAGGCTGCAAAAATTTGAGCGATATATTGCAGACATAATAAAATAGCTGAAGTACTGTCTGGTAGTACTGGGGATTGTGGAGCTGATGAAAAAAGAAAGAAGCTTAAAAACTTCTTTCTTTTTATTATTTTATGCTGTATAATAATTATGATTTTGAATCGAAGAATGGGTAGTATGGCAGGAAAAAGTATATGTTTACGGAAGGATGGTAGGTATGCTAAAGTATGTCTTTTTAGGTCTGTTCGTCATCATCATGATCCTGGTCGGTATTATCAGCAGAAAAAAAGTCAATAATGTTCAGGATTTCTTTTTGGGCGGCAGGAAGATGGGGCCGTGGCTCTCGGCATTTGCTTACGGCACGACTTATTTTTCCGCAGTCATATTCATCGGTTATGCCGGAAAAATCGGCTGGAATTTCGGTATTTCCTCAACATTCATAGGGATCGGGAATGCCCTGATCGGCAGTTTGCTGGCGTGGATAGTGCTGGCGAAGAAAACGAGGAAGATGACCCATGACCTTGGCGTTTCCACAATGCCCGAATTCTTTGAAAAGCGTTATGACAGCAAGGCTATGAAGATCGTTACAGCATTGATAATATTCATATTCCTTGTACCGTATTCGGCATCGGTGTACCAGGGATTAGGTTACTTGTTCGAGAGGACCTTTGGCGTGCCATTCGTGTACTGCATGGCGGCTATGGCTCTGCTGACGGGGATATACCTGTTATTGGGCGGTTATGTGGCAACAGCGCTGAATGATTTCATACAAGGTATAATAATGCTGATCGGAGTAGCGTTCATGATTTACTTTATTCTATCAAATCCGGCAGTCGGCGGACTGTCAGGCGGGATCCAGAAACTGTCACAGGTTCCTGAAGTGGGAACTGGGCTGGTAAGCGCATTCAGTGCACAGCCCTTGAACCTACTGGGTCTGGTCGTACTGACAAGCCTCGGTACATGGGGATTGCCCCAGATGGTCCATAAATTCTACGCGATTAAGGATGATAATGCTGTAAAAAGAGGTACGATTATTTCTACCGTATTTGCATTGATAATAGCAGGAGGAGCATATTTTGTCGGAGGCTTCGGCAGGCTGTTCCTGGAGAATACGATGCCGTTGGGGGCTAATGGTAAGGCCAATGCGGACATGGTCATGCCGATGGTGCTTGAGAAAGCTCTTCCTGATGCACTGATCGGGATCGTCGTCATACTTGTGCTCTCGGCATCGATGTCCACTCTTTCTTCACTGGTATTGGTTTCAAGCTCAGCCATATCACTGGATTTGGTTAAAGGTACATTGTTCCCCAATATGAAAAAGGAAAGTGTTATGGTGCTGATGAGAGCACTGTGCGGCCTGTTCGTCATATGTTCGTTCATGGTGGCTGTCACTCCGAATTCGATCCTGAGCCTGATGTCCTTCTCATGGGGAACAGTGGCAGGCGCGTTCCTTGCTCCATTCCTGTATGGTCTGTACTGGAAGGGTACGACAAAGATCGGCGCATGGGCTGGCTTCATAGGCGGATTTGCCGTATCGCTGGCAGGTGCAATAATATATAAAATGGACGCAGCTGTTGCTCCGAATATCGGAGCGGTGGCAATGGCCGTTTCTTTGATCATTGTTCCTGCAGTCAGCCTGCTTACGGCTAAAATGCCTCAGAAGCATATAGATAGAGTATTTGGCAGAGCAGACGGATCAAACATGAAAGCAGAAGCCTGACCGTATGCCGGCTGGCTGAAAAGCACAGCAAACCGGCAAAAATGATACCGGTCTCACCGGTTATGAAACACGGTAATAAGGGGCATTCCTGCAAAGGTCTGTCCCTTTAGTGTTTGATTCGATCTGCTGTCGATGATGCATTTATGAGTTTACAAAAAAGATATTAACATTTAAAATATGATTATGTTTATAACACTGAGGGGTACATTATGAAAAAACTGATGTTGGGGAACGAAGCGATAGCAAGAGGTGCATTTGAGGCCGGAGTGAGGGTCGCTGCTGCATATCCCGGGACTCCAAGTACGGAGATAACAGAGAATACTGCAAAATATGACGAGATCTACAGCGAGTGGTCGCCTAACGAGAAGGTAGCGTTGGAGGTCGCAATAGGTTCATCTGTAGCAGGAGCAAGATCGATCTGCTCGATGAAACATGTAGGTTTGAATGTTGCAGCAGATCCGCTGTTTACAGTATCATATACAGGCGTTAATGGGGGATTGGTCATTATCGTTGCCGACGACCCAGGCATGCACAGTTCACAGAACGAGCAGGATTCAAGGTTTTATGCACGCTCATCACAGGTCCCGATGCTTGAGCCTTCAGACAGTCAGGAATGCAAGGACTTTGTAAAGGAAGCTTTTAATATAAGCGAAAAATTCGACTGTCCTGTAATCGTAAGGCTAACGACACGTGTCGCTCATTCACAGAGCATTGTTGAACTTGGCGAAAGAAGCAATGACGAATTAAAGCCATATGTAAAGGATCCGTCAAAGTATGTCATGATGCCGGCAATGGCCAGAGGAAGGCATGTGGCGGTGGAAAAGAGGATGTCGGAGATTCGGAGCTTTGCTGAAGAAACATCTGTCAACATAATAGAATGGGGCAGAAAAGATATAGGCATCATTACTTCCGGCATTTCATACCATTATGCAAGAGAAGCATTCGGAGATGTTTCTTATCTGAAGCTCGGTATGGTTTACCCGCTGCCGGAAGGAATGATCAAAAAGTTTGCTGCTGAGGTTGAAACACTTTATGTTATAGAGGAACTGGAACCATTCTTTGAGAATCAGATCAAAAAGCTGGGCATCAAAGTGTCAGGCAAGGATCTGCTCCCGGTTACAGGAGAGTATTCTGCTTCATTGATAAGACAGAAAATATTTGGTGCTGAAACTGAAAAATCATACAGCGTGGATCTCCAGTCACCGCAAAGACCGCCGGTCATGTGTCCGGGCTGTCCGCACAGAGGGACGTTCCATGTACTGAAAAAGCTGAAACTGACTGTAACAGGCGATATTGGCTGTTATACGCTGGGAGCGCTTCCTCCGATGGAATCAATGGATACCTGTGTATGCATGGGAGCCAGCATCGGGATGGCCCATGGCATGGAGAAAGCCCGAGGCAGAGAGTTCGGCATGAAAACAGTGGCTATACTGGGAGATTCGACATTTATACACTCAGGCATCACAGGACTTATCGACATAGTATATAATAAAGGCTGTTCTACGGTCATCATACTGGATAACTCGATAACAGGAATGACAGGCCACCAGCACAATCCGACCACCGGCTTCACCATAAAGGGTGAGCCGACGAAGCAGGTCGACCTTGAATTGCTGGCAAAAGCTGTCGGTATCGACAGGGTCAGGATAGCAGACCCGTTTGACATAAAGGAGTTCGAAAAAGTGGTTAGAGAAGAGACCGAAGCTGAAGAACCGTCTGTAATAATTGCACAGAGGCCTTGTGCGCTCCTCAGGCATGTAAAGTATGAAGGTCCGCAAAGAATAAATGATAACTGCAGAAAGTGCCGCAGCTGTCTTCGAATAGGCTGTCCCGCAATAGTGGATAAGGGAGACAGGATCGAGATCAACAGCGCGCTGTGCGTCGGCTGTAAGCTATGCACCCGTGTATGCAGCTTCAATGCGATAGAAAAGGCCGGTGATAAAGATGAATGATCTTAATATTATGATAGTGGGAGTAGGAGGTCAGGGCACGCTGCTGGCCAGCAGACTGCTGGGGAATGTGGCGATGAGGCAGGGTTATGATGTAAAGGTTTCCGAGGTACATGGGATGTCTCAGCGGGGCGGAAGTGTCGTCACATATGTTAAGATGGGCAGGAAGGTATATTCACCGGTGATAGAAAAGGGAGAAGCCGACTTCCTGCTGGCATTTGAAAATCTGGAAGCCCTTCGGTGGATAGAATATCTGAAGAAGGGCGGCACGCTTGTACTGAATGACCAACAGATCGATCCGATGCCGGTCATCACAGGCAAGGCAAAATATCCCGAGGGGATATTGCAGAAACTTAAGGCTGCGGACATAAAACTCAAAGCGATAGACGCTCTTGGTATTGCAAAGGAATGCGGAAATATCAGGGCTGTCAATATAGTACTCATTGGACTTCTGGCTAGAACTTCGGATATAGACAGGGATGTTTGGGTGAAAGCTCTGGAGGAGGTCGTACCCGCAAAATTCCTGGATGTCAATATAAAAGCGTTCAATGCCGGGTATGCTGTATGGTGACACACCTCTGCAAGGAGCCAGTCCCTTATGGATGAGGAGTGTCACGCATTTGATATATGTGAAGTGCTTATCAGCCTGTTGCTTTTGCGTGGGGCGGGACTTGGACCCGTAAACCCTGAAAGCTTGTTCTCGCGGGAGAATAAAAGGGCATAAAATAAATTCTAGGAGGGGTTCTGAATGTTATACTGGAACCAGTCGCGTGAATGCATGCCCAGAGAGGAGATGCAAAAGCTTCAGAGCGAGCGGCTGATCAAAACCGTCAAAAGAGTTTACCACAATGTTCCTTACTACAGAGCAAAAATGCAGGAAAAGGGTGTCGAGCCCGGAGATATCAAGGATATCGGAGATCTGTCGAAGCTGGCCATCACCAACAAGCAGGATGTGAGAGATAATTAGCCGTATGGCCTTTTTTCTGTTCCCGCGAGAGAGATCGTAAGGATACACGCTTCTTCAGGAACGACCGGTAAGAAGACCGTGGTGGGGTACACAAGGAACGATCTTGAAAAATGGTCGGAGGTAATGGCAAGGACTCTGGCAAGCGCAGGTGCAACCAAGGAGTCGGTGATACAGGTCGCATACGGTTACGGACTGTTTACTGGAGGCCTTGGCGCACATTATGGTGCGGAAAAGATCGGTGCTTCGGTAATACCTATTTCCGGAGGGAACACCAAGCTGCAGCTTGAGATAATGAAGGATTTCGGTACGACTCATCTGGCCTGTACCCCGTCATATGCGCTTTATATGGCGGAAGAACTGGAGGAATCAGGTATAAAACTCTCCGATCTCAAGCTGAAGGGAGGCGTTTTTGGAGCTGAACCATGGTCGGAGGCCATGAGAGATGAGATCGAAAGAAGACTTGGCATACTGGCAATAGACATTTATGGGCTAAGTGAAGTTATCGGGCCTGGTGTAGCGACGGAATGCCATTGTAAATGCGGTCTTCATATCCAGGAGGATCATTTCATCCCTGAAGTAATCGACCCGGAAACGGAAAAAGTGCTGCCTCCGGGCTCGACAGGTGAACTGGTATTCACAACCGTCACAAAGGAAGGACTGCCATTGATCCGTTACAGGACAAGAGACCTTTCATCACTGGATTATGTAAAGTGCGACTGCGGAAGGACACTGGTCAGAATGAGTAAAGTGACAGGACGTACTGACGACATGCTGATAATAAGAGGAGTAAATGTATTCCCGAGCCAGATCGAAAGCGTTCTGCTGGAAATGGGCGAGACCGCTCCGCATTACAAGATCATCGTAGACAGAGTAGGAAACCTTGATGTCATGGAGGTTTGGGTGGAAATGACACAGGCTTTGTTCTCCGATGAGGTCAAAAGGATAGAGGATCTTGAAAAAAGCACAAAAAAGAGAATAGAGGAGACATTGGGCATAAGCGTAAAGGTCAAGCTTGTCGAGCCTAAATCGATAGAGCGGAGCGAAGGAAAAGCCAAAAGGGTCATCGATAAACGTAAAATCTGACAGGATCGGTCATACGGCTCCAAAACATAAGCTGTATTATACATTCCGAACTGTGGATAAACTATTAGGGAATGGGAGGTCGCAATCCATGTTTGTAAAGCAGATATCCATTTTTCTCGAAAACAAATCCGGAAGGCTTGCAGAAGTCACATCGATCCTGGGCGACAGCAATATCGACATAAGTGCGTTGTCAATAGCGGACACAACGGATTACGGCATTTTAAGGCTTATAGTCAATAAGCCGGAAAAGGCCGAGGAGGTACTGAGAAGCAATGGCCTGACAATGAGCGTGACAAGCGTGATCGCCATAGGTGTAAAGGATGAACCAGGAGGACTGGCCAAGGCGCTGCGTGTGCTTGAGAGCGGCGGCATTGAAATCGAGTATATGTATGCCTTTGTCAGCAAAAGAGAAGAAGAGGCGATGGTGATCATTAAAACTGGCACACCGGAAAAAACGGTGGATTTGTTAAAGAATAACGGAATAGACGTATTATCATCAGAAGAAGTCTATGGTCTCTGATCAATTATGAACCAAGCCTGATATAAAAAGCCGTTCCTTGCGGAACGGCTTTTCTGCAGGTCAGCATACCATCGGCTAGTCATATCAAATCCTGCCGAGGATATATTTTAAGGCAAAATACCTCAATTTACCCATATTTATTTTTATTTCGTCATGGAAGCCTGGAATAAACTCGACATAGAGCTGCTTTTCCTTTTCAGTGGGTTCCTGTCTGCTGTACCTTGCCTTGACGAAAATATCCGTGATCGCCTTAAACCGTACCGGACTGAAGAAAAGCTGCTTGTCGATCTTCTCCGAATACTGATATGGTGTTTCAGCAGGCTCGAGTTCAAAGCCGCACAGCTTCAGTATCCTTATGTAGTAATCATAAAATCTGAGTATCGATTCCCTTGCAGGTATGGCAGAAATCATAAACAGCCTGACTCTGCTTCGTATCTTGTTGAACAGAAGCAGAAGCAAGAACAGGCCAACGATGGATGAAACGGAGATCAGTATGATCGTGTCTGTCAGCAGGCCCTGATCCTCATTATCGTATTCAAGATCGAGCGGGTTTAAATGGCCCCCCTGACCTTGGTATCTCATCATCATCTCCATGTAGTCCTCATATGATTGATTATAACCGGTACCGTAATAAACCTGTTCAGGTATGACCGCAGCATAGAAAGTGGACCTGAAGGGAGCCGTAGGCTCGAAAGGAAGCCAGCCGTAGCCTTCGAAGTAGATTTCCACCCATGCATGTGCCTGCATGTTGGTGACTATATACATGTTCCTGTTATCCTCAAGCGGATCCGGCGGAAGCATATAGCCTTCCACGTACCTGGCAGGAAGTCCTGCACATCTTGCGAGTATCGTCATGGCTGATGCGAAATACGAGCAATAGCCTTCCTGCTGGTCAAAAAGGAAGTAATCGACGAAATCCCTGTTTCTTGGAGTTGAGCGCACATCCAGATTGTATGCGTAATTGCCTGCAACGTATTTTTCAATTGCCTTGGCCTTATCATAATTATTGTCCGACGATACTACCAGTGAGGCTGCAAGGTCCTTGACCCTTTGAGGCAGATCCTCCGGAAGCTGCAGATATTTCTCATATATTAATTTGCTTTTCTCATTCAGCTCTTCCAACTTTTGATATTCATTTGAATTAATGTTGTAGGCAGCTGTGCCGGATCTAAAATTTCTTATAATTGAAATTCTCATATCGACACTCTTATTTCTATCATTATCTATATTAAACTCAATATCGGCATCATTATCGATATTACTATCGATTTCATTATCAATACCACTATAAATATTATTGGGGAAAGCCACCATTAGATCTCCCAGATATTCTGAATACAACCCTTTTTTGCTTTTCCTCAGGATATCCACGAATTCTTCCGACCAGATCCTTGGTGAATAAGCGGTCATACTGTATTGAAAATCTCTGGTCAGCCGCTTTCCTGAAGAGTGATCGCCCGTATCATTAACAAATAAGTCAATATTGCCGGTATCAAAATCAATGCCGTTTA
>CAZQUQ010000108.1:0-9451 GCA_964596445.1 uncultured Oscillospiraceae bacterium
GCTCCAGGATCATCTCCTTCACTATTCGCGCGTTTGCAGGATCAAGTCCTGATGTGGGTTCATCGAGGAAGATCAGCTCGGGTTTGTGCTGGATCGCCCTGATAAAGCTCAGCCGCATCTTCATGCCCTTGGAAAACTCGGAAACTCTTTTGTGGGCCGTACTGCCAAGACCGACCCGTTCCAGGAGCTCCATCGCATCATACCCGTGTCTGTTGTATAACTTAGCGAAAAATAAAAGGTTTTCAAGTGCAGTAAACTTGCTGTACAGATTCGGAAACTCAAAATCTACGCCGATTCGCTGATAAAAGTCCCGTCGGCTGTTTTTGACTTCGGTCCCCAGTACCTTTACACTGCCTGAATAGTTTTTCAATATTCCTGTCAGTATTTTCTGGACCGTGCTTTTTCCAGCGCCTGACGGTCCCAGGAAACCAAAGATCTCACCGCTGCCTACATTGAAATTCATATCGATGATGAACTTGTTGTGCCTGGTATAAGAAAAATCCAGTCCTGATACATTAATCATTTTTTGCACCTCTTGACTCATCTGAAGATGATACATCGCTGAATAGCTTATCCGTCAGAGCAATAAGCAGATAATCCAGTACATCATCAAAAATATCGCTGCCGATTTCCTGCTTATGAAGGAGTGTTAAAAATAAAGCCCGCAGTGAACCTGACGCGATTCTGTGATCGACTCCCGGATCTATCTCAAGAACCTTGAATAGCTCCAAAGCTGCGCTGTCATCATTGCTCAAATGTACTCCTATGCGCTCCGAGGGAAGCTTTCTGATGAGCAGTTCCAGGTCGCCTTCGTACATATTCAGGATCCAGGGCGCTTTTTTTGCTTCTCCGAACAGGAACCTGATGACGGATAAAAAATTTTCTCTGGGATTGCCTTTATCATTTTGGAGTCTGTTGAACATCTCGGTTTTGATCCGTTGATCTATACGGTCGAATACATCCATGAACAAATGCTCTTTGGATGGATAGAAAAGGTAGAAAGAGCCTTTTGAGATGTTAGCCATGGCTGTCAGCTCATCGACGCTGGTTTTCTTCAGACCATATCTGCCCCAGCATTCTTCGGCCGCATCCATCAGTTTTGCTCTGATAACTACCTTTTCTCTATCGCTGAAGCCCTTTGCCATTTTGTCACATCCTTCATATACCATATGACTAAATTAATAAACCTAGTCATATAGTATATGAATAAAATCTTTTTGTCAAGAAACACGATAAAAAAGGTGGTTTTCAAAGAGAGAAGTACTGTTATAATGAGAATAGCAATATATGCAGTAAGCCGGAGGCTGATTACTAAATCGGAAAGGATCATGAATAATGAATGCAGGGGATTTTGTGCCGTTCCATATCAATGCGGCAAGGGGCGATTTTGATGGAAACGGGAGCTGCGGCCGCTTCGTCCTGCTTCCGGGATCGGATGGACGAGCTGAAAAAATCGCTTCGATGTGGAAGGATGTCACGGTAAAAAAGCATGCGAGGAACCATAACCTCTACCTTGGTACGATGGAAACTGGATCCGGAAACATTGATATGGCTGTCGTTTCTACCGGCATGGGTACACCGAGCGCAGATATCATCATAAACGAACTGATCAATCTTGGAGCGCGTAATCTTATCAGGATAGGTACATCAGGTTCGATGCAGCCGGAATATGTACCGGCGGGCTCTGTCGTAGTCCCGACAGGCAGCGTGAAGGATGAGGGCACCACGGGCAGGTATCTTCCTGTTGAAGTCCCGGCAGTTCCGTCGCTGGAGTTTCTTACTGCCGCTCACGAAGCCTGGAGAGAAACGGCTGATATTCTGCCGAACAATGTGTACTTCGGTGTCGTACATTCAAAGGATTCGCTTTACGCAAGAGAGATGCTTGTCGGCCCGAAACGCCGTGAAAATGAGGAATATATGCGTGTTCTCAAAGATGGAGGAGTATTGGCTTCTGAAATGGAGACCAGCATACTGTTTACGCTGGGGCAGATATACAGTCATCAATATATCAGCGAAGGCACCGCACCGGTGCTGACAGGCGCTGTTCTGGCCGTGATCGGCGGTTCTACACCGTTTGGCGACAAGGACACGGAGGCTTCCGCCATCGATGCGGCGATATCGTTCTGTCTTAAGACTGTGGAGGTCCTGTACCGTAACAGGCAGGGCAAGGTATAAATGAGAAGGGGCCAGGCCTGAGATTTTCATTATGAGGCAAATCGGAGCCGGTCCTGAAAATTCCTTTTTGGGTTTTCAAACTTAATGAGGGTGACGAATGGGGGTCAGGCCTGAAAATTTACTTATCTGCATAGCTATGTAAAAAGTGAAATTTTAAGCCTGACCCCGTTGTAATACTTAAGCCCACGACCTTATTGCCTCAGTCTGACCCTGATCTGCGGAGTCATTACTGGGCCGGTGCTGTCTGCGGCTGCCGTGACGAAATCAGGTATGCAGCGGTGCTGAAAACTGCAGCCGCTATTATGAAGTTGATAGGAGCCAGCAGTATACCGTTCGTTTTGCCGATACACAGGAACGTTTCGAAGAAACTAATAATATTCGGTGTACCGGGTGTAAACGGTGTGGTAATAAATATAAGACCAAAGCATACCCAGTACAATGTGATGAAGTATTTGCCGAACCTGTAGACCAGTGCGCCGTATAGCATGCCAAAAGCTGTGATCATTATGAAAAGCGCTGTGATAAACAATAGAACTGATGCTGTGCTGCTGCCTGGGTATATGACCTGAAGCAGCTCCACAGATGAATAACCGCTGTTTGAGTAGGTCTTTGTGATCAGTGTATCAATAGCGCCGAATATATATGACAGTATCGTCAGCATAAAGGAAAGCGCTATATTTGACAAAGCCGATGAGAAGAAAATCGTTCTTCTGGTATTGCTGTTGATCATCAGATAGTTGAATGACGTCCTGTAGTCCGATGCTACATAGACAAATGCAAATATCGCAGCTCCGAAGTTAAAGCCGGAGTAAGTGCTGACAGTGGTGTTTTCATTGGATATGGCAAGAGCCAGAAATCCAATGCAAACTAGTAAATATATACCTGCAAAATATATGTTGCTTTTGATCATATTTCTCATTTGATAACGCAAACATCTCGAAATCCTGTTCATTGTTTTCCCTCCTTGCTGCTGTTGGTAAGATAAATAAACAGTTTCTGTACCGGTATCGGTGAAACATCGACATCATTGGACTTAAGCTGGGACATGCTGTCCTTGGTAAATTTCTCAAAAATTGCAGATATCCTGACATTGCCGACCATCTCACTATGGATCACATTATGACCCGCCACTGCCAGTTCGACATCTGCCGCCCTGCCGGATACATAGAAGGCCATCTCTCTGAGGTCCGTCACCTGGAACTGGCCTATCAGTTCGCCTTCCTTTATGATCAGGACATCTTCGAAAACATCTGCAGACTCTTCGATCAAATGGGTCGAGATTATAAATGTCCGTGGATTTTCAGTGTAGTCATTCAAAAGTTCTTTGTAGAACAGATCCCTGACTGCGGCATCAAGGCCAAGCACAGGCTCGTCAAATATTGTGAGCGGGGCTCTCGAGGCCAGTCCGATAACGATCCTGAGTATGGACTCGTACCCTCTGGAAAGAGCCTTGTATTTTTTTCTTCGTTCCAGGCTGAAGGTATCGCAAAGCTGTTTGGCATACTCTTTGTCAAAGCCGTCAAAGAATATTGCTGCAGTATCAAGTATCTCCGATACTCTCATGGACGGTACGAAGTAATTCTTCTCAGGCATATAGCATATACATGGGAGCACCTTCTGGTTTTCAACGGCATTCTGCCCAGTGATCCTGACATTGCCGCTGTCTGCGAATATCCTTGATGTTATGATATCGAGCAGTGTTGTTTTGCCTGCGCCGTTGCGGCCGAGCAGTCCATAGATCTTGTTGCTTTCAAGCTTTATCGTGAAGTTCTTCAGTGCTGTTACATCCTTATAGGTTTTTGTCAGTTGATTGGTTTCAAGCAATATATCATTCATTTGACCTGCCTCCTTTACGTATCATTTCTATCAGTTCATCGATCCCTATACCTAGATTTTTGGCTTCATCCAGCAGTGTGACGACGAACTTGTCATAGAAGCTGTTTTTCCTTTCCTTCAGGATCAACTCCCTGGCACCGGACGCTACGAACATTCCAATCCCTCTCCTTTTATAAAGAATCCCCCGGTCTACAAGCAAGTTGATGCCCTTGCCGGCTGTCGCCGGGTTTATTTTGTAGATCACAGCCATCTGATTCGTGGACGGGATTTGAGTCTCTTCCTCAATCACGCCCCTGACGATATCATCCTCGATGCTTTCGGCTATCTGCAGATAGATCGATTTTTCATTATTGAAGTCCAGTTTCAATATCACACCTCCTGTTCGCTAGTACAGTGGTTAGTTACTTATGTAATTAACTATAAAACAAATCAAGTGCATTGTCAACAATTAATTAAAAAATTTTGGGGTCAGGCTTGAGATTTTACTTTTCAACATCGTTTTGTGAAAAGTAAAATCTCAAGCCTGACCCCGACAAACGAACACAAAAAAACCGTCCCTGGAGGAGGATTATCCTGTTTGGCAGGGACGGTTTTTAGGGAAACAGCGGCTGTTCCGCAATCAACGCTGGGTTGAGAAATAATCAACGATTGCTTCTGCCAGCTTTTTGGATAAATTCGTCTGGTCGATGCTTCCTGTCAGAAGCTCGAATTCCGTGGGGTTCGGTACGAAGCCCATTTCTATCAGCATAGATGGCGCCCAAGTTCCGCGGACTACATAGAAGTTTGCCCATCGGATGCCCTTGTTTGTACGTCCTGCTTTTTCAGCGCCGCTTACAAGCTTTTGGGACAGTTGTTTTGCGATAGCTTCCTTGTAATGTGCCGAGAATCCTTCTATCTTGGATATGTCCGTATTTTCCGCCATACTGTTGGAATGCAGCGAAAGGAACATGTCCGGTTTTGCATTCCTTGAGGCAGTCAGCCTGTCTGTGAGTGATATCGTAACGTCGCCAGTCCTGGTCATTAGTACGGTTGCACCCAGCTTCTCAAGTTCGGTCCTCAGCTTGAGCGCAGTCTCGAGATTTATTCTTTTCTCGGCATATGCTGCACCCAAAGGTCCTGTAGCTCCGGTATCCGTTCCTCCGTGCCCGGGATCGAGCATTATGGTGATGCCGGTGAGAGGCTTGCTTCCTGATACTGTTTTTACTGGTCTCTTTATATGGACTATTATGCCGTCTGATGTTGTCTCGATATAGTAACCTTCGATGTGCGCATTAGGCTTCAATGTCAGTATATACTGGCCTATATGTCCGTTTTTAGTGAACTCTGCAGATGCGAAGGGTGAATTCGCAGGGAATACAGGCAGTACTCCCGATGCTGCAGCAGATATGTTGACCTTCAGCTTCGTTCCGTCAAAGGAAGCGGTGGCTGCCAGTGAAGACGGGTAGGTGAGCTTGAGAGTATCCCATTTTTCTCCTGCCTTATATGTGGCAGATGTTATTTGCGGTTTCAGTGCAGTTTTCGAGGTATAAGTCGATATACTGATTTTTCTGACCCACAGACCTGATGCCAGCCTTGCATAGCTTCCGGTCATTCCAGTGACGTAGTCGACCATTCCCTTGCGGAGTTCATAGGCGGCTCCCTGAGAGGAATCAGGAGTTTCGAACGTATCTATGTCATCATTCGTTATCTCTGCATAGAACGGCGAATCCTTCATTATCACGCCTACCTTTGCAGGAGCTTTGACGGTCTTTACCGTCCCGTTGTAGCTCATCTTGTATACCGGTGCGCCAAGGTCTATATTGCGGGGTGTTCCGGTATATGACGGGATCGTGTATGTATAGGTGAATTTTGCCTGATACAGACCGCCGCTTTTTGATGTTGTGGCCATGTTATATGTTTTTCCGTCTATCGTCACAGTAACCTTTGCGCCTGCCGGTGCCTGGCATGACAGTGTGATCTTTTCGCCCGGCATCCTGTATTCCTGCGATTGCGGGAATACCGAGGAAGAGATTATCTGAGCACTGCTCATCTTCACAGGTGAGGAGGAACCCGTCGGCCTTGTGATCGTGCGTGTCACATAGGAACCCTCCTGTGTGAATGTAAATGTGTTTGCGCCAGGCGACAGATCTACAAGTATACCGAAGTAGCCTTTGGGAGAACGGTTTTCCACCGGTTTCCCGTTGAGATAGAGCGGCTTTGTTGGATCGGATGCGCCTGTCAGATAGTATTTCGTATAGCTTGTGGATATATCCTTCGACGGCCAGGCCACAGAGATCTGGATATCGGATGTATTTGTGTCCAAACGGGCATAGACCCCTTTTATAAGAGATCTCAGGGCAGGATAATTAGCCAGAGAGGTGTAGTTATAGAACAGGCTGCCTTTGACCTTATCATTTTTATCGTTGAGCAGCATCTGTCTTTCTATTTCCGCAACTCCGTACCAGGGGCTTGATTTGTCTGAATTGCCCGCTTTATAGGCAGCATGGCCTACATAGAGATCGACGGACGTGCCGCTGACGACATTGCTCCACCAGGTCAGGAGCTTGCTGTAATCAGCGATGCTATAGCCGATATTCCAATAAATCTGAGGGCAGATGTAATCGATGATCCCATCTTTTACCCATTTTCTTGAATCGGCATAGTGGTCGTAATACGACTCAAGACCGTTGGTGCCGCTGCCGAGGGAGTTATTTTTTTTGTTGGCCCAGATGCCGAACGGGCTGATGCCGAAACGCACATCCTTTTTTGACGATTTTATCGCATCGTAAACCTCGGACACCAGCTTGTTGACGTTGTCCCTTCTCCAGCTGCCTATGTCCTTGAAGCCTTTTCCGTACTTGGCATATGTCTTTGAATCGCTGAAATCCCTTCCTGGGTAAAAATAGTCGTCAAAGTGTATGCCGTCTATATCATATGTATTGACCAGTTCCATCACGCTGTCAACGATCAGCTTTCGGACTTCAGGTATGCCCGGATCGAAATAGAGGTTATTATCCTTGTATGTAACGACCCAGCCCGGATTCTTTCGTGCCGGATGGCTGGAATGAAGCGAACTTATGGTGGGCTTTGCCTCGGAAGCGGTTTTCTTTGTGATCCTGTACGGATTGATCCATGCATGCAGTTCAATGCCGCGTTTATGGGCTTCCTTTATCCAGAACTCCAGCGGATCGAAATTTCCGTCCGGCGCTTTTCCCTGTGTTCCTGTAAGGAACTTTGACCATGGGAAATACTTGGACTTGTAGAAGGCGTCAGCAGTTGGCCTTACCTGAAGGAACACCGCATTGAGGCCTGTATCCTTTGCATTGTCCAGTATCGTCAGCGCTTCGCTTTTCAGAACTTCAGGATCCGTAGTGGGTTTGGACGGGTAATCGATATTTACGACTGTTGCCACCCACAAACCACGCATTTCGCTGTCAGCGTCAACTGACACATTGCTGCCGCTGCTATTGTGTGCATCGGTATCATCTGCCACGACAGGGCTTGCCATCGTCATCAGCATAGCGGCCAGTATTATGAATGCTGCAGCTTTTTTCAACAGTTTTTTCATCATTAGCTCCTTGTATTTAGTCTCTAGATATTTCGACATATTATTTCTACAAAAGTTTCGCTATAACCTGTTGATTTAATATATATTAACTATTTGTAATCTATAAGTAACATTTACCATGCCTCACTGCTCTGATATCCATAATGCTGAGAAATGACTGCAAGACATTGAACCTTTTCAAAAGCAGATAAACCAGCCCTGACCTGAGGCAAATTATCGTTTTGAAAATATTATCGGCGAAGGATCGGCTTATTTATTTAGTAGTAAATTTATCGGCAGGTGGTGTATGTCTTGTCTGAGAAAAAAATCGATATGTTTCTATATATCATGCTTGCCATGGCGGTTGTGTTCTGTCTTTGCATCAATATGCCGCTCGGTGAGCAGGTCTCGAACGCAAGGGATATCAGCAGTGCGGCGGACAGTCCGGTCTGCAGCTGCGGTGGGGAGGAACGTGCAAATTTGACTTCATATGGGTACGGACCGGAGGATGAGGCCGCATATTATCTGATCGATGGCGGGATTGGCGACGATACCGGCGACAGAGCCGGAAATGATAAAGGCGGTGGTTTTGGGAACGATTCCGGCGACAGAGCCGGAAATGATAAAGGCGGTGGTTCCGGGAATAATTCCGGCAACAGAGCCGGAAATGATAAAGGCGGTGGTTCCGGGAAAGATGCCGGTGACGGTCCCGGGAACGATTCCGGTGATGCGGGAGACAGCGGCCAACATGAGGATGCAAGCTCTGTTTGGACGGAAGAAGACACCGGAACGAAAAAACATGATATAAGCCCCAGAGGATGGCACCTTTATATCGATCTCGATCTTAAGCAGATGTACGTTTATAAGGATGGCGAGCAAATCGGGACATATGAGGTTTCGGGAGGCAGGCCGAACTCTCCGTCGCCTCTCGGCACATGGAAGATCATCAGCAAGGATACCTGGGGAGAGGGCTTTGGCGGAGCATGGCTGGGCTTCAATGTGCCCTGGGGGAAATATGGTATCCATGGCACCACAGAGCCATGGGCTGTCGGAAAGAGCAACAATTCCAAGGGATGCATCAGGATGAGGAACAAAGATGTGCGGGAGCTGTACAAGCTTGTCCCTTATAATACACTTGTCACGATTGTCTATGAGAACATACCCTTCTATCCGATGAGGGATGGTGATGTCGGCTCCGATGTGCTCGCAGTGGAGCGGGCGCTGAAAAAGCTTGGGTATTACCACGGCAGCGAGGACGGTGTATTCGGCAGCTCGCTGAAGCAGGCCGTGCTGGATTTTCAGAAGGATAATAAGCTATATGCGACCGGTGTGGTCAATAACAGCACATATGAGAAAATCATGCAGCAAGAAAAGGAGTACAATGAAAAGCAGCGCCAGTTGGAACAGGAGCAGGAGGAGGAACGAAAGCGTCTCGAACAGGAATTGGAGTAAGCTGCTCTTTTCTGTACCATTTTTCAACTTTTGGGCAGTGGTGTGAATATTTTTAAATTTTTTTATTATTTCTGTACCGTTTTTCAACTTTTGGGCACTTAATTGGAAATAGTTGACATTTACCTGAACGATAATATAGTTGAATTCGATTTTATGTTAACTAAATGCAATAAAAGAGGTATCATCAAGCGATAAATCTGCCCAAAAGTTGCAATTTGGTACACTGAACAGCTAAAATCATGAATCGATGCAATTAAAAGCATTTAAGGCCATGAAAGATTATGCACCTTCACAGATACGGCAGGACAGTTCAAAGCAAAGCTCTTGATTGGCCTTCCAGACAGCTTGTTCATCTAATGCTGCTGTATGCTTGGCATAATCACATTGAATTGCGCAAGCAAAAATTGTAAAAAACAGCGCAAGCAAAAATTGTAAAAAACTTCTTGACTATTGGCCGTTTTT
>CAZQUQ010000109.1:0-9408 GCA_964596445.1 uncultured Oscillospiraceae bacterium
AAGAAAGACTGATACGGGCAGGTTTCTATGATTTAACCACCGCGTATCAGTCTGTACACGTCAACTATTGAAAGCGCCGTGTACCGAACGGTACGCACGGTGCTGTGAGAGGACGGCGGCTAATCACCGCCTCCTACTCTATTGCATAAATGTTTATCTAACTGCCTGCCGCCAATGTATCCGTTGCCAGCGTGCCCATTGGCTAAACACCCGGAAGCACCTGTCGCCGACATATCCGTTATCAATATACCCGTTACCGGCGTGCCTATTGGCTAAGCACCTGTTCTCAGTCTATCAGATGCATATACACCAACTATACATTGAATTTTAATATTCCAGCTCTATCCGGCTGCCGGTGACTTCGAAAACAGCCTTCTGCACCGGTGTGCCGGTCAGCTTGACGCTCCTTGCGTCGGGCTGGCTGCCGCTAATGTAGACCTCGAATGTGCCTGGCTCCAGCACAGCCTTGCCGTCATTGTCGATCAGCGCCATTTGTCTGGGCGTAATAGTAAAGGCGACCTCTTTTTCGCTGCCGGGCTCGAGGAATATCTTTTTGATTCCCCGCAGCTGCCATTTCGGAACCTCAACGCTTGCTTCCACATCCTTCAGATAAAGCTGGACGGTTTCCTCGGATGCCATATTGCCTATATTCTTTACCTTTACACTGCAATTGACCGATTCTCCTGCTTTTACCGAGCTGTTCACTTTTATCCCGCTGTACTCGAATTTGGTATAGCTAAGGCCGTATCCGAACGGATAAAGAGCTTCGTTTTTCATATACCTGTATGTCCTGTTCTTCATCGAGTAATCGCGGAAATCGGGCAGTTCTTCAGATGTTGCATAGAATGTTACCGGCAGTCTGCCTGCGGGGCTGTATTCGCCGAACAGAAGAGATGCAACCGCTTCGCCTCCGCGGCCTCCCGGATACCAGGCCTGTACTATTGCGGGAACATGCTCGTCGGCCCATTTCACAGCCAGTGCGCTGCCTGACATCAGTACCAGCACGATCGGCTTTCCTGTGGCATATACCTTCTCGAGCAGCTCCTGCTGAAGACCGGGCAGATTGAGATTCGGCTTGTCGCCGCTGGCAAATTCATTGCCTGTATCTCCCTCTTCGCCTTCGAGGGTTGCATCCAGGCCAAGACACATTATAACGACATCAGACCGTTCCGCTGCAGCAAGAGCCTCGCCGAACCTGTCACGCGGCTCTGTAAGACCGGAGGACCTGTCTCTGAAGAGGTGGCAGCCTTCTGAATAGAATATCCTGATATCATCTCCGACTGCTTTCCTGATGCCGTCAAGAACTGTGACGTACCTGTCGGATGTACCGTAATAGTTGCCCTGGAGAGCTTCTCTGCTGTCTGCGTTTGGTCCTATGACGGCTATCGATTTCATTTTGCTCTTGTCGAGAGGCAGAAGATTTCCTTCATTTTTGAGCAATACCAGAGACTTTCTTGCAACTTCCACTGAAAAGTTGCTGTGCTCGCTGCAGCTGTTCATTTCATACGGTATGGTGCTGTATGGTACTTTCTTCTGATCATCAAACATGCCAAGCTTCATTCGGGTTGTAAACAGCCTTATAACGGCACGGTCGATATCCTCCTCCGTGACCAGGCCTTCTTGATGGGCTATAAGAAGATTCACATACAGATTGCCGCAATTGACGTCACATCCGTTTTTAAGAGCCAGCGCAACTGATTCCGGCGCTGTTTTGGTCACCATGTGCCCTGTGTGGAAATCCTTGATGGCCCAGCAGTCTGATGTGACATGGCCTTTGAAGCCCCACTCCTCGCGAAGTATATCGATCAGAAGAGTCTTGCTGCCGCAGCAGGGTTCACCGTTTGTCCTGTTGTATGCTCCCATGACTGCTTCAACGCCGGCTTCCTGTACCAGTTCCTTGAATGCCGGCAGATATGTCTCGCGCAGGTCTTTCTGGTCGACGACGGCATTGAAGCTGTGCCTTTCACCCTCCGGACCGCTGTGAACTGCATAATGCTTGGCGCAGGCAGCCGCCTTCAGATATTTCTTGTCATTCCCCTGGATGCCTTTTACAAAGGCCACGCCAAGTCTGCCTGTCAGGTATGGATCTTCGCCGTAGGTCTCATGACCGCGGCCCCATCTGGGATCTCTGAATATATTGATGTTTGGCGACCAGAAGGTGAGACCCTTGTATATGTCATGGTCTCCCTTTCTGATATTTTCATGGTACTTGGCCCGCCCCTCCGTAGATATTACATCTGCGATCTTGTAAACAAGGTCTTCGTCGAAGGTGGCCGCTATCCCTATTGCCTGCGGGAACACAGTGGCAACGCCTGCTCTGGCGACTCCATGGAGCGCTTCGTTCCACCAGTTGTACGCCGGTATCCCGAGCCTCGGGATTGCAGGCGATTTGTGCAGCATCTGTGTGACTTTTTCTTCAAGGGTCATACGGGATACAAGATCCTTTGCACGCTCTTCGAAGCTAAGGCCCTCATCAAGATATGCAGGTCTGGTTTCCATGTTCAATTGCCTCCTTTATTTTTTTCTTCCATTTGACTATGTTTGCATATATACTTAATTCGTATACTATCCTTTAGCGGACAACAAATCAAGTCAAAACTTGCTGACCATTGCTCAGTTTTTGCGTAACGCAGGGTAGTCATCACAACATTTTTCTGGAGGTATCGAAAATGAATGTTGGAAGTATCAGCACTCTATCGCTTGTATCGATGATAATACAGGCAGCGCTTTCCGTTCTTGTTCCGATCGGCGCGATAATAATCCTCGGGGTCAAAAAAAGAATGAAATGGAAGGCAATGCTGGTTGGTGCCAGTTTATTCATAATTTTTGTGTTTATACTTGAAAGCATCATGCACAGCGTTGTTCTTGGACCTGATCCCGTCAACTCCGCAATATACAAGAATAAGTGGATATATATGCTCTATGCCGGGTTTGCTGCCGGTATATTCGAAGAGACCGCCAGATTGCTCGGGTTCAAATTCCTTGTCAAGGTGTCCGAAAATGAGAGCATCGATACGGGCATATCATATGGTCTGGGACATGGCGGTATAGAATCGCTGTTTATCGGCGGTCTTACTGCAGTCAGCAATATTTTTCTGGCATCCATGCATAACTCCGGTACTTTGAGCAGCGTTGTCGATACGCTGCCGGCGGATCAGCTCGGATCATACTATGAGGGCATAAGAGTGCTTGCATCGACACCGCCGCACATGTTTTTGATGGGTGGACTTGAAAGATTGGCAGCGCTCGTACTGCAGATATCGCTGTCGCTGTTTGTGCTGAAGGCTGTTTCTCAGAAAAAATGGCTTTACTTCCTGTATGCGATACTGATACATGCTGGTGTTGATATGTTTGCCGTACTCTATGTCAGAGGTGTGATAGCCAATATCTTTATACTGGAAGGTATCCTTGCCGTCGTGGCGATTGTGCTTGCCGCTGTTGCTTTCAGGACTTTCCATGCAAAGGAAGAAACAGAGTCTCCTGAATGATTTTGGTTTTGGAGCATACTTGCTATTGATTATTTTTTACCTTTGTTCTAATATATTTTACATATCTTTTACTGAGTTATTTCTGACCAATACTTGAAAGGTGGAAAACAGATGCCGATCAGAATCCCGGACAGTTTGCCGGCGGCAGAGGTGCTTACTGGTGAAAATATATTCGTTATGACAGAGGAACGGGCCGAGAGGCAGGATATCAGGCCTCTGAGCATTGTGCTGCTCAATCTGATGCCGACCAAGATAGCAACGGAAACGCAGCTCCTCAGGCTTATAGGAAATACGCCTCTGCAGGTGGAGGTAACGTTTTTCCATCCTGAGACACATCAATCAAAGAACACGCCGCACGAGCACCAGCTCAAATTTTACATCACGTTCAGGGAAGTAAGGCACAGGAAGTTCGACGGCCTTATCTTAACCGGAGCTCCGGTGGAGCAGATGCCCTTCGAAGAGGTGAACTACTGGGATGAATTGAAGGAAATAATGGAATGGAGCCTTTATAATGTGTATTCGACCTTCCACATCTGCTGGGGAGCGCAGGCGGGCTTATATTATCATTACGGGATCCCAAAGCATCCTATGGGCGAGAAGCTGTCCGGCGTGTATAAGCACAGGGTCACCAAGAAAAATGTGATGCTTCTGCGTGGATTCGATGAGACCTTTTACGCGCCGCATTCGAGGTATACCGAGGTCAGAAGGGAGGATATCGAGAAGGTGAGCGGACTCGACATCCTTTCCGAATCGGATGATGCAGGCGTTTATATAGTTACTGCCCTCAATGGCAGACAAGTATTTGTAACGGGTCATTCCGAATATGATCCGCTGACGCTCAAGTCCGAATATGACAGAGATGTGGGAAAAGGCCTTAATCCCAGGATACCTGTGAACTACTTCCCGGATGACGATCCGGAAAAACCGCCGATAGTAAAGTGGAGGGCACATGGCAACCTGTTGTTTGCCAACTGGCTCAACTATTACGTATATCAGGAAACACCTTTCGACCTCAATGAGCTGGGACCTGCAGGTAATCTCAAGAGATAGGAGCAGCATGACCTCAATGAACTGGGACCTGCAGGTAATCTCAAGAGATAAGAGCAGCATGACCTCAATGAGCTGGGACCTGCAGGAGATTTAAAGAGATAGGAACAGCCGTCGGTGAAGGATTTTTGCCTTTGCAGACGGTTTTTTTTGACATCGATCCTACAGGTTGAAGAAAACAGAGAATCACTCAATGAAAATGCTTCCCCTTTCCGATTCCAGCCTGATTTCTGCCGAACTTTCCGATAATGGCCCATATATCGTGCCATTCTGAGACTTATGGCCTGCCGTTTCGCCATGTAAAAATATCACACCTGATGAGGTCTCCGCTCTGACTGAGGGAAGAGCACTGTCGTCACCAGCTTCCTGAGAGACTGTCAGGCTAATCAGACCTGTATATGTCTTTGCGTCGACAGGAAAACCGGCACCGTCGATGTATATAAATCCGCCGCGGCTTTCCAGACTGACTCCATCCGGACGATATCCGACAGGCAGCTCAACTGTAAGCCCTGCACGGTTTTCATGCATCGATACCAGTGGGAACAACGGCAGCCTGCCGTTGGACTTCTCCGTAAATACCAGCACGCCGTCCTGGCAAGTCATGTCAAAATCCAGCCAATCGGATTGCTCGTATTCGACCATGATCTTATCCGAACTGCCTTCTGTCAGCCTGATGATTGAATGAGTTGTGGTTATGCTCAGCCTTTGGACTTCACCAATGCTGAATTCCTGCCTGTGCGTCGTGATCCCGGCAGGCTTCATGCTGTTGAATATCAAAAACAGCTTGACCGGCAGACCGGAAACCAGTGTTATTGCCAGTCCGGCCGCAATTATTGCCAGGCCTGCCTTCAGCGGCCTGCGAGCCGGTTTTGGCCTTCCTTCTGTGTCTGACGCTTCTTTTTTATAATCGGCCATATTTGAGCGTTTCGAGCCTTTCTTCATCATTCTGTAGATCAAATTGGCTGACAGTCTGATCAGGGGTCTGCACAATACGTAAAATCCATAGGAGATCAAAATAAAGATACCGGCGGCAAATATTCCGAACCCTATCGTACCTATGATCTCGCCCAGGTATGCAGAAGGTATCCTGAGCGCTTCATATACAAGAGCCGGTAAAATGATGCATGCCGCCGCAGCTGATATCACAGCTCCAAGGAATAATATTGCCGCGATACTGTATGTTGTAAAAATGAGCAGCGAAAACATCGATACAGACAATGGCCGTGTGATGCCTATCCTGGCATATCCGACCAGCTTCGAATAGTTCTTCAGCCTGGGCTCGTCATGAATACGTCTTATGCTTGTTTCAGCTTTGATCGTCTGTGCGGCCTGTTCTGGAGGGTCGAGCCGTGCGAGCAGTTCGTCCGGACCTATGCCCTCATCCAACGCATCGCTGATATATTCTTCATAGTACGCCAGAGCCCCATTCCTTTCAGCTTCGGGAAGGTCGGCCAGATTTGTCTTCAGTCTGTCAATATATTTTGATATCCTGTCATCCATTCTTATAATCACCGCCAATCACAAAATCAATGATCCTTTTTAGTTCATCAAGCTCGCTTCTATATTCGATAAGCCGTCTTACGCCTGCTTCAGTTATCCTGTAATACCTTCTCAGCCGTCCTGAATGCTCGGCAGAATAGGTCTCAAGGAGGCCTTGGGCCTCTAAGCGCCTCAGGACAGGGTAAAGCGAGGATTCCGAGACATCCATCAGTCCGGTTACCTCCTGGGTAAGCTTATATCCATAAGTGTCGCCTTCTGTCAGAATGCGGAGGACACATGCGTCCAACAGCCCCTTTTTCATCTGGGCATCCAATAAAACAACCTCCTTTGCTGTCCTGACATTTTTCCAGTATATCTATAAATTTACTCCAATCATCGCTCATGTTCAAGAATCCCGCACATCCTTTCGGATAATTCCCATAACCTTTTAGCGACATCAGGCCTCTGGGAATAGGGACTCGGCTCCAGCGGCCTGCAATCCTTCCAGTATACTTTGCCGGAAAGCCTGGGCGCAGGATCCAGTGCAAGGTAAGCCATCGAGAACGCCGGTATCTCCGGCGGAGTGCCTCTTTTGCTTCTGAGCTGCCAAACCTTTTTTACGATACCGCCTGTACCCTTGAACCCTATATCGGTATTGACCAGTCCGGGATCCAGCGCGAATGCCTTTATGCTGCTGCCTGATGCCTCGAGCCTTCTGTTCAGCTCTGTTGCGAAAAGCACGTTGGCCAGCTTGGTTTGCTTATATGCCAGCAATGTATTATAATGCTTCCTCAGCATTATATCATTCCAGCGGAGTTTGGTCCTGTAATGTGAACCGGAGCTGGTGCAGATGACAGTGCCTGCCTGCGATTTCTCCAAAAGCGGCAGCAGCCTGTGGGTCAGCAGGAACGGCGCCAGATGGTTCACTGCAAATTGCAGTTCAAAGCCGTCAACAGTCGACATATACCAGCTTGATACAGTACCTGCGTTATTTATAAGCACATCTATATGTGAAAACCCGTCTTTAGCAAGCTTTTCCCGAACATCGGACGCAAGGCGCGAGACCTCTGAAAGAGATGAGAGATCGGCTGTCAGATAGCTGACTTTTGCATCCGGACAGATGCTCCTTACTTCCTGCTCCGCTGATCCGCAGCGTTCCTGCGAACGGCCCGTTCCTATGATATACGCTCCTTTACAGGCCAGTTCCTTCACTGCTGCCAGTCCTATGCCGGACGTGGCTCCCGTAATGACGACCACCTTATTGACTGTTGTATCTTTATGGATTTTTTCCTTCGATTCAACTATCTCATTCGGCATTTATGATCAACTCCTTTCTGCATTACCTTTGATCAGCTTCTTCCTGCGGCAAACTCACGAACAGATCCCGTCCCTGAGGAACCATGCCCTGCCCTGCGTCTGCTCTGCGCAGCATTCCAGCGGGAACCCACCGCACGTGCAACTAGCGATGCTGGAACCATGGAACCTGCCGCCTTGAGCAACCTGTTCAGAAGACCAGGTATATAGACAGGCTTTCCCCTGAGAGCCATATCAATGGTCTTTGATGCGACATATCCGACATTGCAGGTGGTTATCCTTCCTGCAAAACCCTGTGCTTCTATTGCCTCGATGCATTCAGGCGTAGTCGGCATACCGGCGGGACACAGCGCCGTGACGGTGATGTCCTGTGAACGCAGTTCTTCACCGAGCGCTCTTGAAAAATTGAGAAGGAAACGCTTTGACGACGAATACGTCGCTTTCACCGGCATAGGGTAGAATGCTGCCAGGCTTGAGACGTTGATTATCCTGAATGTCCTTGCAGGGTCGCGCATTTTCAGCAGTTCATGTGTTATCTCCAGATTAGCTTCTATATTCAGTCTGAGCATTGTTCTGATCTGACTGCGGGTCCTCTCTGCAAATACTCCTTCAAAATCAAGCCCGGCGACATTTATAAGAAAATTGTACTTACGGCCATGTGCATTGAGATACTCAAACAGCATCGTTCTTGATTCTGCATCGGTGAGATCGCAGCTATAATAATGCACATCAATGCCGTATGTGTTGACAAGACTTTCGGAGAGCCTGCGCAATGCCGTTTCCGATATATCCGTAAGGAACAGGTCCCAGCCCCTGCTTGCGCATTCCACTGAAAATGCTTTGCCAAGTCCGCCTGTCGCACCTGTGATGCACACCATCGATTTCATTTCATTCACTACCTTTCATTTCGGATTACCTGTTGTCTGATTGCTGCAGCAGATATGGACCGGTATATGCAGTCCATATCATGTGATGTTTCTGTATCATACTTCCTTATGTATAATACTATACAATGTATAATATTATATGTCAATATGTATTTTTACATATCATAAATAAATTTTTGTGCGGTTATGTTTAAATGAGGTGATCTTCCTGCCGATTGTCCATTTATACAGCTATAGTTCTTCACTAATGCCAAATTATAGGGTATATTGAATAGTGGGACTGATTATTTCAGGAGGCTTGCCAGTATGAAATTCATAAATGCAGGAGCGGAGTTATACATACCGGATGGTACTGATCCGGAGGATGCGGTCGGAAGGACGACGCATCTGGCTATAGCGGCTCATCAGGATGATGTGGAGATAATGGCCTATGACGGTATAAACCAGTGCTTCGCAAGGGAGGACAGGTGGTTTATGGCGGCAGTCGCGGCAGATGGGGCGGGAAGTCCGAGGAACGGATCATATTCCGGCTATACGGATGAGAGGATGCGGCAGATTAGAAAGCAGGAGCAGAAAAAGGCTGCGTTCATAGGAGAATATACCGCTCTTGCCTTATTGGACTACAGCAGTGCATCCATAAAGGACCCGTCTGATACCAGGCTTGTGGATGAAGTGAAGGAGCTTGTCCTTAAAGCGCGCCCCGGTATTATTTATACGCACAACCTTGCAGACAAGCATGATACCCATGCAGCCGTGGCGCTTAAGGTCATCAGGGCTCTTCGTGCCCTCCCCCGGGAAGCTTTGCCGGAAAAGGTCTATGGATGCGAGGTGTGGAGGAATCTTGACTGGATGAACGATGATGAAAAGGTCGTTTTCGATGTCTCAGGACACCCGAATATATCTGCCGCACTGCTTGGGGTATTTGACTCTCAGATTTGCGGGGGCAAGCGGTATGACCTGGCTGCTGAGGGAAGAAGGCTTGGGAATGCTACCTTCATCGAACCGCGCAGGACAGACGGAGCTGCTGCGCTTTCGTATGCAATGGATCTGACGCCGCTTATACTTGACAAGGATATGGACATCTGCAGGTATGTCACCGGCTTTATCGACAGGTTCAGAACGAGTGTCGCCGAAATGCTCCGTAAACTTTAGGGTTTTAGGGGTCAGGCTTGAGATTTCACTTTTCATTGTGG
>CAZQUQ010000110.1:0-9408 GCA_964596445.1 uncultured Oscillospiraceae bacterium
TATGTCATGACAAGGAAATATGCAGATATTGCATGGCTGAAGGCATACGGCATAAAGCCTGTTTACATAAACGATCTCAACAAGCATCTGGGCGGAATGGATGTTATTTTTAACACGATACCCAGCAGGATACTTGACAGTGCAAGGCTTGAGACGGCAGGCAGGGAATGCCTTATCATCGACCTGGCATCGAAGCCGGGAGGAGTAGATTTTGACCATGCCAAGATGCTTGGCATCAAAGTGATATGGGCACTGTCGCTGCCCGGGAAGGTAGCTCCGGTGACCGCTGCGAACTGCATGAAGCAGACGATATACAATATTATCGAAGAGCTGGGGGTGTAAATAATGGAACTGAAGGACGTTAAGATAGGGTTTGCCATCACCGGCTCATTCTGTACATTTGCCAAGGTCATGACTGAACTGGAGAAGCTGTCTGCGGCAGGTGCCGATATAACACCTGTCATATCATATTCGGTGGATAAGTTCGATACCAAATTTGGCAGGGCGGATGAATGGAAGACCAGGATAGAGGCAGTGACCGGAAAGAGCATAATCAAGACGATCACGGATGCTGAACCAATAGGGCCTAAAGCTCTCCTGGATATCCTTGTGGTGGCTCCATGTACGGGAAATACGCTGGGCAAACTTGCAAACGGTATTACGGATACACCTGTCACAATGGCCTGCAAGGCACATCTGAGAAACGGGAAGCCGCTTTTGCTTGCGCCTTCCACCAACGATGGGCTTGGTATAAATGCCAGGAATATCGGGTTTTTGCAAAACTGCAGAAATGTGTTTTTTGTTCCGTATGGCCAGGATGATCCGCAAAAAAAATTCAACTCGCTGATGGCAAAGTTCGATCTTATTATACCGGCGATCAAGGCCGCTCTGGAGGGGAAACAACTGGAACCGGTGCTCCGGTCCTGAAACTTTTATTTATATGAAGCGGATATGACCTCCCATTCCGATAAATTAACTGTGATTTTTTCCGGTAAGGTGGTATAATCCTTGTGACTAAATAAACTACGGGGGGAACCGCTCTATGAGTAACAAAGTACATTTTCTGACAAGAACAGCACTATTGCTTGCAGTTGCTATAGCTTTCCAGTTATTCGGAAAGTTAATTCCCTATAACAATTTCATCGTTGGGCCTGTCGTCAACGCAGTCCTGCTTGTTGCCACGGCTGCTGCGGGATTTTGGAGCGGTACGGCGATATCTGTCATAGCACCGCTTGTATCCGCCTTTACGAATAAAGCTCCGATAGCTCCGCTGGTGATCGCTTTTTCGCCATTCATTATCATAGGCAATATCATAATTGTTCTGGCCTTCTATTTGCTGACAAAAAGAAAATCCGGCAATGCCCTTACAGGCCAGGTCCTTGGTGTGGTGGCAGGATCGGTATTGAAATTCGGTTTTTTGTACGGAGCCATTACTGTATTTACTTCGCTCGTCGATATGAAACCGCAGCAGGCCGCGGCCCTTACCAGCCTCTTCAGCTGGCCGCAGCTTATTACAGCAGTCATAGGCGGTGTGATTGCGATAATTGTACTGAAACTTGCCGGCAAGAGCCTGGAATATAGAGATTAAGTTAACAGCCCCGACCATTCGTCATAGTATATTACTGGACTATAAACGACAAGGGGCTAATTTATGATATATCTGGACAACGCTGCAACATCTTTTCCGAAGCCGGAAAATGTATGTCTGGAAATGGACAGATGCATGCGGGAATACTGTGCAAACCCGGGCAGAGGCGGGCATTACTTGTCGATGTTGGCTGGAATGGCTGTTATGCATGCCAGGGAAACGGTCTGTAAGCTATTCGGCATCAGCGATCCCATGAGGCTCGTATTCACCAAGAATGCGACCGAGGCTATCAACATTGCAATCAAAGGGCTGGCATCATCCGGCTGCCACATGATAACGACATCGATGGAGCATAATGCTGTCATGCGTCCGCTCAGAACGCTTGAGAGGGACATGGGCATCGAGGTTACCGCAGTTGCAGGAGGACGATTCGGTGAAACAGACCCTTATGATATAGAAAAAGCAATTAAAAGCAATACTGTCCTTATTATCAGTACACTGTCTTCAAATGTAAACGGAGCAATAATGCCGGTTGCCGAGATCGGAAGGATATCGCAGCAATACGGCATTAATTTTCTTGTTGATGCGTCTCAGGGGGCAGGCTCAATGCCGGTGGATGTGGAGGCACAGCACATCGACATATTGGCATTTCCAGGCCACAAGGGCCTTATGGGGCCGCAGGGCACCGGAGGGCTTTATGTGCGGGAAGGCATCAGACTGAAGACATTGATGGAGGGAGGTACAGGAAGCAGCTCTGAATATGTGTACCAGCCTGAAATTATGCCTGATATGCTCGAAAGCGGCACGCTGAATACGCCCGGTATTGTCGGGCTGAGGGCAGGTGCGGGATTTGTGCTTCAGTTCGGAGCAGAGCTGATCCACACACATAAAAGCCGTCTTGTCAGACTCCTGGCAGACGGACTTTCACAGATCCCGGGCGTCATATCGTACAGCTTTCCGGATAAAGCAAGAAATTCCGGTATCGTGGCAATGAATCTTACTGATATGGATTCTGCTGAGTTGAGCTTCATATTGGACAGACAATATGGGATTTGCACCAGGGCTGGCCTTCACTGCTCACCGGCGGCTCACAGCGTATTGGGAACACTTGAGCAGGGGGCGGTCAGATTCAGCTTCGGGTGCTACAATACTGAAAATGATGTAGCGGCAGTACTTGATGCCATTGACAGGATCGCACATAATACAGGTAAGTAATATAAAAGTTGCCAAAGCTGTAAGACAATTTATCATCTGTTTCGTACTTATTATCAGAAGCATTGCTTTTTCAAACCGGAATAAATAGACAGGCAGCAATGTAAAATGTAATAAGGAGTGATGGTTGTGAATAAAATCGTCAAGTTGGTCATATCGGTAGGCATCATAGCAGTTTTGGCATATATAGCATTGAAGCTTCTGGGATTCGCTCTCAGAGTCGTGCTCCCTGTTGCTATACTGGCATTCATCGCCTATATCATCTATGTGCTTGTGACAGGCAGGAAACCGAGGTTTTAGAAAAACAAACGAGCATTTGGTCCTATCTGCGGGCTAAGTCGGAGGGATACCATCTTCAGGCTTAGGAAAGGATAAATAAAAGCTTTACAATAACACTCCGTCTGTGCTATAATTCATATGCGTTGCCGGGGTGTAGCTCAGTTTGGCTAGAGTGCTTGCTTGGGGTGCAAGAGGTCGCCTGTTCAAGTCAGGTCACTCCGACCACGGATAATGGCGGGTTCCGAGATTTCGGTGCCCGCTTATTTTATGTTATAATACATATCATGTACTTATCCTTAACTTATTAGATTCTTTTAGTCTATGCTAAAAATTTCCTTACGATAAATTTTATTATAGGTTCTCATTACCGACTATTGCATAGAGCCGCCGACTTATACAGTCTATCGATATTTTACACCTTTTTTATTCAGTGATTTAAGCTGCTTCTCGAGCTCAGTCTTCTGTTTCTCCATTTCTGCAATGGATTCCAGATAATCACCCTGAGTGGACGCAATGACCATTATTCCGCCGATCCCGATCAGAACATTTCCTAGAACATCCAATTCATCATTGTCGAGCGATACGACAAATAAAAGGCCTATCAGTATTGATATAACAGTCAGGTCCAGCGGTGAAACACACTCCAGAAACTTCATATAACGATCACGATCCCCTCTTTTCGCCGATGCCGTGATATATCTGCTTAATGCTGTTTTACAGATGCGGCTTTCCGATCCGTTCTTATTTTATATAATACTTGCATAATAACGGCAGTGTGCAGTAATACCTTCCAAAACACCCGGCTGCATAAAAAACAGCATAAAAGATGATAATAATATGAGACCATAATATGGTATTTCCATGACTGGAGGACCGGAATTGTCGATTATCAGCAGGCAACTGAGAAAAATCCTGATTTTTGCGGAACCTGAAAAAGAGGAAAGGTTTATACTGAAGGATACAGAAGCTTCTTCCGACAAAGGCGAAAAGGATTCAGACAGTCTTGAAAAAGAACTCGAGAAGAAAAAAGAGAAGGATCGAGAGGAACCGGATCCCGGGGATGCTGTCTCAGAAGACTATGAAGCAAATCTTGAGCATATGAAGAAGGTATACAGCATCCCCCTGAACAGCGATATAGTTCTCAGGGAGTTTGACATTATATATGGCTGCAAACCGGTGAGAGCATTCATAATATTTTTTGACGGGATGACAGACAGGGAAGTCATCAACAATTACATCCTCAAGCCCTTGATGGTCAGTACCACAATGCTTCAAAAGGATATCGAAGAGGATCTGGAGGATTATATAGCAAGACAGCTGATGCCTCACTGCCAGGTCAAAATAGAAAAGGCATACAGCAAGGTGGTCGACGAAGTTAATTTCGGAGGGTGCGCACTGTTTGCAGAAGGTCTCGCTGTATGCTTTTCGGCCGATGTGAAGGGGTGGGACCACAGAGGGATAGAAAAGCCTAACAACGAGATAGTCATCAAGGGACCACAGGAAGCATTCAATGAAGTTTTAAGGACCAACAGCGCACAGATAAGAAAAAGGATCAAGGATGAGGATCTGATTGTGGAGGACATTATAGTCGGCAAGGTCAGTAAAACGCCCTGCTCCATCATGTATATCAGGGATGTGGTAAATGAAAAGCTTGTGGCAGAGGTAAGAAGAAGGCTCGAGGGAGTGAAGGTCGACTATATGCTCGATGCAGGTATATTGGAGCAACTGATTGAGGACAGTACGATCTATCCGTCGCCCCAGGTCATATCCACAGAAAGGCCGGATTATGTGTCGGAACTGCTGATAAACGGCAGGGTCGCGATAATAGTGAGCGGGTCTTCCAATGTACTGATAGTGCCGGTTACATCATTTGATCTGATGCATTCGGCCGAGGACATATACATAAGATACCCGTATGTCAATCTTTTGAGATATATACGGTATATAGCTGCGTTTCTGGCATTGCTGCTGCCGGGGCTGTATCTTGCCATAACAAATTATCATCACGAAATGATTCCAACAGATCTGCTTCTTGCAGTAGAAGCCTCCCGGGAAAAGGTGCCATTCCCGTCGCTAGTGGAGATACTGTTGATGGAACTGTCCTTTGAACTGATCAGGGAGGCAGGTGTCAGAGTACCCGGCCCCATAGGGCCGACGCTGGGTATTATAGGCGCACTGATCCTGGGGCAGGCTGCAGTCGCTGCAAATATCGTCAGTCCTATATTGATAATAATTGTTGCAGTAACAGGAATAGGTTCATTTGCCATCCCTAATTTTTCGCTGGCTTACTCCATCAGGATACTTAGGTTTGTATTTATATTTTTAGGTACTTTCGCAGGGTTTCTGGGAATAACCCTTGGACTTTTCTTATTCGGCATATGGTCCACAAGCCTGAAATCCTTCGGCGTTCCATTCATGTCGCCTTTAGGGCCAAGAACCTCCGGCAGCTACCGGAATGTCATGTTCAAAGCGCCGGAGTGGAAGCAGGAGAGCAGACCTGATTATTTGAACACAAAAAGGAAAGAAAAGCAGGACCACTTCAGTATGAAATGGAAGAACAGGGGCGGTACTTAAGGCATGCAGATGGAAAACAGGATAAGGGTCGGCAGCTTCGAAGCGATCACTCTCATAATAAACCTAATATGCACCAAGCTGTTTTTATACTATGGCAGGATGACAGCTGAGGATGCGGCAACTGCCGGGTGGATGTCAGCTATAGTTTCTGGACTTGCCGCATTCATAATGTTTATTGTAATCATCAGGCTGTTTAAAAGGTTTGGAGAGCTTGATATCATTGACATTTCCGAGATAGCTGGAGGGAAGGTCTTAAAGGTGATAGCGGGGACTGTCATAACGACTGGTCTTTTTTTCCTGACGGTGATTGTTGTCCGGAAATTTACGGAGGATATGAAGATAGTGTCGCTGCCTTCATCTCCGCTTAGCTATGTAATGTCCATCTTTATCATAGGCATAGTTGTTGCATGCTTTTTCGGAATGGAAGCACTTCTAAGGTTCCATGCCATAGTGATCCCCATCATAGGGGCAGGCTATTTGCTTATATTGGCCGGTGTCATGCCGAAGTTTGATATAACCAATCTCACGCCTATTTTTGGTACCGGTGTCGATGATATTGTAATAAAGGGTTTTCTCAGATCATCCGTCTATTGTGAACTGCTTGTGCTCTTTTTGCTTCCTCCTTTCCTTGGAGGTTATAAAAAGGTCAGAAAAGTCGGGTATATATCATTTTTGTCCAGCGCTGCTTTTCTTGTGATAGGATCATTGGCCTATACATTGGTATTCCCTTATCCTTCAAGCCTTGAACCTTTTTTGCCTATTTACAATATTACCAGGATGATAAGCCTGGGACGCTTCTTTCAGAGGATAGAGTCCGTGTTCGTATTTATTTGGGCAATGGCAGCGCTAATGTATCTGACGTCGATATTCTATTTTATGATCTACACATTTGCAAAAACTGCTGGTTTGATGCATACAAGACCATTGGTGCTGCCGTTTGCCGTGATCGTGTTCAGTGCTGCATTTATGCCTGACAGCCTGGTAGAAGTGATAAACATGGAATCAAGGTATACCAATAATATAGCTTGGATCGTTACCTTTGTTTTCACAGGACTGATACTGATCACAGCATCATTGAGAAAACGTGCGGGAAAGGGGAAATGAGGCAGATGAGGAATACCGCAAAAAAATACAGGGCAGCTTCTGTACTGATTTTGCTGCTCATTGCAGTATCTGTTTCAGGGTGCTATGACCAGAGGGAAATAGATGACCTTGCATACCCGCTTGCCGTAGGGCTTGATATAGGAGAGGCCAATGCACTGAGAATGACGCTGCAGTTGGCGGCCCCGCTTGCGATAGGAGGAGGCGGCGGGGGAGAAAGCGGAGGCGGAAGCGGCAGCAGCGAAGGAAATACATCTTCCGTCATAACCGTTGACACTCCTACATTATACTCAGGACTTGATCTGATAAACAACATCATAAGCAAGGAGATAAACCTGTCACATGCCAAGGTGATCATTTTTTCAAGGAGGCTTGCAGAGGCAGGCATTTCGAAATATATTCAAGCGATCCAGAGAGGAAGGGAGTTCAGGCCTAATATGTTCGTGATGGTTTCGAATGAACCGCCGGATGAATATCTCAAGAACATAAAACCCATACTCGAGAGCAATCCGTCGAAGTATTATGAACTGCTGCTCGGAAAGGATTATGCTTCATTCTTTGATGATGTAAGGATGTCTGATTTCCATTTTGCCATTGAATCAGATTTTAAAGAGCCGGCAGCTATCCTGACAGGCATAAACAAAAAAGAAAATGTGGAGCAGCTTGGCCAAAGCGGTGGTCATCGCAATGCCGCAAGGCCCGAGGGTATTTATGAAGCCGGAGATATCCCTGTTATTTCTGATCTGAAAAATGTGGTCATGGGCATAGCCGTGTTCAAGGAAGGGCGTATGGTCGGGACGCTTAACGGGGCTGAGGCTTCATGTTACCAAATGCTGACGGGCAACTACGGACACTCCTACTGGACTGTCCCCGATGCGTATGATGCCGGAAAGCTTGTGGTGATGGATATCATCCAGCGGAGCAGGCCAAAAGTCACTGCTGTTCTTAACGATGGCAAAGCGGTGTTCGATATAGTACTGGATCTGGAAGGAGACTTTACATCGATTCAAAGCTCCTTCAGATATGAAGATTATCCTCAGCCGATGGAAGACAAGGCAAGCGAAATGATAAAAAAAGAAGTGACATCAATGCTGAAAAAAACTACCGAGCAGTTCGACTCAGACATCTGTGGCTTTGGCAGATATCTTAAGGGGAAATTTCTGACACTGGACGACTGGAAGAAGTTTAATTGGCCTGAACAGTACAGGAATGCCGAGTTCAACGTCAAGGTTGATCTGAAGGTCAGAAGGACAGGCTTGATCATAAAATCGATGCAGCAGTCGGAATAAGGGAGGGAAATAATGTCATTGCCCGCAAGGATTGCAATTGCTGTGTTTCTTATATTTATGGAAATATATACGGTCAGCTATGGCGTCTGGAACTGGAAGAACAGAAACAAGCCAGGAGCGGTAATGGTCTTTGTCGTCGGTTTGCTGGCGGTATTATTGCCGATGTATATGCTTTTCTTCAGAACGTGAGTGGAAATGCCGCGCCGTTAGTGGTATCATAGAGATCAGCAGAGGTGTTTATCAACTGTATTGAGCAGTCATTTTGCTATGGATAAACTGATGGGGGGTCGTCAATATCAAACGTGCATGTCTGTTGCTGCTGGCAATAATGTTTTTAACAGTACTTGCATCATGCGTTCCTGAGAAACAGACCAATACCGAAGATGTAACAGGCACAGATCCGGCTGCTGCCGGTGAGGCAGACGGCTTAAGCAGAACGGATGATAGCGGGATCGAAGCGCCTTCAGGAGCATCTGTGGCTGATAACGGATCCGACAGCGAAAAGGATGATCCTGACAGCAGTATAAGCGATAATGAAGCTGACAGCAGTATAGTGTATGAAAGTTCCGCCAATACAGACGATCAGGCACCGTTTGGCCGCAGATCGGAGCTGCTGCAAAGCGCAAGCGTCGATCTGAATGGTGATGGTTCGAACGAGCAGGTCAGGGCCATGAAGCTCCAATTGCCTGCTTCCGGTACTGATGAGGAGGTCTTTATTGAAGGAAGACTGGTTATAACCGACGGAGATATCACAAAGCAGGTCGTATTCCGCGAAAAAGAAAAGGACAGCGCTGTGACATCGGAGTTTTTGTCCAATATGGAATTTGAGGATCTCGACGGCGACGGGGCAAAAGACATTTTTCTGGTCATTCCCGGCTATGGAGCGTCCTTCAGCTATTCAAGCTGCTTCATTTATAGTTATAAAAAGGATCTGAGCTATTCGATTCAAAGTGACAATATGCTTGCCGATTTTATCGGGGCGTTCAGATTCAGCTATATAAATGGCGGAAACAAGCTGACGGTGACAAATGAGCAATATGGTTTTACGGCAGACCTGATAATAGAAGATACGGGAGAAGGACCGCAGCAGGAGGAAATCATGTACAGCTATGCGGATCGTACATGGATCGATCCCGTTTCTGTAGATATAAGCGAAGATTCGCGACTTTCACTTATGAAGAGAAACAACCGTTCATATATCAAAGTACCGCTTCCGGTTTTCGGAATGGCCACGGTGGATATGATAGCTGAAATCGATTTGTTTTACAGTATCGATGAGAACTTCGAGCCGGTACTGATACGATGCGAGGTCATCGATTTTTCCGGTGATAAGAAGGTAATATCCGGCAGCTTTGATATCAGCAG
>CAZQUQ010000111.1:0-7609 GCA_964596445.1 uncultured Oscillospiraceae bacterium
TATCACGGACATATCCAACAGATACCCCAGCTTATGCCGCGACTATCTGTAATGCTCTTTCAGCTTTTATCCTATTCAATTCCAATTATCCTCTCAGCAAGCTTTATAATGTCAATCCATTTTCAGGGAATGTGAAACCCGTACACCTCCATGGGAGATTACTGTGTTCAGTGAAGTGACAAGTTTCTCTCCGATTCAAAAACTTTTACCGTCAAGCCGAATATGTTTTAGTCAAATTACATTCGACATATTCAATAAATAAATCAGCATACGACATATGCCACACTATTATAACATACATAGTTGGATTATTTCAACAATAATGACATATGAGATTTGAGTAGTCGCTACTGTTTTTCACTTATGATATACGATGAGGTGATTAACAGTGTATGATAAATTTGTGCGTGACAGAATTACGCAGCTTAGATTACAGAAGGGAGTTTCCGAATACCAAATGAGTTATGATTTAGGTCATAGCAGAGGTTACATATATAATATTTCATCTGGAAAATCTCTCCCTCCGCTCACGGAGTTTTTTGCTATTTGTGAATATTTCGGCGTTACGCCTGCCGAGTTTTTTGATGATAAGCTCAGTAATCCAGAGTTAATTCAGAAGGCTGTGGAAGGTCTGAAAACTCTTGATGACAGCGACATTCTCATGATTCTAAACCATATCAATCGTATGCAAAAGAAGTAGTACGAACAGCCACCTGTTTATTATTAAAATAAGCGGCTGTTCTTTTTAGTGGCTTTATGTTTATTTTTATAGCGGCAGGGTGGGTCCGTTTTCATCCTGGTATTCGCCTGTATTAAATAAGAATTCGCCGGACGCACTTATTGCACGGCCTTTTCCTTTGCTTTTTGCTTGATAAAGTAATCGGTCAACATCCAGAAACAAATCGGCAAACGAGGGCGTGGTTTCAATTTCATCCACGAAAACAAGGCCGGCGCTGAAGGTTACTGGAATGGGAATATCCTGCTTAAAGTATTTATAGAGTTCGCCGTGTATTCTTTGGAGAATTTGCAGGGATTGATATGGATCGCTATCCATAAAAATAAAGATGAATTCTTCGCCACCAAATCGTCCCACCTGGTCGCACTTTCGGATATTCTTGCGGGCGATACCGGCAAAAACCTTCAACACCTTATCTCCAGTCAAATGGCCGCACTGATCGTTGATGCTCTTAAAATCATCAAAATCAATCATGCACAGTGTATAACATTGTGCATAGTTGCGGTTTGCCAACTTTTTAATTTCGTTGATCAGGCTTTGCTTATTCATCAGGCCGGTCTGCTGATCGAGAGCCAGCTTCTTTTTAAGAATATTCTCCTGATGTTTCTGCATAGTGATATCCACAAAGGAAAGCAGTGCATAAGCTACATCAGAAAAATAAACTTTAACCCCGCCTACTTGAAACCATTTCGTTCTTAAATGCTTACCGTTGTTCCACGAATAGGAAATTTCGGTACGAACGGAAGCACAACCACCGTACAAGAGATTTTGGGCAACTTTCAGAACAGGGCATTTTTTGCTTTCTTTGCACTTAAAGCAATTTTCGGCTGTCGGATCTTTTTTATAGCATGAGAAAGCCTCGCCAAAGCATTTACCTACAATTTCATGAGGTTTCATTTGAAGGCACTCAAACATACTATAATTGGCTGCGAATACAGATAAATCCTTATCGACAATTATTTGCGGAATCATTGAACGCTGAAACACCTGAATATAAAACGCATCGTGTTCTAACTCTGATGAAGAAAAACTAAGCTCACTGATTCCTGGATTTTGCATAAAATCACCGTCCTTCCATCGTGGGCATAAATGCGGTCCTGATCCAACATATCCAGCCCAAGGTACGATAAAATATGTTATTATCAAGGATAATTCGATGGTTTTTGCCATGAAATCGAATTATAACATATTTTTTGCCATTATAACATATATATTTTGACATTTTCAAGCGTGGTGACATATATTGCTTGAGTAATTGTCTTTATATTTCAGCTATATTACTTGTTTTCCGTAATCCCTATAGTTAGCATGTAAAATTTCAAGGCGGTATCAACATGGGCTGGGGGGCAGCCCACTTGAAACCATATTTAGGATACTCTGAAAAACCAGTTTTTTCGATATGGACCGGTATGTATGAGTTCGATATTATCGGTTCGTGTTCGCCCTGTATCGGCTGATCTGCCGCTTCTTCTTTGCCTTGGAGTACGGCGGGAGCCATGTTCTCAAAAGATATTTGTTCAATCGGTTCATCCTGACAGCTCGCGGGGACGGTGTTTATTGCCGTCCCCGCTTCTGCTGCGTCTATATCATCGGCCACAAACATACCTGCGGAAAGAGTATAGAGGTTTGATGTCTGTGCACCGTTTTTTTCTTCAATAAATCGTGCGTCTTTTTGGACATATCCTGCTTCTGCCAGGTCATCCAAAGCGCGCTTGACGGTATTCACACTGATGTGACATTCTTTTGCTATGGTTTTTATAGAAGGGAAACAGGTTCCCTCCTTGTTAGCACGGAAAATCAAATAATTCATAACGAGAATGGCACGGCTTTTCAGATTTGACGCATATATAGTCTGCATCAACTTAATTTTCATCATCCCAGCTCCTTTGCTCGATTAAATAAGGCGGAACAGGAGCACATCACAACTCCTGCACCGCCTCGCTACCATTTATAGTCCTGGTTATATAATTGCTGACCATTTTCTTGTTTAGACTACTGTTTGTGTTCCCGTCGAATAATTCATGGGATGGGTCAACAAACAATATATCCTCTGTGATGGCCTGTTGTATAAGCTCCCGGATATCCAACGGGACATACATGCCAAGCGCCTGAACCGTCCACCCTTTGCACCGGTTCAGGGCGTTTTGCATATGGACCAGCTCGTAGGGCATGGCTGATCCGCATAACAGGCGCAGGTCGGCCTCTGTAAAGCTGGCCTGCGGCAGTTCATCCAGTACCCCGCAATCGGTGATTATGAAATTGTAGGTTTTATCTAACTCTTTGGTGAAATAGTAATCCACGCCGCCGATGGTATAATGATTGCCTTCCGGCTGATCCGCATAGAGCTTTATAATGTAGGCCATATGCCTGTGCAGATTACTCTCCAGGTAACAGGCCGTACCGCCATGGGCCTGTATCCAGTGCGCAAGATTAACAGCCGTGGTGGTAACGCCCATGCGCCGCTGGCAGCCCGCAACAGCGATCCGAATATCCTTGCAGGTGAAGATGTATCTTTCTGATACCGGCGCGCTTTTTGCGGCGATAGTGGGGGGCTGCGGTTTCTGCGCCGGCACTTTGTACCGCTGCATTCCATCGGGAGAAAGGCATTCTAATATTTCAGCCTGAATCTCTTTGATGTCGGCCGCTGCCACAATGTCCGTCACGCCAGCCAATACGAGCTGCTGTAGGAAAGCGTCATGCTCGGAGCAGCCTTCGCAGATGACGATGATGCGGGCGCTAAACATGGTCCGAAAAGAGTTAACCGCCGCAATAAAACCAGCTTCATCCTCATTTACGGCGGTCCGGTCGATAACAAAGTATTTCATATGGGCGTAGTTGCGCATATCCCGTACCACAAATTGCATCAGGGAGAATTTGCCTGTCATCTTCTTGGGGATTATCCCGATTTTATCCTCTATAAAGTCCAGGAGGTTGACCCTATCCTTTCCAGTCAAGTAAAGCAGCATGATCATTCCACCTTTCCGCGCTTTGAATACTAACCTGTGCGGGCGGCGGCGTGGCGTCGCTCGGCGGCTTCGATTCTTTTATCTTTCCCGTGATGAGCAGAACCACGCCCACAATCACGATAAGTATATAAAAGAATAGCTCGATGATTTTATTTTTATTGTTTTTCATCATCGGCCACCCGCCTTGCCCATATATTCAAATTTATAGGCCGGTATCTCAAAATGCAGGTGCAGCCGCTTGGAGCCGATGATAAAAAGGGCGTGCCCGCGCTTTTTAGAGAGTAGCAATTCTTCTTCGGCATCGGTCAGATTGTACAGGTCCCGCGTTTCCTGAAGGTTTTTTCCGTCCGTCCCCATCAGCACTTTGATACACGGAATATCAAGCAATGCCTGACCATACATTTTGACCTCGGGTGAAAGGAAGTCTACTATCGAATGAGATACGATGGCCAGGGCGGATTCATATTTTCTGGCGCGCTTTTCGACATTTCGCAAAAAAACAATGGATTGAGGTACATGGGGGTCGATCATCAAATAACTCTCGTCGCATATCAGCAAAACACGCTCGTTCCTGTCACGGGACATTTGCTCCCAGCACCAGGATAACAGATTAAAATATTGAGTGCGTTTGATGTTATCCCCGGTGTTCTGCAAAGCGTGAGTGTCCAGGCAGACGCAGCGGGTGTGTGTCTCTATGGTGCTGTGGCCGTTCCACAGGAAGCTGTCGCCGCCTTTGGCGATATCAAAGAGAAGCAGGGCAAGGTCGCTGTACATTGTGTTATCTGGATTTTGTGCGGCCCTTTCCTCAATCAGCGCGAGCAAATCTGAGAAAATGGGAAAGTCGGTGTTTTTTAAGGTTGTGATATCGGTTTCCCAAAAGATATTGAATCTATTGTACAGCTCGATGATGCTTTTTTTCAAAATAGCCCGCTGCATATCGGAAAGGCTGGGGATGTACAGGTTGAAGAATATTTCCAGGTTTTTCAGGTGGAGGGCCATATCACTCATGCCATTGCCCTCGTCTTTGTATAAGGGATGTTCCTCGTCTTCTTCATCGCGCGGGGCGGGTCTTATTTGTAGGGGGTTCAGACGCCCGGCCACACTGCCGGCAGCATTTATCCAGTCTCCATTTAAGGACATACAGAGGTCTTTATATTCTGATTCGGGGTCGATAAAAATCAGTTTTGTCCCTTTCATATATTCAGCCATGGCAAAATGCTTTACCGCCGTCGATTTACCAACGCCGGCAACGCCCATAAAGACCATATTTGAATTGGTCCGGTCGTCACCGCGCCGCCAAGTGTCTATGATAACCAGACCGCCCGTGGAGTCACGGCCGATATAGTACCCCGTTCCGTCATTGAAGCCGCTGGCGGCAAAGGGAAAACCGCCCATAACAGTAGAAAGAGGTACAATTCGATCGATAATGTTAGCCACCCGTTCGCTCAAAGGATAGGTGGGAGAAATATGCTGCAAGCCTTCCTTTTGCAGATTGACAAGGGTACGGATTTTGCATTTCATCACCGACACGGTACTCTCGACGCGCCGGCATACCCTGGTAAACGCTTTTTCATCCGGGGCGAGAGGCATGATAGCAATGCTCATAAGCCCGACGATTTCACCGTGTTGATCTATCTGGAGCATAATGCGTTCGCCATCTTCGGCCGCCTTCTCCGCCCGTTGACGGGAAAGGGGGTCTTTTGCGCTCTCGGCCATTCCTCTGTTTTGTGTAATTGATTTGGATATCGCTCCGATCAGAGCGCCGTTGTCCACGGGCCGGAAAGATACGGAAACAATGGTGCCGGGGATATTGGTGATCTTCGAGAGCCATCCAATATCCACTTTCTGCGGATATTTTATAACTCCATAGATTCGGCCTGTATTTTCACCGATAACAAGTGAATTTTTCCGAATTTCAAGGCCCATTGGAGTAATGACGTTGAGCAATGCCTGATTGACAGGCATAAAGGCAGTGTTTTGTCTTGCCACTTAAAAAAACCTCCTTCGATAAAATAAAAAAAGTGCCGTAAAGTTTAACCTTTCGGCACAAGAATCCTAAAATAGCTGAGAATAAAAGAAGCGTTATGGCTCTACAAACAAACCATAACGCTTCTTTAATGCTATGTATTTACTTTTCCATTTTGTTTCTAAGTGTGGCATCTTTTCTGAGAGCCTCCTTAGTTGCCTTTAGTACATCCACTAAAACCCTTACTTCGTAATCATCACAATCTTCAAACAAGTCCTTCGCTTCTTTTACAAATACATGCTTGGAGTGAAGGACGTTATCACATAAAAATTCGTCTACCGATGTACCAATAGCATTTGCCATAGCTATGATGGCCGGTAGGCTTAACTTTGTGTTTCCCGTTTCAATATTGCTGACATGCTGTAACGACATTTGGACTTTCTCTGCGATGAATTCTTGTGTGGTATCTTTTCGGATTCTTGCAAATTTGATTCGACGCCCAATTGCTTTGTAATCTATTTCCACTTTATCACCCCACTCTACGCATGTAATTATTGTAATTACTTGCACAAATGAATATAATCAACTATGTAAGTTTATAACTTATGCAGTTGATATTGAGAGAAAAAGGTGATAACATGAGAGATCAAACAGCAGCATTTACCGGATACCGTCCACACCGGTTCACGTTCAAAGGCGATGAAAAGCACCCTGATTGTGTAGAACTTAAAAGTGTTTTACGCGAGCAAATCGAGCTGCTTTATGAGCAGGGCGTCTTGAGGTTCTTGACCGGGGCCTGTATAGGCGTCGATACATGGGCGGGTGAAATTGTTCTCGATTTAATGAAGCAACATAAGGATATAGAGCTTCACTGTATCGTCCCGTTTGAGGAACAGGCAGTAAAATGGACAGAAGCGCAAAGAGAGCGCTATTACAATCTGCTCCGTGACTGCACAAAAATTGTTCAATTAAGCGTACATTACTATGAAGGGTGCTATCGCGTGCGCAACCAATACCTTGTAGCGAATTCAAAATACCTTCTTGCAGTTTACGATCAAAATAGCAAGATGATTGGCGGTACGGGTCAGACCGTGAACATGGCATTAAAAAATGGCAATTCCATCATTTGTATTCATCCCCAAACGCGAGCTATATCAACCGAAATAGACTTCAAGAAAGGGGATGAAAAACATATTCTATGGAGGAAATAATAAAGCTCCAGCAACAATTAACTACTTTAAACTACCAGCACTGGCTGAAAGAAGAATTGTTTTCGTGGGTTTGGTGGCTCGGGGTATTCAGTATGGTTGTTTTTCCGCTTGTATGGTGGAAATTAGTAGATAAAAAGCGGGTGTTGGAAATTGGATTTTTCGGATTGCTTATATGCATAACGGCTTTATATCTTGATGTTGTAGGTTCTGAATACCTTTTATGGTTTTATGCAATACGGATTATCCCGCAGACGGCGTTCCTGTGTCCGGTAGATTTCGTTTGCTACCCTGTAGCGATGATGCTTCTATACCAGAAATATAACAAATGGAGGCAGTATCTGGTTGCAAGTACAGTAGCCGCTGCTATTTTTGCGTTTGTCATTGAGCCGTTAGACGTGCTTATTGGTCAGTATGTTTTAATAAGCTGGAGATTCATTTATTCTTTTCCGATCTATATCCTCATCGCCGTTTTCTGTAAGCTATTAGTTAAAAAGTTTAAATGGATTGAAAACAAATGCGCGAATCAAATTTGATGTGTTTAGCAATTGCTATAGATACATACAAGATAGAAAGGAGGCAGAGAAATCGCCTCCTTTTCTACTCATTTAGATATAATCCAGAAGGGGCCGCCTGCTCCGGCGCCTTTTTGTGCCTCATTGAGTATGATATCGAAGTCCCATTCCTTTTCGCTTCTCGATTTGCTTGCGGGATCGGCCACAAGGATTTTCCC
>CAZQUQ010000111.1:7709-9408 GCA_964596445.1 uncultured Oscillospiraceae bacterium
ACGGGATCATGATATGTACCCGTCAGGGTGGATACAATCATTGCAAGAGCGGTGGGGCCGCAGCCGGCCTCTCCTATAGTGCTGGATGTACCATATAAGATCTCTGCCCAGCGACTGTCGAGCTGGTTAAAATACACGACCTGGGTTGAGCCGGAAGAAAGAAGGACACCTTCATAAGTTTGACCGTAGCTCTCCTTGTAGCTTTCATCATCCTTACTTATAAGCTGGGTATAAGCGGTATCGGCGCGCATGTTCTGCACCTGAGCAAGTTCATCCCCACTAAAGGCCTCACCCAGCATAGCAAAGGGCATGGTAAGAATCTGCAAGATCATGGCAATGAGCAAAAGAAGGCCGATAGCCGGAGCAAGAATGATAATCAGCACTTTTTTTCTCGTCTCGCTGTCTGTTGCCACCTTAGTTGCGGCGGTAACGAGAGCTTTGGCCGTTGCGGGGTCGATTGCCATACAATCACGCTCCTTTATTGAGTAATGATGGGAATGGTCGGCTCGGTGTCACTGTCTTCCAGATGAGTGTAGGCGGGGTTGTTCACAAGATTGCAAAGCCGCACGATTTCCCGCTGGGGCAGCAACTCACATTCCACCCCGCAGTCGATGAAGTTCTGTGCAAACTGCTTGGCACGGTTCAAAAGCTCCCGCTGGGCGTCGTCGTCCATCCGGTCCCATAAGATAATGTAGAATTGGCGCTCTACAATCTCACCGCTGATGGCGTATGCGTTCATCTCTGCAATTTCCTGTTTAAGTAATTCCTTTTGCTTTAGGTCATCGGTGGTTAAAAGTGAAGTTAGCTCCATAAGCAACGGAGATATATCTATCGGTCGAGATACAGCCAAAAATTGAAATTCGTGTTGCACAGATGATATTTCGGCAGTCAGCATCCGCATAAGAGTCAATTTCTCATTTTTGCTGTAAAGGTCGATGCTGATGGGGTTAATTTTAAGAAAGCACAGGGCTAACCCATCAAGGGTGTACAGCAGGTTCCCCTGAATGTCCCGGACGTTTATGAATTCGTTGGCTGTTTTTTCGGGAAGGCTTTCGGTCGATTTTGATCTGCCTTTCTGAAATTTTAGGAAAATAAAAACTGCCGCTCCGCCGATGGCGCAAAGCGACAGCATAACAATAGGCAATAGCATATCATACCTACCTTTCAAAATCTATTTGGTTTTGTTCGTTTTCCAACTTTTGCGGAATTTCCGCAGAAGTTACTTTTCTCCCGTTATCATGCGGGTTTGGGGCGATTGTTTTCTCGTTTTTTTGTTCTTGAAAATGGCCGCGCATTTCGCGCAGCCATTTATATTAGGGCTTATCGGCTATTTTTGGGGGGCAACGTGCCAGTCGTCAAATACACTTTGATTGATGTTTACATAGTCGGTAACGTTCATGGATAACATACCGGCCGGCGTCCAGGCATCAATCACCTGGGTATAAGTGGTATAGGTAGCATTGGGGAACCATGGCGGCGTGAAGTGGACACGCCGGTTGTAGGTGGAATATTTGTTTTGCTTCAATTCCAGCATTGCGTTGTAGCCGCTCACGATCCGGTCAAGAAGCCGCCAATAGGTGTTGTAAGAGAATTCGGGAAAATAGGAAACGGCGTTTTGCGCCCAGGTCGTATGGCTGTCGGGGGCGTTGGTCGATACACGGGCGTTGATTTCGATATTGATTCCATACCCGGATTTCAT
>CAZQUQ010000112.1:0-9340 GCA_964596445.1 uncultured Oscillospiraceae bacterium
GGTGCCTCATTTAGTTTTACCAAATTATGTTAGCGTTTTTGCTCATTTATAGATACTATATATACTGATTTATTTTTTTAGTATATATAATTCAGATAATAACTATATAGCTACAGATTACCACTACCGTTTTGATTCGCCCAAAGCAATAACTTAAAGCTGGTAGAAGTCACAGGCGGCTATAAATATCAGGAATCAGGGGGTATACCATGCAAGCAATGGAAAATAACACGTTGCCGATCTCAGAAACATTGTACATTCCATTGGCAGCAAGAGCTGCTGAGATGACAAAAGACAATCCCGTGCTGACAGACAGAAAATCAGCAGAGATAATCAACGCAGAAGATATGCGCAGCAAAGCAATTGATGGCGGCAGGATATCAACTCACGGCATTTTGGCGCGCACGATAGTTATCGATGATGAAATAAAGAAAATGGCAGATGCAAACCCGAATATAACCGTGATCAACCTGGGAGCCGGCTTGGATACACGAATATGCAGAGTGGATAATGGTACGATGAGATGGTATGATTTGGATCTGCCGGAGGTTATTTCGATCCGCAGGCGCTTCTTTACCGAAAATGAGCACATCCGCTTTATCTCAAGATCCGTACTGGATACCGCATGGGTCGGTGAAATAAACCCACCGGAAGGCTCAAATACAGTAATTATAGCAGAAGGCCTGCTCATGTACTTTTCAGAGAAGGATGTTTCATATTAAGGATTTTCAATTTCCTGCCTTCGACAAGGAACAGGAGTCAGATCTTACACATCCAATTTACCGAATAACCTGATATAATGATCCGGGAGGATTTTATGCCAAGGTTCAGTGAGAACGAAAGAGATAAAATACACAACAAACTTCTGGCGGAGGGTGAACGGTTATTTGCCAGGTATGGGTTAAAAAAAGCGACCATTGATGATCTGGCAGAATCCGTTGGTATCGCCAAAGCTTCATTTTACAAGTTCTACGAAAACAAGGAGTATCTATATCTGGATATAGTTCAGGGTATTCAGCTAAAAATTTTCAATGAACTCGATTTACTGCTGGAATCCAACACTGATCTGCCTGGCAGGGAGCGCGTCCGTCAAGTGTTTGAGCATATGTTCAAGTTGATGCTCCAATACCCTGTGCTGACCCAGATCGATGTGAACACCACATTGATCATTGACCGCAAAGTGTCAAAAGATCGGCTGATGGCATTCAAAAAACAGAATATTGACGCAGCTCAAAAGCTGCATGATCATGGCATCAAATTTACATGTGATATAGAAACAGCCTCACTTGTATTTCAATCTCTTTATCACTGCTGGATGCAAATGCATGAAATGAATACACATACCCAGACATCCGCAATAGATATTCTTCTCAATGGAGTGATAAACCAAATTATAGAATAATGGTGCCTGTCACGTCAGTTAGACAGTTATTTAAATTGAAACTTCTTCTTTCTCATTTTTTCGCCTGTTTACGCATTAATCTGTTCTATACCACATGGACTGGGCATTATACATCTCCGCATATAGCCCGCAGCTTTTCATTAGCTCGCTATGCGGCGCTGCGGCTATGATCTTCCCCTTGTCCATGACTATGACACGATCCGCCTCCTTTACTGAACCCAGGCGATGCGTTACAATTATAGCCGTTTTGCCTTTTGATATCTCCATAAACTGCCTGTATATCCTGCTCTCCTCTATTGGGTCGATAGCTGCTGTAGGCTCGTCGAGCACAACAAGGTCATGGGTGCGGTACAGCCCCCTTGCGATGGATATACGCTGCCACTGGCCGCCTGACAGGTCAACTCCGTCGAACTCCCTTGACAGCATCGTGTCCAGTCCATCCGGGAACGTGTCCGCCTTAATTTCAACGCCGGCTTCATTCAGTGCCTTCTCCGGCGATTCACCCCTGTTGATCTCGCTAATGTTTACATTCTCCGAAAGCTTCATCTGGTATCGCTGGAACTTCTGGAACACGCCTGATAAACCTCTGAACAGCGATCTGCTGTCTGTCGTCAGAGTATCCATGCCCCTGGAGATGACTCTGCCCTCCGAAGGCTTGTACAAACCAATCAGCAGCCGCACCAGCGTCGATTTGCCCGCACCGTTCTCTCCAACTATTGCAATCGTCTCCCCGCTGTTTATTGTCAGTGAGACATTATCTATGCTATTCATTTCCGAATTAGGGTATCTGAAGCTGACATTTTCAAGAACAATGCCCTTTGAATTATCTGCCGTCTGAGAAACGCCTCCGCGCTCCGGCAGCTCCAAAAAACGGACGTAGTTCCGGGCGGCCCCGTAATCTTTGGCTATGCCTCCCACATGCCTGAATACCTCCTGCATGATCCCAAACATCATTGAGATGGAACCGAACACAGCTGCAAATGCACCAACAGTGATCTCACCGGCCAGAAGTGATGTTACGAGCAGGTAAACAATGCCTCCCCAGCCCAAAGAGGTAATCAGTGAAGACAACAGTTCAAGCTTGTTTTCCTTGACTTTTGCCTTCCACTCGGCGCCGGCCAGTTCCCTGAAAGTGTCTATAAGGCGTCCCAGCAGCATTTTGTAAGCGCCGAGCAGCCGGGTCTCTTTAAAGAATTCTCTTGATGTAATGGTACTGTCATAGAATTCGGACCGACGCCGGATAGGCGCTGCTTCATCCTCGAATTTTGCAGTGACCTTGGTTTTCATAAGCTGTCCGATAAGAGTAGGGACAAAGACGAACAGGATCGAGAGTATAAACGTTGGGTTGATATTGCTTAGGTAAAAACCCATGAAAACAAAGTACGGCAGGTAGAATGTGAAAATGATAATGCCGATATTCACTATGCTGATCGTATTTAGTGCGCCTGCTTCTGCCTTGTTGATCTGGTCCTGCAGGGTCGTGTCCTCCAGGCAGGCAGGATCAAGCCTTCCCATCTTCGCATGTATCCTTTTCTGCGCCTCACCGTTGCATTTTGCATAGCAGACACTGAATAAAAAATTGTGGAGACCATTAAGCAGTTCACGCCCGATAAAAACTGCACCCAGTGCCAATACACTGGCGTATACGATCCTGGCTACATCTCCATACACTAAAACCCGCTCAACGCTGTCATAAAAGCACTGGGTCATATAGGTGGAAAAGCCGTGTGAAATACCATGCACTATGCCGATCAGATTTATGAATATATATAGTACCGGAATAGCAGACATGTTGATCTGCAGTCCGGCTTTGACCACCTTCCGGAACGATATCTTCGAAAGGGCTTCGTTGTCTTTTTGCCTCATGGCTCTGCTGGAGTTGAGCTTATCTGCTTCAGACATATACGCATTCTCCTTCCCTGTCGGAATACCACTCTGCCTGAGAAGTGTACATCCTGGCATATAACCCGTTTTGCCGCATCAGTTCGCTGTGGCTCCCCTGTTCTGCAACACGCCCGTCGTCGAGCACATAGATTATATCAGCCAGTTTGGTGGAACCAAGACGATGGCTGATAAAAATAGTGGTCCTGCCCCTGGATATTTCTTCGAATTGCGAATAAACACGGCTTTCACTGAGCGGGTCAAGAGCTGCGGTCGGCTCGTCAAGTATGCACAGCGGAGCGGAACGGACCCATGATCTGGCCATCGCAACACGCTGCCACTCGCCGCCGGATATATCCACTCCATCCTTGTATACCTTGCCAAGATACGTCTGCATACCATTCGGCAGCTTCTTCACTGTGTCGGACAGTCCGATGAGTTCCACGGCATCATCGATGGCAGATGCTGTGGATTTATTCGGGTAAACTGCGGAATCGCATGAATCAGCAGCTGGTTCTTCCGAATTAATTGCGCCGATTGTAATATTGTCGTAAAGGCTGAAGCTATATCGCGCAAAATCCTGATATACCACTGTCGACAATCCCTTTATTTTAGCCTGCGAAAATTCTCTCAGTGAACGGCCATCCACCATGATCTCCCCTGTGTAATTGGTGTAAAGACCGGTCAGCAGCTTTGTTATCGTCGTTTTCCCGGCGCCGTTGACCCCTACAAATGAGTAATGCTTGCCTTTTTCAATCGTGAATGACAAGCCATTCAGAATAAGCTTATCGGTGCCCGGATATGAGAAGCTGACGTTTTCAAAGGTTATTTTGTCGAAGCTCATTTGCGCTTCTGGAATAGCATCGGCATCTTTGACTGACTCAAGTGCCATAAACTTCGCGAGATCTTTCAAATATTCCTTTTTGCCTGCTATCTCCTGTATCTGGCCGTTAATGCCCCAGGACAGCGACTGAACAAGATTTATGATCCCGCCCATAAGTGCGATAAACAAACCATAATCGATACTTCCATCCAGAACAGACGGTATCATCGTGAGGATCGTAACAACGGCAATGACTGAGCCAAGTACACCGCCTGCCTTCATTTTAATAAAGTTTTTAAAGTCCACCCGCAGCTGGATTTTTCTTGCTTTGTCAAATTGCTCCATGTAAATGGCATTCAGCGCGTCCGTATAGCCGTAGACAGTCCTCTCCTCGACTGCGTCGCGGGATTTGAGCACCCACGAAAGGTAGCCGGTCCGCCGATGGATCTTCGAGGTTTCACGCTGCGCCTCATAACTGCGTTCTCCCGCTTTCTTTGCAACGAACATCAGAGGGACGGATGACACGATAATTATGAGCCCCGCCCACCATGCACCAGTCATAACGGTAAGTATAACACCCAATGCCGAAAGCAGCCTTGTCGCCAGATTGACCACAGAATCGAAGCAAGCTGCTATCTCAGTGTCAAATTTGGTAGCAACACGGCTTATAAGGTCTGCAGTATCCTTGTTTTCAATATGACGGTACTCAAGCGACGCCACCTGAGCCACTATCATTGGCCGGAGAACGCGCCTCAGGTAAATAGCCCTTCTGCATTGTATCAAGTTCATAACGATATTGCCGGCTACCACCTGTATCAGCATAACACCTATCAGCCCTGCTATAGGCAGCACAACAGCGCTCAGATCACGTGTTCCTGCCACTACTGCAAGTGCCGCATTGATAAAGCCTGCAGTGGCAATAATGGTCACCGTTGGAATAGCTGCCTCGATGAGCTTGTAAATCAGCATTAATGCTGAATACAGCGGACTTACCTTAGGCATTATCAGAAAGAGATCCTTATTGGTGCCTGTCACGTCAGTTAGACAGTTATTTCTAACTGACCTTTTATTTTCTCGCTTATACTCCTTCGCACTGTGCATATGCTTTCCCCTGTCTCCGAATTCATATAATTAAACACGACACTGTACTTTATATACGCAACTTTTCGTCAAATGACTGATAAAGACGCTCAGGCCCTGATGGTCATTACTCCTGAGCAATATGAAATCTTAATGTATTCAACATCAAATTCCGGAAGTGATTCTTTCATTTCATCAGCCCAAAGGTCAAATCCCTTATTGTCCAGCAAAAATAGCTCCTCCTTTTGGTGCCTGTCACCTCAGTTAGACAGTTATTTCACACGCATCTGCTCCGCACGATCCCTCAGCTTCGCTCAGCTTTACCCTTCCATATCGAGCAATCAAATAGTTGATCGCGCTTGCGGTCATATTTATGTTTTCGCCGATCTCTTTATTGGTATAATTCAACTCTTTGGCCGCCCATATATACGCCAGCTTATATTTTAGCAATGATCTCTTCCTCGAGCCAGACTTAATCAAGTAATAATCCGCCATATTTACCCCCGTACCGATCAATATTTCATCCAGGCTCATTCTTGCCTCGTTCTTTTTTCTGTTCATGCACATCATCTGATATGCTTCATCCCCTATTACCCCTACATTGGAATAATCCTTGTCAGTCTCCTGTATCATCAGTTCAGTGTACTTTTCTATAGCAGCTTTTCTGTTCTTATCGAGCATGTCCAGTACATCATCGATGCTGACAAATCCGTTCAGATTCCTGCGGTAGAATGCGTCACTGCTCCATTCGTATTCATCTGTTTTTCGGCACATTTGCGCTTTTACAGGATTCTGATGAACATACCTTAAAAGGTCGATCAGATACCTCTCATCCTGTACCGGTATTGCAGTATACCTGCCCTGGAATACATGGCCAACTCTCTCGTACTTTTTGTTAAAGTATTTGCTGTATTTGCTGTTTATCTGATGCATTATTTTCTGCAGCTTTTGGTCAAGTATCTGCACGATCAAATGATAATGATTGCTCATCAACACATAGCCGAAAACCTTGTACCCCATACCATTGATGGTTTCTTTGATCTGCTTGATAAAATATCCTTTGTCTATACTTTCTCTGAAAATAATCTCCTTGTTATCGCCTCTGGAAATAACATGGTATATTCCGCCTTCGTACTCTTCTCTCCGCCTCCTGCCCATTTTAAGATCCTCCTTCAAAATTATACCATATTATAACATATTGATATTATTTTTTAAATATTTGTCTATTTTGCAGTGAACACTATTAGTTTATACTGTATTGACAGAATATTGTTCTGTAAGTATAATTAAAGAACATCGTTCTGTAATTTAAAAGAAGAGAAAATTGATATAAGGCATGAAATGAGGAACAGGTAAAAGCAACTAAGGGATTGGCAAGAGTAACAGGTAAAGTATCAGAAGGAACAGGTAAAATGTCAGAAGGAACAGGTAAAAGTAATAGGAAAAATGAATCGGGAAAAATAACATGTAAAATAGACAAGCAAACAAGACATGTAAAGGGGAGGATTATATGAGAACGGTAAAGGTCGCAATGATACAGTTGAATAACTACTACAACAGCCAGGAAACCGGATATGAAAAGGCAGCTTCCATGATCTCCCAAGCTGCGGCTCAAGGGGCTGAGCTGGCTGTGTTGCCAGAGCTTTCAGGCTGCGGCTATATTCCGAACCAATCGATCTGGCAGTTCTCCGAACCGTCGGATGGAAAGACTGCCAGGTGGGCATGCGATTTATCCATGCAGTTGAAGATATATATAGGAGCAGGTTCCATCGAAACAGACGGGAAGGATTTCTACAATTCATACATATTGGCCGGCCCGAACGGAAAAGTTTGCGGCATTATCCGCAAGGAGAATGCAGAAGCATACTGCTTCAAACGCGGGATTGGAGGTACATACATAGACACAGAAATCGGAAGGATCGGAGTTGGTATATGCGCAGACAATCACTATGCCGAACGGCTTCACAGAATGAAGGCTTCAAACATAGACCTTATGTTAATGCCCCATGCCAGCCCGTCACCCTTTGAAACCAACGCTCAAATATCCAAAAGCGATCTGGAGCATTTTGAACAGCAGCCTTATGTGGTCGCCTCCACATACTCAAAATATCTGAGAGTTCCGACGGTTTATGTCAATGCAGTCGGCTCGTTTCCCGAATTCATCGGAGGTATTGGAGTTAAGGCATTCAATAAAAGTTTCAGGTTAATGGGCGGTTCGTTGATCACAAACCCGGCTGGAGATTTGGTGCTAAAGATGGGCAGCAATGAGGGGTACGAGATATCCTCAATCAGCATTGGTCCAACTGCGGAACCACCAATCACACCTGTTGTTTATCACAAAGAATGGCTTCATCAGGGCAATGCTTTATATCGTTATCTGGTCATGCCTGTTGTGACCCGTAATGGAGTACGAAGTTATAATAAAAAGCATGCTTTATACATTAATGCGGCAATGAAAGGATAAGAGAATAATGTCACGAATGAAACCGGAATTAAGAAAACAAGAATTGCTTGATATAGCGTTCCGACAGTTTTTGCGGCAGGGATACGAAAAAACCTCCATACGTTCCATCGTTGGTGAGGCAAACGGCGAAATCGGCATGTTTTATCACTATTTCTCTTCAAAGGAGGAAATATTCGCAGCGGTACTGGAACAGTACAATATTGCGTATGTTGAGAAAATAAAAGAGACTATACGAAAAGGCAGGGAAGGATCTTTCTGGTTATTAGTGGAGAATATCCTGTCAGATCTGGAGGACTCCCTGGCTGAGTACGCGGGCATGAATAGCGGAGCATCTGACCAGGAAGTTTTGGCAAAGCTTCATCACAAAACACTCGTTTCGCTAAAGCCGGTTTTCAGCGAACTTATCCGGGAGTATAAAAATCGTGGAGAAATTTCACCACCTAATATTGATTTAGGTTCATTGACCGACTTTCTGCTTTATGGAATAAGTGCATTGATCCATAACAGCAATGAAGATATCAAAAGTGAGGAAAGCAAAACCGCCAGAAGAGAAGCTATCAAAGAACTGATCCTAAGGCTGCTTGGAACAGTGCCCGAGCATTGACAGCAATCCAGGCGCTAAAACCATCAGCTCAGTTCAGACCCTCAGCATGCCTCGAAAGCCCCTGGATGAATAATATGATTCTGCACCATTGTGGTACACAAAAACAGTATTATAACGGCGGTCGCAGAAAATCGCTCCCCCGAGCTTGCGTATACTGTCAGGCGTCTTCACCCAGCTTGAGGTCTTGGCATCAAACTCCCCGAGCCTTTGCAGTCCCCGGTACTGGTCTTCCGTCAACAGCTCAATGCCCATTGCTGCAGCCATATCGGCAGCACTGCTCTCCGGTTTGTGTTCTTTTCTGGATTCCAGCGCTTCGCGGTCATAGCAAACACTTCTGCGGCCTTTTTGGGCTCTCGGGCGAGCAATCATAAAAAATATATTCGCCGGTCTCACTGTCATAATCCACAACATCCGGTTCACCACCGGTCCTCTCCATTTCATAAAGCGACCTGACCTTATCTGCGTTTGCTTCTAGCTTCGCCTGCACATCGTCCCACTTAAGCCCGCCGTGACGATCCATATTATTATCAAATCGAGTTTTTATTGTCTTGAAAAGCGCATCACGCTTCTCTCCGCTCAACTCACTATTTACATCGATCATTGACGTTCACCTCCGTAAAACCGAGAAAACAGGAGCTACATTGAGTTTGTTTTCAAATAACTGACTAACTGCGGTGACAGGCACCATATAAAAGCTGTAGTTTACATATGAAGTCTTCTAAAATAAACCGGGAGTCTACGGAAGTATATACTTTGATTTTGGGTCTGCCTGCTTCGAAGCGATAAGTTGTATCCTCATTAAAAATCGGAGCCTCACGATAAACATATTGGCCGCAGTTTGGATCAAGCGTTACACCTACTGCAGGGGAGTCACCCAATGACCAGCTCTCACCGGCAGTCCATCCGGCATTTTCCGACATGTTGTAACTGAGCATGTTTTCCAGCAAATGCTTCCCGATTTTTCCGCAGGGGTATATTTTCTTTTGGATCTCAGCAAGCCCTATCCGCATAGAACCGGAGACATTACTGGGGATCTGCCAGAATTCAACTCCGCATGAAATCACGTAATTTGCTGCATCTATATCA
>CAZQUQ010000113.1:0-9305 GCA_964596445.1 uncultured Oscillospiraceae bacterium
ATTTTTCTTATACCCTCACATTGCCTTATCGTATAGGCAAGCTGCTTCAGTATTGCCTCTTCGCTCAAGGCGTCATCGTAATTAAGAAATTCCTCACTGAAGTCGAGGATCAATACACTGTCCTTTACATAGCTGTCCCTGAGGAATGCACCATCCGGCATTTCCGAATATATGCCTCCGCCGGGTTCAGCGGACAGCAGCTGCTTCACCAGCGATTCAGGCAAGGGATCTGTTTCATCGCTCCCGACTGCGAGTGAAACAGGGACCGGATAAGTAAAGCCGGCATTCGCCTTTTTCAGGCAATAGACATCGAGTTTCCGCATTCCCGCTGAAATTGACGACAAATCGGCATTTACCATTATATCCTCCCTGCCCAGTGCATCCGACAAGTCGGTGCCATATTTGAGCAAGCCCGGGACATATCCGTTTATCAGTATCTGCACATTATCGATCGTCTGAAACTCGGTCAGCGTATATACTATCGAGGCTATGATGTTCCTCTCCGAATAAGCTGTGCCGTAGTTTAGCAAATCCCTGCTGAAATCGATGACCGCAGTCCCATTCCTGATATCTATCCCCAATATTTCAGTATTCTCAGGTATAATCGGATAAACGCCGTAATATGCGGTTTCCTCCCGGGTTACCGGATTGTCCACGGCCAGACTGACAGCGGCTCTCGCAATGCCGAGCTGCGGTTGGATCCATCTGGTCATCGGTACGATACAGCCGTCATCATCCTGGTAATATACTGTTACGGGCCTTCTGGGCTCCGAGTAGGAAATGGCCGGAGTCTTTTCCGCCGAAAGTACTCCCGTGCCATAAGTCCCCGTACTGTTTGGCCAGTCATTGGCAGCGCTTCCGTCTGATACGCTGTTGCTCGAGGCATCATTGCTGCTTGATGCATTACTTCCGTTCGATACATCACTTCCGCTTGATGCATTACTTCCATTCGACACATCACTTCCGCTTGATGCATCACCACTGTCATTCTGCCCGGATTCGGCCAAGCCTTCGCCATATTCCGCAGATGAAGCAGGTATGTAATGATCTGTCATTCCACCTGCCGGGTTGACATGGGCGGCTCCGTCACTGCTCATATCAGCATTTGGCCCGCTGTTCTGTTTGCTGCCCGATAAGCTGTTCTGTTTGCTGCCCGATAGACCGCTTGCGGCCGGAGTATCCGATACTCCGTCATGTGATGTCTCATACCCATTTGCAGGCGTGATGTTATCGAACTCGATCATATCAAGGCTGTCGGCTTTGTCTGCCTGCTTTTCGGCGGGCTTGCCGAAAAACGGTATAGAACACCCTGTAAGTATCAATATTATGATCTGTATGGCGAGAAAAAAAGTTAAAAACCTTTTCATGATGTCCCTCCTGTAATAAATAAATTACATGGAGATTATGGACAACTTGTATAGGTTTTAGTATTTCCCGCAGGCAAATCACGTCCATTATTCGGTTTTCAACATACGTTATCACTGCCGTGATAAAATCTTTAATAATGTTACCATACGGGATCGGCAAAAAAAATCAGTAGAATTCATAAATTCTACTGTTCTTTTTTATCGAAAATCATACAAATGTGCCTGTTCAATCTATCCTGCCCTTTCCAATGCCTTCAGCACTGAACTGTACAGAGCCTGGGCTGCCTTCTGTCTGTAAGATTCCTTCAGCAGGTTTTCCCTGTCCTCACTGTTTGAAAGGAAAGCGATTTCAGCTATAACCGCAGGCATATATGTTTCTCTCAGCACAATCAGATCGGGTCTTGACCTGACGTTCAGGTCTTTGTTGTTCAGAGAAGCCAGCAGTTCGCTCTGCACGATTTTAGCAAAATCCTTTCCGGTAAAGCCTGATTTGGTGGACGGGTAATAAAGTGTCATTATCCCTTTGATATTTTTCGATCCTGCAGCATTATTATGTATACTGACAAACAGCTCGGCACCGAGCATGTTGGCTATGTAAGCCCGCTCATAATTGTCTACATTCGTATCGGCCGGTCTGATCATGGAAGTCTTGAAGCCTCTTTTTTTCTGCAGTGTCTCCAGGCGTTTTGCGATGTCCAGGTTAAAGTCCTTCTCGTACAATTTGCCGAAATATGCACCTGTGGCAGTACCGCCATGGCCTGCATCTATCACGACCAGATTCCTGTCGACGTCAGATGCCTTCGCTATCGTTATTGCCGTATCGCCGGAATCCCGTGTGTAAATGAGATACTTGTTTGCCGACTGCCCTCTGAATATCATTGATGTCGTACCGTCTTTGTTTTTCCTCACCTCGAATGACTTGAGATATTTGTCATTGATATCGATCACCCCTGTACCCGTATCGGCTCTGTTCGACGGGAACGTCACGGTATATACTATCCCGGACTTGTCAAGCGAAGCAGTATAGTGCGGCTTCAGGTTTTTGGTACCGTCGGTGAGGTCGGCGTTTTTGATCAGAAAATATACTCTGTCACTGCTGTTGTTGTATGTAATGTTCCTCAGGATCTGCCTGCCGTTGGTTATACTGCCGGTATCCGGCCAGTTGCTGCCGGATGTGTTTCCTCCATCCTGACTGCCGGGTGCATTGTCTCCGTCCTGACTGCCGGTGGTGTTGTCTCCATCCTGACTGCCGCCGGATCCTTCACTTCCATTAACAGATATCTCAAGTCCTGTAACGATCTTATTTATCTGATACTCATAACCTTCCCGGACATCAAGCAATATTCTCGCAGTATTGGCATCGATCTGCGCATATCTGATCTTTTTCACATACATGCCGTCTGCATTTATAACACCCACACCGGAAGGCGCTTTGGCATTTTTCAGGTCAATAAAGATCCTCAGCGGGTCGGTGAGTTCTGTAACTTTATAGTCTGAAAAACCGGATGCGATAATGTCTATCTGCTCGGAGTCAGTCTTTGCACTGTAGCTGACCTTCTCCAGCACGCCCTTTTCATTATCGGAGGATTTAGCTGGCGCCGCAGGTAAGCTGTTTTGTGCGGCAATGCTTCCGGGAGACACTGTGCTGCTTTGCGCATGAACAGGTAAAACTCCGCTGAAAGTAATGATGGAAATGGTTGTTAAGAATACTGCAAGGAATTTTTTCATAACGGACCCCTCGTCGAATTTTCATTTGTTTGCTGCACAGAAGGCAGCTCAGGATGCAAGCCTGATAATAAGCTCATAATAAGGTTAACATAAAATCCGACAAGTTTGGTCCTTTTTTCTGAATATTAATCCTTCTTTAAATATATTGTAATAATTGAAAAACAAGGCTTCTGGTATTTTTGAACATTTTTTGCCATATTGATCTGTCCGCGTTCCGGTTTGCTGAAAAATCAGAACTTGTTGTACAGACCGATCGCATTTTTATTTTCGATGTCGCAGTGCAGAAAACCCCGCTTCGCACCTTTACTTATGCCATATGAGATAGCCTGCTGCAATAACTGCTTCCCATAGCCCTTGCCCCTGAATGACGGCTTGACAGCAATTTCTCTGATCCATAACGAAGGACCCTTTACATTATCAAAATCATATAAGCTGATACAGCACAATCCAATGAGCAGCCCGTTTTCTTCAATAATTATCACACTGCAGTTATCTGTACCGATCCACTCTTCAAACCATTCTTTGGAGTCGCCTCTGAAACCTCTGGAATCGTTTCTGCTTTCCATTGTCAGCTCGGATGCACGCCCACATCCTGCACGGTCAAGGAATTTGATCTTATTGATATCAGCCGGTTCAGAAAGAGTTTTTTCCAGGTCCGTGTTAAAGAAGTCAAGGAATTCACTGTGTATAGCAAACCCATGCTTCCCAAAAGCATCAACAAACTCGGGAGGAATAAATTCAATATATAGAGAGCCGTGTAACGGCCTTATAACTTTCAAAACCTTCTGCGCATCGTTTGCAGCCCAGTGTATCTTTATATACTCATCGAACGGGACAGTTAAAACTATAACATCCGCGTCATTGCACAGTATGCTGCAATCTACGATCTCATCCGGTTCTGAATAACGCAGCGACGTGTGCTGAAATGACATGCTTCGGTCTATGATCCGGCTTGCTTCGTATTGATCCATAAAAAACCTCCGGGTATTTATTTGTGTAAAGCTTCATCCAGGCAACAATAGACTACTCAATAAACCAGCAGTGAAGCCTGTCCACCTCTTGCGGGAGCGCATCCGCAATCTCACGCTTATCCGTGTCTGTAACTCCTAAAGAATCCATGATCTGTTTGCTTATTGCATGGTTTATGTTAACTCCCAGCAGCTTCTCATAATACTCCGTGCTGATCACATCTGCTACATGCATCAGCTTTACGTCTTCAATGCCGGACTTCGCCAGGAAAGGCGTATGATGGTGTTCCACAATATTCGTTATGTCATCGCGAATATTCCATTTTCTGCAGAGCCAGGCGCCGACATCTGCATGCGTGATGCCTCCGAAAACCAGTCGTTCGGCGATCAGCTGATGTGTACCACTGAATACTTTCTTGACAACTTCATCGACCAGTTCAGGCAGACAAGCATCCAGTACGGCAATACCTATATCGTGGATCAGGCCGTATGAAAAAAGCTTATATCTGTCTCCTGTCTTTACTCGCGCAGACAACATGCAGCTTGCGGCCGATGTCCCGATAACATGCCTCCAATAATGGTACATCTCAAACAATCTGTATTTACTGCTGTGCGGCACATCAGCAAAAATCAGACGTGTAATAAAGAATATCAGAAGGTTTTGAAACGTCTGCATCCCCAGATAGACCACGGCTTCCTTGATCGATGTTATCTTCTTGTTGATCTGATAATATCCGGTATTAAGGTTTTTAAGCATCAGCTCATTCAGTTGGCTGACTTTTGCAACCTTCCGGACCAGTATGTCGATATCCAGCTCTGTCGGATTCTTCAACATCTCAAAGATTTCGATGACATTTTGGGGAAGCTTCGGCAGATGCTCCGAGTTTTCGATCAACTCAAATACTCTATCCTTATCCATCCTGCATTCCTCCTGGAACAATGGCATCACTAATTATAAAATATACCCTTGCCATTGTAAGCAAAACCACAATGTCATATTTTACTGCATATGCGCAAAGCGATCTGCACCAAGTTGCTTCTTATCTCTTCTCTGCTTGCCCATCTCCTGCTGTCCCATTCAACGCCGCTCAGATCGTCACCGCCGTACAGGATCTGCCCCAGCTTTGCTCCTCTGAACCTGGAGACGGCAAAGAATGCCGAAGCCTCCATTTCTACTGTGACACAGCCCTCCGACCTGCGAAGCTCCATTTTGTCTCTGGTTTCCCGATAGCATGCATCTGTTGTCCATGTCTTTGCTTTTATATATGGTATGTTATGTTCATTAAAGTCATCTTCGATAACTTTTATAACTTCCTCATTGCATTCGACTTCACGGGAAGGAGGCAGATAATGGTATGAAGCTCCTTCGTCCCGGACCGCGGAAACAGGAATAATCAGATGTCCGACCGCGATATCCTTCCGCAGCACGCCGGCGCCGCCGCAAACGATGAACTTGCTGAAGCCATACGCTATCAGCTCCTCCAGTAAAGCGGCAGACCCTGCAGAACCCACATACCCTAATGTAATATGCACTTTTCTGCCATTCACATCGGTCTCATAAATCGGTATGTTTACCGTCTCACTGTAGAAAGCCGCTATCTGCTTCAGCTTTCCTTCCGAGTTCAGTTTCTCAATTGCATCTCTGAAAAATGTAATTACACATCTTTCACAGCCGTCGATAGGCTTCACAAATTTCGAAGGGTTGATTATTGCATCTTTTGAATCATCGAACTCTAGTATCGGGTACTGCTTCCTCTCCATATGGACCCCTCCTGCTAAATTAATTTTTGGCTCAGCTTGCTCTCAATGCTTGAAGCTGCACTCTCAACAAAATCATCCATCTCCTGCCTGGTCAGGTAAATGAACTCTCTTTCCGATTTCTTATAGTTGTTGAGATACATTTCTCTGATATATTTGAACCTGTTGGTGAAAGCGCCCTTTGGAAAGTAGTCCAAATAATCCTTAACTTCTGTGATATTTATAAAGCAGGTAAAGAATATGCTTTGCTCATTCTTTTTAAGGTATTCGAAGTCCTGACCGTACCAATCTTCTTTTATACGCCATATAAACTTCGGATCTTTTCCGAGGTTCTCTTTATATAGAGGTTCCTCCTTCTTCTTGGAATAAAACTTGCTCCACTCGATGTCCGCCAGCAGATGAGTATAGTATCCTAGTAAAAACGAGAAGTATTCGATATCTTTTTGTGAATCAGGGCAAGTCAGATACCGATTGAAGAAATTATCGGCATTGATTTTTCCTGTCTCATCTTTCCAATGAGTAATATCAGAAGGTGGGCTAAAGATGCTCCAGTCTTCATTAGGCACTCCTGCATCAGGTGCAATATTTCCGCTTACAAAAGCAGTCTTATCCAGGCCCCTGCCATTTCTTAATATATTTTCGGCTATTCTCAAATGAGCAATCCATGTTGCCATCTTTATCCTCCATACATTGAAAATCGAGTACAGCGAAGTCAAGACCGGATAGTTTACCGGATTGTTTATTTCAAAGTTATTGAATTATCCCCTGTTGGCATACTCCGCCGTATACGGACACCATGCCATGCACTTTACACATAAGGCACAGAGTTTTCGCGTAATGATTTCATCGCGGGTGGTCGTGATGCTCCATGTTGTGCCGAGCAAAGCTTTGGTCGGACAGACATCCACGCAAATGCTGCAATCTCCGCATTGCGGTTCTCTTGGAATTTCACTCAGCGTCACAAATGGGGCTGTTGTCAGGACCTTGCCCAGCATCAATGCACAGCCATACTCGGTAGTAACCAGCAGATTATTCTTGCCGATAAACCCCAATCCCGCTCTGAGTGCGACAGTTTTGTGCGGCAAGCGCCCGGTCTTCAGCTTGGCAATGCTTTTATACCCTTCTGCCTCCAGCCATTCAGCCACTTTTTCAGATAAAACATCCATCTTGCGCTCGACATTGCCAACCTCTTTCGTTTTTGGCGGCTGACCGGCTCTGATCGCATTTATGTACTCTTTCGACAGCGCTTTCCCAAAGAGGATGGCACATGTATATCCCTCGATTACCTCTGCCGGCAGCATCGAAATATCTACGAAATAAACAAAATCAGCGCCTTTTTCTTTAATACGCTGTTCCCATACTTTATTCAGTTCCATGTCGACCTCCTTGTGCTGATTACTTTAGATTCATCATCATATCAAATGTATCACACCAAATATCTGATTGACAAATTGGAGCTTTATTTTGCTTCAATTTCATATCCGAAAATTCGATACATCTTTGAACCTAACTTCCTCATAAAACGAAACCGCATTTTATAAATACCGCTCAGCTTGTCAATGTATTCACTGCGAATAATATCATTGTTAAATATACAGTTAATGCCGTCCTGCTCAAAAATACCGGGATCATCCATTGCAAAACAGATTTTCGCATCGACTGAGTTGACAGGGTTTTTGATTTTTGACATTTTTGCCGCAAAACCTGAATAAGCATCGAAAACAAAAAGAGTCTTTCTGAACTTGCTTCTAAATGCCTCAAACAAAGCTTTCATCTCATTTTCAGCAAGATACATCGTAAGTCCTTCAGCAATGACTAAAACACTCTCGTTTGCATATTCGATACTGTCAAGCCATGAAAGCTCCGTTGCAGACGATGAGATCATACGATATTTATCCGTTTCTGCAAAAAAGTCCCTGCGAATAGCTATCACCTCAGGCAGATCCAGGTCATACCACTTGCAGTTCTTTTGCCCGACACGAGCAACTCTGCTGTCAAGCCCGCAGCCAAGTGCAATAACTATGCCGTCGGGATTTTCAGAAATGAATCCTCCTGTTATCTCATCATACTGCATAGCCCGTATTGTCATATAGACGGCAAGCTTCTTCGACTTATCGATCAAGTCAAAATCAAAAGAAACCTTTTCAATTATTTCTTCCGCTTTTTTATCCTCGTAAAAGCCTTCCCTGCTCATAGCTGCTTTTCCATACAGAGGAATAAACAGCGTTTTGCTCTCATTATTCATGTAGACCCTCTCATTCTGATGTACTCTTTACACCGAAAGTTCTATCATAATAAATGATAAATTTGAAGAAACTCACCTGCAGATTATATAAACTACTTGATATCCAGCACTAATCGTATAATCGCCAATTTTCTCTTGTAATGTCGGGGCTGTTTGTACTCACATAGTCGTTGAGAGTTAATACCTTTTTATTCTTGTCAATTGCTCTTCTAATGAGCATTTTTGTGGTATTGCTTACATGTTCGGACGACAATGCTTCGTTAATATCAATGATCAATGCGGAATCATTTTCCCTGTTATCCGAAGTTGGTGTTCCGGAAATATATTCTGAAACAAAAATAAACCAGGCGCTCTCTGGTGCAAAACGGACAGCTAATAATCCTTTTATCCTGATTCTGACCGTAGATTCTTCAAAAACTTCTCTGACACCTCATAGCTCAATCAGATCGCCGGGATGCAGGTTACCGCCCGGTACAAAATACTTGTTCTTGGCCATTCCATAAGTATGCCTTACCAATAGAACTTTGTCATCATGAAGTACAATGCAGCTTGCAGATAAATTACCGTTCAGTTTCATAATACACTCCGTTTATTATTTTATATTTCTATCCGCATCAACCAAACAGTCAATTGACTTATAATCTAATATTTAAATCATCTAATAGTCTATTCATCTAGTCATCAAGTCGTCCGACCATAGCAATACTCACGTACCAAACTGCAATTGCCGGGATGTAACATAATACTTGGATGCTCGATCCTCCCACATTAGGTGATATAAAAAGAAAATATACCAAATTGTACAGTGCAAAAAGTATAAAGGTAATGATACCTTTCAAGTATGAACTGCCGTATAATATAAAACCGATCCCAGGTATAAACATGTTTGCAATGACAGCTACACTCCTTTTGAACGACTTGTATTCACGTTTCAAGTTATCAATGTCTTTCAACATTTCTCTCTTCAGTTCATGAAGTTCTTCATTGCTCATATACTACCTCCAAGAAACTTAATATAATGTTGCCAGCGAATACGCAGGACATCATTTGATACCGGTTATCAAGGATTTTGCTCTTTGTGTCTGGAACCTCGTTCTGTACCGTTTTGCAGCTTTTGGGCGCTGTTCCATTCGATTTTTAATTTTCTATTTATTTTTTGTACCGTTTTTCAACTTTTGTGCAGTAAACCTCTAGTTTTTCCCATTTTTTAGCCTGATAATTTGGTTAGTTCCAGTCTTA
>CAZQUQ010000114.1:0-9284 GCA_964596445.1 uncultured Oscillospiraceae bacterium
TTCAGAGGTCATCGGACCGGGGAGGAGCATACCGGCGTTAAAATAAGCGAAAGGGCAAAAACTTGATAAAAATTTTATAAAATGTGCATAATTCGCCATATTTTGAAATTTTCTATTGAGTTTTTGAGGCAAAAATATTATGATTAAACTAACCAGGCTTAATGGCTCGGTTTATGTCCTGAACTGTGAACTGATAGAGACTGTGGAAGCGACTCCTGATACGGTAATATCCACGGTCAATGCAAAGAAATTCGTCTGCAAAGAGTCTGTTGATGAAGTGATCGCCAGGATTATCGAATTCAAAGGAAACATACAGATATATGCAGATACACACAAATGATAGAGGGGGCATAAGATTTGGAGTCTAAAAGTACATTCTTTATCCTGATAGTCATCGTAGCAGTCCTTGCTCTTTCTCTTGCCGCCCTTGCCGGATATCTTGTGATTATACAGGGAAACTCGGGCAATGGTGATAAAAATGGCGATAAGGGTCAGATAGCAGAGAACGGCGAGGAGATCAAGGAGATCCCGAATGATGAGGATCTTATTAAAGTATCTCTTTTCGGAGATGCGAGATATTTCGCCCTCAAAAAAACCGACCCAAAACAGAGTTCGATAATACAGGCAAATGTTACGCTGAAATGCTATAAAACTCTCAAGAGAGATAAAAAGGCTGATGTAAGCGAGATCATCGCGTCACGCTCGGAAGAGATCCAGGAGCTTGTCGTGAAATTTTTCATGACATTGACAGCAAAGGATGTCGAGGATCTGGCTGTTCTGGACAAAGCGAAGGAAGATCTGACTGATCAGATAAACAGCCTTTTGAACGAAGGTGAGGAAAAGCCTGAGGATATAGTATACAAAGTGATCTTCTCTGAATGGCTTTTCCAGTAATGTCTGTACAGCAAGGCCCGGGTGAGGACGTTCGGATCTCATACCCGGCTGCAGACAGGAGGTGGTTATAAATGGGTGATATTCTTTCGCAGAATGAAATAGATGATCTGTTGAAGGCGCTTAGTACAGGTGAAATAAATGCGCATGAGATACAGAACACAAAACAGGAAAAAAAGGTAAAAAGCCACGATTTTCGAAGAGCGAGCAAATTTGCCAAGGATCATATAAAGACGCTGAATATTATATATGACAATTATGCCCGGCTTGTGACCAACTTCCTTACCGGCTATCTGAGGACCCTTGTACAGGTGGACGTGGTGACGGTCGAAGCGCTGCCTTACAGCGATTTCAGCAATTCGGTCTCAAATCCGGTCATACTGGCCCTGATCGATTTTGCTCCGCTGACCGGAACGATAATGCTCGAAATAGAACCCAACATAGCATATGCGCTGGTCGACAGGATACTTGGCGGAAAAGGCTCCACGATGGACAGGATAAGGGAGTTCACGGAGATAGAGCTTGCTATCATCGAGAGGATAACAATACAGATACTCAATTTGATGAGAGAACCGTGGGAAAATGTGATCTCGATACGGCCAAGGCTCGACAAGATCGAAACCAATGCACAGTTTGCCCAGATTGTAGCGCAGAATGAAACGGTTGCATTGATAACATTGAGCGCACGGGTAGGAGATGTAGACGGCATGATCAACATATGCATACCTCATATGGTGGTAGAGCCGATCGTTTCCAAGCTCAGTACGAAGTTCTGGTTTTCGAATGTCGAGAAGGAAGCGACCCCGGAAATGAAGCAGAGTATCGAAACCAGGGTCGAAAACACATACGTACCCGTAAAAGCGATATTAGGAAAAACAACGATAACTGTAAATGATTTTCTTGAACTGCAGCCAGGAGATGTTATTGCTCTGGATACCGGCGTTAACGACGAGTTGGAGGTGCATGTAGGCAAGCTCCATAAGTTCCATGCGATACCCGGTGTGAAGAAAAACAAGGTGGCAGTCAGGATAACGAAGGTTGTAAAGAAGGAGGAAGACTAATGGGTGATATGTTGTCACAAGCTGAAATAGATGCTTTATTGAACGGTGTCTCAAGTGATATGCCGGCAGATGCGGGCGGCAGCAATGATACGCTGGATGCGCAGGAAATCGATGCACTCGGAGAGATAGGCAACATCAGCATGGGCACTTCAGCAACAACGCTGTTTACGCTGCTGGGACAGAAGGTCACCATAACGACTCCCAAGGTAACGGTATCCACATGGAGCGAATTGGCTGCAGAATACTCAAAGTCGTTTGTCGGCGTCAGAGTGGAATACACCGATGGGCTTATCGGAACAAACCTGCTGATACTAAAGGAGCAGGATGTCAAGGTGATCACTGACCTGATGATGGGCGGAAACGGAACGAACACCGAAGGAAGCCTGACAGAACTGCACCTCAGTGCGATCAGCGAAGCGATGAACCAGATGGTGGGTTCATCTTCGACGTCGATGTCGTCCATGTTCGACAAAAGGATCGAAATATCGCCGCCAAAAGCATTCGTTTTCGATGCGGAGAATTTCAGACAGAATATGGATCTCGACGGAAATGAAAAAGTCGTCAGGATAGCATTCAAAATGGTGATAGGCGAACTTGTGGACAGTGAAATAATGCAGATACTGCCATTGCCCTTTGCGAAAAAAATGGTGGAGAATCTGCTGGGAATGGAGATAGACAGCGGTACATACAAACTTCCTGATGAGGCTGTCAGAGCTCCGAAGCCGGCAGCCGAAAGAAAGCCGGAGATACCTGAGCAGCAGCCAATGGCAAACAGCCAGCCTCAGCAAACTCAGTATGCATATGGCCAGCCGCAGCAGATGCAGCCTCCAGCACAGGTACATCAAAGTTATCAGCCGGAATACGGCTTCAGCGTTCCGGAACCACGGCAGAGAAAGGAACCGGTCAATGTTCAGCCGGCTCATTTCGAAAGCTTTGAAGATGGACGGATCATGATTGACAAAAGCAATATAAGCCTGATCATGGATGTGCCTCTTCAGGTGACGGTGGAGCTGGGCAGGACGGAAAGGCTGATCAAGGATATACTTGAGTTCAGCCCGGGATCCATTATCGAACTGGACAAGCTGGCAGGCGAACCGGTGGATATACTTGTAAACGGCAAGAATATAGCAAAGGGTGAAGTAGTGGTCATAGATGAAAGCTTCGGTGTAAGGATAACCGATATCATACACCCCAGTAAACGTTTGTAAGTGAAAAGAACCTTGATTATATGTCTGTGAAATGTTAACATAAATATACGGCTCAATACACGCATATTAAGGGGAGTGGATTATGGGTAAAAAGATCTTGATCGTTGATGATGCTGCATTTATGAGAATGATGATCAAAGACATATTGACCAAAAACGGGTATGAAGTGATCGGAGAAGCAGAACATGGAGGACGTGCAATTGAAAAGTACAGGGAGCTGCTGCCCGATCTGGTAATAATGGATATTACGATGCCTGAAGTAGACGGCATACAGGCTGTTAAAGAAATTCGGAAAATGAACCCCGATTCCCAGGTTATCATGTGTTCCGCCATGGGACAACAGGCAATGGTTATTGAGTCGATACAGGCAGGCGCAAGGGATTTCATCGTAAAACCGTTCCAGGCTGAAAGAGTTATCGAAGCCGTAAAAAAGGTACTGGGTTAAAAATTACGATGGATGCTATAGAATATGTATTAAGGATCATACTGCTTCTTGTTGGATTTTGTGCACTGCTGTTCCTTACATATGTCACCACCAGGTATATAGGACAGCGGCAGATGAAGTCGATGCGCGGCAAGAACATAAGCATACTTGAGACGGTGATGCTTGGATCCGACAAGAGGCTGCACCTTGTAAAAGCAGGTAACAGTTATATATTGATCGCATCTACATCCAAATCGGTGGAATTTCTCGCAAATGTAGATTTGGACACAGCAGAAGAAGAGGAAACGACAGGACCTGAAAACGACGCACGATTCGACTTCAGAACGATACTGGATAAATACGCAGGTATGTACAGGGCAAAGAAAGAAAAGAGAGTGGTGGTAAGAGAGGAAAACCCTGCTGAAAAGCAGGATGAGCCAAAGTTCAGAAGTAACCTTGACAAGCTCAGGACGATCGTATACAAAAGTAAAAACATAAAGTCCAAAGAAGATGGGGTTGACGTTACGAATGATAAGTAAACTTAGGGGTGTCAAGTTTGCAGTCGTATTATCTGTAATGGCATTGTTCAGTACGGATGCGTATGCAGAGACCACTTTTCCCTTCAAATTCGGTTTCAATGTAGAACCGGCTTCCACTCCCCAGGAGGTATCATCAAGCATCCAGATACTGCTGATATTGACGGTTTTGTCTCTGGCTCCGTCAATTATCATTATGATGACCTCGTTCACAAGGATAATAATCGTGCTGTCATTTCTGAGAAATGCACTGGGAACACAGCAAATGCCGCCTAATCAGGTTCTGATCGGGCTTGCTTTGTTTTTGTCCCTTTTTATAATGACACCGGTCATAAGCGATATAAATACCCAGGCATACGAGCCCTTCAACAGGGGAGAGATAACGCAGGAACAAGCTTTGGAAAACTCGTCGCGTTCGATCAAGAGCTTTATGCTCAAACAGTTCGGAGACGATGAGACGAACCTTGCCTTTTTTGTTAATCTGGCAAAGATAGAGACGCCTGTGAGGGATCCGATGGATCTTCCCCTTACTGTCGTTATCCCGGCATTTATACTGAACGAACTGACAATAGCATTCAAGATAGGATTTTTGATATACATACCCTTTTTGATAATTGACATGGTGGTGTCCAGCACACTTATGTCCATGGGAATGATGATGCTTCCGCCTATCATGATATCTCTGCCTTTCAAGGTATTGCTTTTCATCATGGTCGACGGCTGGAATCTCATCTCCAGGACGCTGGTGACCTCGTTCATTACATAGGCTCGGTACAGGACCAATGCAAACCGCTGCGGGAGGTATATGATGGATCAGGGAACAGTAATCAATATAGCACAGAATGCACTGATGACAATTATATACGTATCGGCTCCGCTGCTGCTGGTAAGCCTTATCGTTGGCCTTGCTGTAAGTGTTTTTCAGGCGACGACGCAGATCCAGGAGGCTACATTGTCCTTTATACCGAAGGTTTTGGCGGTCATCCTTACGATCGCCGTATTGGGGTCCTGGATGCTGAAAATGCTTACGGATTACACACAAAACCTGTATGACAGCATCCTGCAGTTCATCAGGTAGTAATCTCTGAGTTAATTCATAAATGGGAGGTTTGCAGTGTGCAGATGCCGGCAGGGCTTGTAATTAACGGTTTTGATGCTTTTCTGCTGGTCTTTGTACGTATGACCGGACTGTTTGTTGTAGCCCCGATTTTCGGAAGACGAAATATCCCGGCTTACTTTAAGATCGGTTTTTCGTTTTTTGTTTCATTGATCCTTGTCAATACAACAGTGATAGAACAGATACAGTACAGTGACAGTCTGCTTGGGTATGCAATGGCCATCATAGAAGAGTTTATGGTAGGACTGTCGATGGGATATGTCGCTTATCTGACCTACACAGCCATATACATTGCCGGTGAAATGATAGATATGCAGATAGGCTTCGGCATGGTCAATGTTATGGATCCGATCAGCAATATCCAGGTGCCGATAACATCCAACGTTTATTTTATTTTCAGCATGCTGATCTTTCTGGCAATGAATGGTCACCATATGCTGATAAGGACTCTGTTTGACAGCTTTACGTCGATACCGCCGGGCAGTGCGGTCTTTGACGGCGATATATATCAAGGGGTATCGGCACTGTTCAGCACAGTACTTGCAACAGGTTTCAAGGTAGCAGCGCCGGTGGTGGCAACCATACTCATAGCAGATGTTGCGCTTGGAGCAATTTCAAGAATGGTCCCGCAGATGAATATCTTTGTGATAGGCATGCCTTTGAAGATAATAGCGGGCTTGATAATTATTGTCATAACGATTCCGATGCTCGTTGATATTCTGGAACATTTATTTGAGCTGATGGGAACAGGTACAGCCGATTACATAAAGGAGCTTAAACCGGGATGATTTACAGGATAAATCTCCAGTTGTTTGCACAGGGGCCAGGGGGAGGAGAAAAGACAGAGAAAGCCACCCCGAAAAAAAGGCGTGAGGCCAGAAAAAAAGGTCAGGTATTTCAAAGCAGAGAGATATCTACAGCTCTTGTGCTGCTTTTTGTTTTTATTTCGCTCCGTATTTTCGGCAAAAACATCTATACCCAGCTTGCAGCGTTCGCAGAAAAGGTGTTTGTGGAGTATCCCCGCATTGAAGACCTTTACATGCCGGATATACTGGTCAGGGTGTTTATAGACGGTGTGATAGTTTTTTTCAAGGCTGCAGGTCCGGTGCTCCTGATAGGCATGCTTACGGGACTGCTGGTAAGTTATGCACAGGTTGGCTTTCTGTTCACGCTTGAAACTCTTAAGCCGAACTTCAGCAGGATAAACCCTTTGAACGGAATGAAGAGGATGTTTTCTCCGAAGGGCCTGATCGAGTTGCTGAAGGCAGTGCTGAAGGTGACCGTCATCATGTATATCTCTTATGCATATATGAATGGAAAGGTTCAGTCTGTCATAAGCCTCATGGATATGGATGTTATAAGCATAGCTTCATTTATAGGGATCACGTCAATGGATCTGGCGATCAGGATATGCATAGCTCTCGTTGCATTCGGGATGTTTGACTTTGCGTACCAGTGGTGGGAGTATGAAAAAAATATGAAAATGACGAAGCAGGAGGTCAAGGAGGAGTACAAGCAGATCGAAGGAAATCCTGAGATAAAGGCTAAAATCAGGCAAAAGCAGCGTCAGGTATCCATGCGCAGGATGATGCAGGAAGTGCCAAAAGCTGATGTTGTAATTACGAATCCGACTCATTTCGCATGTGCGTTGAAATATGATGCAGAAAAAGCACCTGCTCCTGTGTTGCTTGCAAAAGGGCAGGATTATGTTGCTTTTCGGATAAAGGAGATCGCAAGGGAAAACAGAGTGGAGATCGTTGAAAACAAACCTCTTGCGAGGGCTATTTATGATTCCGTGGAAATAGGCGAGGCCATACCGCCTGAGCTGTACCAGGCAGTAGCAGAGGTTCTCGCATTCGTATACAGCCTGAAGGGCAGGACAGCGGCCGGCTAGGTATCCGCTTTAACTTATTTTACAGCATAAGGAGGCTATACTGGTTTTGAAAGTCAGGGATATGTCCGTACCGATAATAATAGTTGCCATAGTTCTGGCATTCATTATACCGCTGCCGGGCATTGCAGTAGATATTCTGCTGGCAGTCAATATAATGATTTCTGTCATTATACTGCTCAACACGATCTACATGAAGGAAGCGCTGCAGATGTCCATTTTTCCGTCGTTACTGGTAATAACGACACTGTTCAGGCTTGCACTCAATGTCAGTACAACAAGGATGATAATAGGCCAGGGATATGCCGGTGACGTCATCGATGGCTTCGGAAGGTTTGTGGGAGGAAATGATCTGGTCGTCGGCTTTATCATATTTATTGTCATCACTCTCGTCAATTTTCTTGTCATCACCCGCGGTTCCGAAAGAGTTGCCGAAGTCGCTGCAAGATTCACGCTCGATGCAATGCCGGGAAAGCAGATGGCCATCGATGCTGATCTGAACTCGGGTCTGATAAATGAGGCGGAAGCAAAGGAAAGAAGAAAAAAGGTTCAAAAGGAAGCTGATTTTTACGGCGCAATGGACGGCGCAAGCAAGTTCGTAAAGAGTGATGCCATCATGGGCATCATAATTACCATATTGAATGTAATCGGAGGCCTTATAATGGGAATGGTCTCCAGAGGAGAATCACTGGATGAAGCGCTTTCAACCTATGCGATACTCACCATAGGCGACGGTCTGGCAAGCCAGATACCTGCTCTTATGATATCCACTGCCACAAGCTTTATCGTTACAAGAGCGGCGTCGGAGTCCGACATGAGTGCTGATTTCCTGAAGCAGGTATTCAGCAATCCGAAGGTGCTTTATATCGCTTCAGCATTGAGCTTTATCCTCGCATTTTTCCTGCCGACGATCCCGTTTTTGCTTATGGCGGCAATACTGGCATTCCTCGGATATACATTATCCAGACAGCATGCAGCGGAGCAGAAACAGCAGGAAGTCAAGATCGAGGAGACTGAAGTGGAAGAGATCCGCAAGCCTGAGAATGTAGTATCGCTGCTCCAGGTAGATCCGATAGAACTCGAGTTCGGCTATGGGATCATACCATTGGCGGACGTAAATCAGGGAGGAGACCTGCTTGACAGAGTTGTAATGATCAGAAGGCAGCTGGCGCTGGAATTAGGCATGATCGTTCCGATCATAAGGCTGCGTGATAATATACAGCTTGCGCCCAATGAGTACCAGATCAAGATAAAGGGAGTGGAAGTAGCAAAGGGTGAATTGATGCTGGACCATTACCTTGCAATGAATCCCGGCATCGCAGAGGAGGAAATCGACGGCATCAAGACGACGGAGCCTGCATTTGGATTACCGGCTATCTGGATAACGGAGCAGCAGAGGGACAGAGCCGAAATGCTTGGATATACCGTAGTAGATTCGCCATCAATAATTGCAACTCATCTTACCGAGATCGTTAAAAAGCATGCCCATGAGCTTACCGGCCGTCAGGAGGTCCAGACATTGCTGGATAATGTCAAGCAGAACTATCCTGTCATTATAGAAGAACTGATTCCCAAACTCATGACGGTAGGTGAAGTCCAGAAGGTGCTGGCGAACCTTCTCAAGGAAGGCGTATCCATACGTGACATGGTAACGATACTTGAAACCTTGGCGGATTATGCCCCGGTGACCCACGATACCGACATGCTTACGGAATATGTGCGGCAAGCTCTTGGCAGAGCAATTTCGAATAGGTTCTTCAATGAACAGAATACGAGTGTGATTACGCTGGATCCGAAACTTGAGCAGATGATAATGGATTCGCTGCAAAAAACAGAGGCCGGTACGTATCTTTCGCTGGATCCCGGTGTTACAAATACAATACTTGGCAACCTGACAAGGCAGGTGCAAAAGCTGGTACAGCTCGGACAGCAGCCTATCGTGCTGGCTTCACCGGTCGTAAGGCTCTATTTCAAAAAGCTTGCCGATCAGGCTATTCCGGGAATAGCGGTATTATCCTACAATGAACTGGACCCGAACCTTGAGATACAGTCTGTGGGGGTTGTAAGCATATGACGACTTATGTCGGTCTGTATACAAAATAGTAAAATAAACACTTTTATGATAAAATGATAAAAAGGATCATAATAAAACTTCT
>CAZQUQ010000115.1:0-9248 GCA_964596445.1 uncultured Oscillospiraceae bacterium
ATAATGAGAGGCACGGAATTCAGATCATTGTTGGGACTCAGATCGGCATGCTTCAGCATCAGGGCCGCAGATGACGGTAAGATCGAAATTGTGACCACAGGCCACGGACATGGCGTCGGGATGAGCCAGTGGGGTGCGAATGCTCTGGCAAAGACCGGAGGCACGTTCAGGGAGATCCTGCAGCATTACTATACAGGGATCGATATCATATCCATATCTGATTATGAAAATCTGCCAAAACGTTAGTGTCATTTTCCGGCTGCACTTCAATTCCTAAAAATTTCACGCCGTATGTATATTGCTGCCATATAAGGCAACAATACTAATCGGAGGTGGAATTTGTGAATATGAAAAAGTCGTTTCCGGATGAAAAGGGTAAAAAATTCAAGGAGTTTCTGGACAAGAGAGGTTTCTATATCGTTTTGCTATTGTGTATAGCTGTGGTTGCCGGAACTGCAATATATGTCACAACACGCAGCACTTTATCAGGAGAACCTGAATATGAAGCGGAAGATCTGTCCCGTGAACCCGAAGACGATCTTGTTGCAGAAGATGCGGCTGTAAATACGGCCGACAAGCTTACGGATCTGGAACCTTCGGATCTGGCTTCAGTACAGCCTGATGAGGAATCGGATATAGGAAGCCCGGCTTCGGTTACCAGGGAAGGTGATGCTGCCGCAAAACCTGATAAAGATAAGGGGAATACGAAAGAAAACACCCCGGATAAAGACACTCCGGACAAGCCGAAAACAGAACCTAAAAAGCAGAGTCTGAATATGCCGGTTAAAGGAGAGGTATCACTTGAATATGCCATGGATCATCTGGTATACTCAAAAACCCTTGAAGAATGGCGTGCACATTCCGGCATAGATATCGCCGCAGACAGAGGAACTCCGGTGAAGGCCGCCGCAGACGGTGTAGTGTGTGATGTCCGCAATGATAAGTTCTATGGGATCACTGTAGTGATCGACCATGAAAACGGACTGAAAACATTATACAGGAACCTTGCATCCGATGAGACCGTCGCTGTGAACCAGAAGGTCAAACAGGGCGAGGTAATAGGCAGCATCGGGAATACAGCGATGGATGAATCTGCGGAACAGCCTCATCTCCATTTCGAGGTGCTGAAGGACAATATCAACGAAGACCCGACTCAATATTTGTCAAACAAGTAATAAACGTCATAAGCATAGATAAGGACCATGAGCAGGGAAAGTTTCAAATCTTCGTACGATTTGAGACATCCCTGCTTTGATGTTATTTTTGATTTTTCTCCCTTTAATTCATATAGGCGCAGTACAGGGCATATATATACTGTAGACACGCAAATAACGTACAAACAGGCCTGCCGTACATATGTACGGCATGTGCCGGCCATAATATCAGGCAGGCTTTCTGCGCCTTTTTACGTCAAAAAGCTGCAGAACGCCTGGTTTGGGACCGGAAAGACAAGAGGCCCGCTATGCCTTCATATACGAGTGATTTGAACGTTCTCCACAGTATGACTTAAAGAGGGGGGTATTTACAGTTGAAGGGATATATCGAAGAGAGGGCAATTGAACTTGCGAATTACATTATTGATAAAAAAACCACAGTGAGAGCAGCAGCGAAAAAATTCGGCATCAGCAAAAGCACAGTACACAAGGACGTAACCGAAAGACTTCTGAAGGTCAACCCTGAGCTTGCTGAAAGCGTGAGGGTCATCCTGGAGGAAAACAAAGCGGAGAGGCATATCAGGGGAGGAGAAGCTACCAAGGCCAAATATCAGGGCAGCAATCCAAAAGCGGTATAATTAAAGGTACTGCAGATATAACGAGGTATGGAGCCGGAACGCAGTGTGGTCTGTTCCGGCTTTTTCAAATGTATAGGGACACTCCTCTGCAACGATGTATTCCTTTACGGCTGAGGAATGTCCCTACTCCTTTAATGTATAGGGACACTCCTCAACCCACCAAATCAATGTTGCATAATTGTGATATTATGATAAGATTATTTTATTAGGATGCAAATTTTGCTATTGAGAAAAATTTTACTTATTTATCATATGTATTTGCTGTATGAAGGGGTGTTACTATTGAGCTTGGGACAGGATATCGGAATAGATCTCGGCACCGCGTCGGTACTGGTTTATATCAAGGGTAAGGGCATCGTCCTGAAGGAACCCTCTGTGGTCGCCATAGACAAGAATACCAACAAGCTCCTTGCAGTAGGTGAGGAGGCACGGAGGATGCTCGGAAGGACGCCGGGCAACATAGTGGCGATAAGGCCGCTGAGAGACGGGGTCATTTCAGATTATGACATAACGGAGCGGATGTTGAAATATTTTATTGGCAAGATCTGCGGCGGCAGATTATTCAGACTGTTCAAGCCCAGGATCATGGTTTGTGTCCCAAGCGGAGTAACGGAAGTGGAAAGGCGTGCCGTCATCGATGCGGCGATGCAGGTTGGCGCAAGAAAGACATATTTGATAGAGGAGCCGATCGCAGCCGCAATTGGGGCGGGAATAGATATATCGAAGGCCTGTGGAAGCATGGTAGTGGATATTGGCGGAGGAACCACCGATATAGCTGTCATATCGCTGGGCGGCACTGTTGTATCCTCTTCTATAAAGGTTGCCGGCGATAAGTTCGATGAAGCGATAGTCAGATATATGAGGAAGAAGCACAACATCATGATCGGAGAATGTACAGCCGAGGAAATGAAAATCAACATAGGCACTGTCTATCCCAGAGTACAGGAAGTAGCGATGGATGTCAGGGGAAGGAACCTGATCTCAGGACTGCCAAAGACATTATCGGTCACATCCTCTGAGATGATGGAAGCTTTGGAGGAACCTATGTCAAGCATTGTTGAGGCTGTGCATTCCGTGCTCGAAAAGATGCCTCCCGAGCTTGCAGCCGACATCAGTGACAGGGGCATCGTGTTAACAGGCGGCGGCAGTCTTGTATATGGTTTGGACAAGCTGCTGCAGGAAAAGACGGGCATCAACGTAATAATCGCAGACGATGCCATATCATGTGTAGCGCTTGGCACCGGTGAAGCGCTGAACAATATCGAATCCATAGAAAAGAGCGCAGCGATGGAGAGCAGATACAGAAAATAGCGAAGAACCAGCGAAGACCGCAGGAATGCGGTCTTTTTCTTATTAAGGCCGACGGTCGTTATTCCGATAATTAATATGACTGTATTTATCATTATTTATTGTCCGGCAGGTCAGGGCGTCATGGCCGCCCATGGATCAGGCCGGCGGGGAGTATATATGGTGCGTGGTTTGTACACATCCGGCTGGAGCATGCTGGCTCTGGAAAAAAGGATGGACATTATTTCAAACAATATGGCTAATGCAAGTACCACAGGCTATAAGAAAGATACGCTTGTACTTGAAAGCTTTCCTGCATTGATGACGAAGATAATAAGGGATCGGAGCCATAATTCCGGAAGGCCCCGGAATATTGGTACGATGGAACTTGGAAGCGATGTTGGGGAAGTATACACATATTACTCCCAGGGACAGATAAGCAAGACGGAAAATGAGCTCGACATGGCGATCAGAGACAGCAGCAGCGCGTTTTTTACCGTGGCGGTGCCCGATAATGACGGGAATATCAGAGTCTTCTATACAAGAGACGGATCATTTTCGAAGGGTGCAGACGGCAGTATTGTTACCAGCGACGGGTATACCGTGCTTGGTGAAAACGGGCCGGTCATTCTTCAGGAGGGTCCGTTTACTGTTGCTGACGACGGATCGATCATACAGGACGGAGAGATCATAGACAGATTGCTGATAACCGAATTTACAGATACCGCAGCACTGAAAAAATATGGATATAACCTGCTGCAGGCGGACAATGATGCACAGACGAGGGAATTCAGCGGAACAGTGCAGCAGGGATGCATAGAATTATCAAATGTCAATATCGTTCGTGAGATGGTGGATATGATCACGGTACTCAGGTCGTATGAGGCAAACCAGAGAGTGATCCAGGCTATCGACGGAACACTGGACAAGGCGGTCAACCAGGTTGGATCCGTCAGATAGTAACAGCAACGTACAGGAGGTTCACATATTATGATGAGAGCATTATGGACAGCGGCATCAGGCATGCAGGCACAACAGATGAATGTGGATGTGATATCAAACAATCTGGCCAATGTCAACACAACTGCATATAAAAAGCAGCGTTTGGAATTCAAGGACCTGCTTTATGAAACAATGGACCGGGCGCGGGTCATGCCTGAGGGAGGAAGGCCCGTCAACCTGCAGGTAGGCCATGGTGTAATGCCGTCGGCTACTGTGAGGGATTTTGAAATCGGAAGTCCTGAGCAAACGGGGAACCCGCTTGACTTTTATATTGACGGAGATGCCTTTTTTATGGTCCAGGGGCCGTCCGGCGATATCAACTATACCAGAGACGGCAGCTTCAAGATAAGTATGAGTGATATGGGCAGGATGCTCACCACATCTGACGGATATGCGGTGCTCGATGAAGCCGGTGCTCCTATCATAATAGATTTCGACCTGTCCGATCTTATCGTTTCCGAGAATGGTGAGATAAGCTATATGGATGAGGATGGAGTAACGGTACCGACAGGCCAATACATAGGACTTGTGTATTTTGAGAACCGCAACGGTCTGGAGGCGATAGGAAGGAACCTGTACGAGGCGACCCAGGCGGCAGGAGAGCCTGTGCCGGCGTTGGATTCAACTCAGACAAGCATTATCATGCAGAATTTCCTTGAAGCATCGAATGTAAAGACTGTCGAAGAAATGGTGAAGCTCATCGTTGCACAAAGGGCATATGAGTTAAGCTCAAAGGCTATCCAGTCCTCGGACGAGATGCTGCAGATCGCAAATAACCTCAGGAGATGACCTGAATAATTCATTGACATGCCTGACGGATGACATATATTATTTATGACAGAGGGATCATTATGGATATAAACAGTATCGGAAGTTCGACCATAAACAGCCTTGTCAGGAATGCGACAGCCGCAGGGGATGTGGCAGCAGGCGAGAGCTTTGCTAAAAAGCTGGAAGCGGCCGCAAAAAACAATGATGACAAGGAACTGAGAGAGGCATGTAAGGAATTTGAAGCGATCATGCTCGATATGCTGTATAAGCAGATGAAGTCGACCGTGATCAAATCGGATCTGTTTGAAGCAGACCCCGGCAGAGAGATATTTGAGTCGATGCTGGACGAAAAGCTGATGGAACAGGCTGCAAAGACCGGGAGTCTGGGCCTGACGGATTCTCTTTACAAACAGCTGTCCAGACAGTACGGCAGGCAGGCTGCGGCTGCTGCTTCAGATAATACGAAAAAAAGCGGGATCAGCAGTGAAGAAGAAACCGAACGTTAACTATAGAATATTGATACCGTGTATTATAGCGATGTCCCTCACTTTAGCTGCGGGGCATTTTTTATTTCAGCGCAGAGATGAAGCGCCTGAAATTCCTCCGGTCGAAAGTCCTGCCGGAGAGCAGGCCGAAGAAGCGCTTGATGAACCTCCAGGCGAACCGGTATTGTATATACATCGTTCTGAAATCATTAATGGTCTCAGGCAGGAGATAAATATCCTTGAGATCGATCCGGCCAATCCGGGCGCTTCAATAAAACCGGCATTATCGTATGACCTTATCTATGGCTATGAGTTTCTCAGCGGGATAGCTTCCAGATGGAATGCCTATGCTGCGGTCAACGGCGGTTTTTTCAGAGATTACGGCCTGCCGTCGGGCATGGTGGTCATCGATGGGGAGCTGATATCTGCAGCTACAGGTGATTACCCTGTTTTTATCATACGGGACGGCAAAGCCGAATTGATGGAGATCGACAGCAGCCTTGCTGTTGAAACAGGCGAAGGGGCGGATGCTGTGAGTATAACCATAGACAACATCAATTTTCCTGCCGCCGGAAAGCAGACGATAGTATATACTCCCGTATACGGAAGGACCAACAGAGCAGACAGCAAAAATATCACCGCAACTGTGGAAAACGGTATCGTGACAAGGATCGCAGACTATGAAAAGGAATCGCTGATACCTGATAATGGTATGCTCATATCTTTCTTCGATGTCTCCAGGTATGCAGGAAAGGAACTGCCCATAAAAGAGGGCGATGTTGTGAAGCTGATACATGAACCTGATATGACAGGAAATGTACAAGCTTATGAATGCGGATGCTGGCTTGTCAGGGACGGGGTATCAGTTGTCGGGGACAGGGATCCGTGGGTGGGAGTGCTGACTAACCGCGATCCCAGAACAGCCATAGGCATAAAAGAGGACGGTACTGTCATACTGCTGACGGTAGACGGAAGACAGCCTGGTTACAGTGCAGGCTTTACTGGAAAGGAGCTTGCCGACTACCTTATAAGCTGCGGAGCTGTGAACGCAGCAATGCTTGACGGCGGGGCGTCGACTGCGATGTTCATCGAAGGGGAGCTTGTGAACAGGCCTTCATACAAGGGACAGGAAAGAGAAGTCGCCGGCGCGATGCTTGTGCTGAAGACAGGTCAAAAGTAGAAAAACAGCTGCTCCAGTGAATTTTCGAGCCTGAATTCAAAGTCGGATACGAGAAGACTGTCATATGAATCCGCCTTCAGGAACGGGTTGTGGGGAATAACATCTTTGCCGATCCAGCCCAGCTTATAATAAGCATGCCAGGTTCCCTGGCGGATAATCATCTCCTGAATATATGAAAGTCGCTCTCCCATATTGCAAAGATATAGTCCGCAGCTGTAAGGACGGACCGCATATTTTGAGCAAAGGCCGTTATTGAGAAAACAGCATTCTCCTCCTGCCTGCTTTGAGAGGATGATCGGCTCGGCATTATTGTACTCAAACAGCAATGTCGCTTCCAGTTCGCTTATGGAGGCAGCTTCGGCCATTTCCCTTATTGCTTTTTTTCTGAATGACATATCCGGTTTTTCGGGCAGTATAAGCACACTGCCTGCAGCCTGTTCAAAACCGGTGCCGAGTCCGTCAAGCAGGACAGGCAGATCGAGACCCAGCACAGGTATATTGTCACTGCAGCATTCTCCGCAGCCCCTGCAGCCATACGTTTTCAACTCAGCGGCTGATTTTCTGAAGGCATCCAGTTCGCCGGACAGATCGGACAATGTTGTATCTGCATCATAGCTTTTCAGTTCTATTTCCTCATCAATAATAACAAATTCGACCATACCCGTTCCTCCCAGACAAGTATACCAGATGTACCTGTATCAGGGAAATAAAAAAGCAATGGAACCATTATCCAGAATGCCAAGTCTATAATATAGTACTGCTCATATTTGGACGAAGAAAAATAAACGAAAGGATGGATCCAAGTGAAAAGAAAAACTGCCATATTACTAGCCTTGGTCTTCGTGCTTACAATGGCTCTGCCCTTACAAGGCTTTGCCGCAGATATCGACAAAGGGCTGGAAACTGCTATAAAGGCGGTAAAAGCCAAATTCGATATACCGGAAGACTATAAGTTCAATTCAAGCATAAGCACATACGGGAACGATACGTATTATTACCTGTCATGGCGCAGCCAGGACCCGATTAGTTCAACAAATATTAATGCCACCGTCGATGGAGACGGTATTATAGTTGACTATTACAAGTATTCTCCCGATGACTACAAAATGGAGAAAAAACTGCCTGTGCTCAGCCGGGCGGAAGCTAAGACAAAAGCGGACGAATACATCGAGCATATCGCTCCCGGCTTACTGAAAGAGATCAGATATCAGGACAACTATCAGGACAACATCATGGATACGAGCTATTATCTGAGTTATCACAGGGTCAAAAACGATGTCCCGTACTACGACAACAGGATAAGTGTGACCATAAACCGAGACACGGGTGAATTGCAGGGCTATTCACGGAATTGGACAGATGATGTGGAATTTCCTTCAGCAAACGGCGCTATATCCGTTGATGCTGCGGAAAAAGAGTATACTGCCAATATGGGACTCAGGCTGATATACAGCTACACTTATAAAGATGAAGTCCTCAAAGCATTCCCGTTATATGTTCCTGTATACAGCAATTCTGATTTTGCGATCGATGCTTTCACCGGTGAAAGGATCCGCTTATCATCAAGCAACTATGCGTACGATACAGGAGGAATGGGTGCGAATCAAATGCTTGAGAAAGAAGCTGTGCGTATGGCGGCGGAAGAATCGATCAGGCTCAGTCCCGAGGAATTGAAGGCCATACAGGATGCAGCCAAGCTGATCGGCCTGGAGGAAGCTGAAAAAATTGCACGTAGAGCGGAGTTTACAGGCCTTACTGATGATTTCGAGCTTCAGAGCTATTACCTTAATACCAACTGGCCTGACAACAAGGAGTATTTATGGTCGCTGTCCTTCAACAAGTCGTCTGAAAACAGCAGGGTCAGCGAGTACATAAGTGTTTCCATCAACGCGGATACAAAGGAGATCGTGAGATTCTACAGAAGCACGCCGGATGCAGGCGTCAAACAGCCGGTTAAAGATATTGCGAAGGTCAAGGCTGTTACGGATGCTTTCATTGCAAAATACTATCCACAGTACAGCAAGCTGATCGAGTACGATACGATCTCGAATGAAGGGTACCTGGTCGATAAAACGATACCGGTCGATTCGTACAACATCATGTATACAAGATTGGTGAACGGTATTCCTTTCCCGGACAACGGCATTTCCTTCAGCTATGATAATCTGAATGATACGATAACTGGTTTCAGCCTGAACTGGTACGATATTGATTTCCCGTCGGTTGACGATGTGATCGGTCTGACGGCTGCCCAAAGGAGTATGTTTGAGAAGGTCGGCCTTGGGCTGGAGTACAAATATGAAAGCAGCAGATATATACCGCTGGAAGCAGACAAACAGCAGGAAAAAGGAGCGGCAAAGCTGGTTTATCTGCTTGCACCAGGAAAGCCTTTGTTTATAGATGCATATACCGGTAATGTGGTTTATAGAGATGGTTCGGAGTATGTCGAAGAAAAGAGGATAAGTTATGCGGACATTGCAGGTCACTTTGCTGAGAACGAGATAAGTGTTCTTGCGGACTTCGGCATCAGCCTGCCCGGCAGCAAGTTCAGGCCCGACGATGAGATAACGCAGAAAGACTTCCTCACACTGCTTTCAAAGACACTTAATTATTACGGCCCTGTTATCACGGAGACCAGCACGAAACAGGATATAGATGAGAAGTATGAATATCTGATAAGGGAGGGCATTCTCACAGAGGCAGAAAAAGCTCCGGATAACGCGGTAACGTG
>CAZQUQ010000116.1:0-9033 GCA_964596445.1 uncultured Oscillospiraceae bacterium
GTCTATGGAAAAGGAATGTCCCCTTTTGAAAGAACGTAAGCGGATACTTTTGTACCTTGATTACACGCCGGGGGTGGAATTTTGGGAGGAAAGAGAACACAGAAGAAAAAGAGTTATAAAGTAAGGAAGAAAAGCCAGATCAGCTACCTGAATGAAATAGAAGGCATCCTGGTACTTGCTCTCGGCATACTGATGCTTCTAAGCTTTTACATAAAGAACTCTATCGGTTTGTTCGGGACGTTCGTACGCGATACATCGCTTGGATTACTGGGCGTACCAGCCTTTTTGATTCCTCCTGTCGTTATATTGTATGGAGTGCTTCTGATATTTGCTCATGATAAGCTGGATATGAAGAAAAAGCCGCTATATGTATTTATACTGGTCATTCTGATATCCGCTCTGATACAGTCAGGCGGCTATAAGCCTGAGGATTACAGCAGCCTTTCTCCCATCAAAGCGCTTGAGCTGTTTTACACACAGGGCACTTCACTTGTTGGCGGAGGCGTGCTTGGCGGTTTGCTGAGCCTGCCGTTCCTTGTTACATTCCATGTTCCTGGGACGATCATAATTCTTACTGCATTAGCGCTTGTAGATATAATACTGCTGACAAACAAATCGATAGCAAATTTCCTAAAGAGTGTCAAAATTCTGTTCGCAGGCAGAAAAGCTGCAGACCATGAGGCGATTGACGAGGATGAAATGCAGCCTGTGATCGAAGAGGATGAAGAGGGCATATCTTTACGATTTGATAAAAAGCCCAAGGTGATCGATTTCAAGATCGAAAAAACAGCCAGAGAACTTAAGAACAGGGAGAAAAACAGGAAAGCTGCTGCAGAATCGAATTTTGCAGAGAAACAAGCCGTTTTGCCCGAGGAGAATGTGTTATCAGACGATGATGCCGAATCTTCTGATGAAACTCCGCTGGAACTGGTAATTGGTGATATAAAGAAGGGAAAAGAAAGGAAAAAGGTCAGGAACGAGAACAAGGCCGCCAATACCGAAACCAGTGCGGGACTGCAGGAGATAGTAATCAAAGGTGCTCCGCAGGTCAAAGCAAACACAGAATATTCATACCCGCCTTACGACCTGCTGATCGAAGAATCCTCGGACGGAGGAAATTCGAAAAATTACAGAAATCAGGTATTGGAAGGCGCAAAAAAGCTTGAGGAGACACTCATAAGCTTTGGTGTTTCCGCAAAGGTCATCAATGTAACAAGGGGACCGACTGTAACAAGATATGAACTGCAGCCAAGCGCCGGTGTTAAGGTAAGCAGGATAGTGAATCTGTCTGACGATATAGCACTGAATCTTGCGGCTCCGGGTATAAGGATCGAAGCGCCTATCCCCGGTAAGGCTGCCATAGGGATCGAGGTCCCGAACAAAGAAGTAAATATGGTGCGACTTAGGGATGTACTGGAATCGGGCGAATTTACCAAACATCCGTCAAAATTGGCGTTTGCGGTGGGTAAGGACATTTCGGGGGAAGTAGTCGTAGCCGATATATCCAAAATGCCCCATTTACTTATAGCAGGCGCTACAGGTTCAGGAAAAAGCGTCTGTATCAACAGCCTTATCATAAGCCTTCTGTACAAGGCTTCTCCGGAGGAAGTTAAGCTTCTTCTTATCGATCCGAAGGTAGTTGAGCTTGGAGTGTACAATGGTATACCGCATCTCCTGATACCTGTCGTCACCGAACCGAAGAAGGCTGCCGGCGCTCTAAACTGGGCTGTCCAGGAAATGGTGAACAGGTATAAGCTCTTTGCCGACAAATCGGTGAGAGATATCAAGGGATACAATGACCTCATGGCAAAAACAGGCGAACAGCCTATCATGCCGCAAATAGTCATCATCATAGATGAACTGGCTGACCTTATGATGGTGGCGCCAAACGACGTAGAGGATGCCATATGCAGGCTTGCACAGATGGCAAGGGCTGCAGGAATGCATCTTGTCCTTGCGACCCAAAGACCGTCGGTGGATGTCATTACAGGCGTCATCAAGGCAAACATACCGTCAAGGATATCCTTTGCGGTTTCTTCACAGGTCGATTCCAGGACGATACTTGACATGGCAGGCGCAGAGAAGCTGCTTGGCAGAGGCGACATGCTGCTTCATCCGGTGGGGCGTGCAAAGCCGATAAGGGTACAGGGCGCAAATATTACGGATGCAGAAGTCGAAAAAGTGATCGAATATGTGAAGACACAGGGAAGCGCTGCCTATGATGACAATATTATCGAGGAGATCAACAGCGAAGATACTTCCGGCACCAACGACAACACAGACAATGACGAACTGCTGCCAAAGGCCATAGAGCTTGTCGTGGAAGCCGGACAAGCGTCCGTTTCTCTCATACAACGCAAATTCAAGGTAGGTTATGCCAGAGCAGCAAGAATAGTGGACCAGATGGAAGCAAGAGGTATAGTCGGCGGTTTTGAGGGAAGCAAACCAAGACAGATATTGATTACCAGGCAACAGTGGCACGAGATGCAGATGAATGAAAAAGACAGAAATCAATAACATGATCGTTTAGGTCACGGTCAGGTTGGGGGGATCGGCATGTCGGTCGTCAATGGGTTCCTGATTATATTGATGCTTCTTTTGCTGTTCTATTCGTTGTACAGGTCTGTGAAAAAGCGAAGCCTGCTTATGCTGATACCTGTATGTCTTCAGATATTTGCTGCGGTGATAGCTGCTATGAGCTTTTTTCATAATGTCGAAGCTCTTCCTGCTGTAGAGGCAGTATATATAATGCTTGGGATCATACCGCCGTCAGCCATTCTCATCTGTGATTACATATGTATGACTCGAAAAATCAGGCTAAACGGCACTTTTAACGGTCTTGTGGAGAAAGTGCCCGCAGGTTATGACGAACTGTCATTCCCACGCGAAGGTATAAATGATATTGAAAAAATGAAGCAGACATCTGAGATTATAGATGAGCTGAAATATTTACCTGAAGAATTACATGCAAATTTCAGAAAATGCATTATCAGGGCCAACAAGCTTCTCAATGGACAGGATCCGACAGGTGCGGCTGTTATGTATGAAACACTGTCAAAGGCGGCAGGCAGTTCCTATGCCCTCTATTACAATTATGCCTGTGTTTTTTACAGGCATGGTAAGTATGAAGAAGCTCTGAATGCTTATAAGAACTCACTGAATCTTTATAACGGAGACGATGCCGGGAAGAGACCCATATACTACAATCTTGGGAATTCATCTTATATGCTCGGGAGATACGAAAAAGCAGCAGCATATTATGAAAAATCACTCGGTTTAAGTCCAGATGATCCAAAAACACTGGAAAATCTATCATATACCTATGTGAGGATGGGAGAAGCAGACAAAGGGATCGGGGTGCTCAAAAGGATCCCGATGGATGAAGGCAGGTACCGTCCACACTATGTATGGGGAAGGTTATTCTCCGAGGCTGCCAGATTCACTGAGGCGGAGGAGGAACTGAAAAAGGCGGTAAAACTTGATCCTGACGTGATCGAAGCGAGAGAAGAGCTGGGGAAGGTTCTGATAAAGCTTGGTAAAAACGATGAAGCAATCAGTGTTTATAATGATATATTACTGCTGGATCCTGATAATTTTTCATCATGGTATAATATGGCTGCAGCACATGTCAGGGCAAAACGCTGGAAGGATGCAGCAAAATGCTTCAGAGAAGCTGTTCGTATAAGACCCGACTCCCACAAGAGCTACTATAACCTGGCTATGGCACTGGAAGAGTCCGGTGACAGAGAGTCTTCCATAAAGGCATATCAAAAATCAATAGAGCTTCAGCCTGATTTTGCTGACGCGTATAATAACCTTGGAATACTTCTTACATTTGAAGGAAGACGTGAAGAAGCGCTGGAAGTCTATGAGGAAGGCATCAGACGAAGCCCGGGAGATTACAGCCTGCATCTCAATATGGGGATTTGTCTGCTTGAAGAAGGAAGGAACAGGGAGGCTGCCGCTGCATTCAGGAATGCATTGGATATCAAGCCCGATGAGCTTGAGATATACTACTATCTCGGAGCAGCCTTAATAGAAATGCGGCATTTCAATGATGCCATAGATGCGTACACCTCAGCGCTGAAAATCAAGCCGGCAGACGGAGAGATCCAGTATCATCTCGCTTCGGTTTATGCGATGCTGGGGCGTTACGATATCGCAGGTGAAAATCTTAAAAGAGCTATTGAACTCGACAGATCCATCCTGGAGGATCTGAAAGTCAATAGTGCTTTCGATGGCATGCGGGGACGGGCCGATTTTAAAAAGATGATCTCCTGATAAAAGGATATTCCCAGTCCAGTATCTGAATATTATGTTTAAATGAAAAATTTTGTGTTAGAATTAGCAGTGGCACATTCAGTTCACTGAACGCAAGCATTGCAACTTTAGCCGCAGGGAGAATACAATGGCCTTTTTACCGATAAACAGAAGCGATATGGAAGCAAGAGGATGGGACTGCCTCGATTTTTTGTATATAAGTGGGGATGCATATGTAGATCATCCCAGTTTTGGTCATGCCATAATAACACGGCTTCTTGAAAGCGAAGGATATCGTGTCGGGATTATCGCACAGCCTGACTGGAGAACCAATAATGACTTCATGAGGATGGGACGTCCTAACTATGCAGTTCTGATTTCATCCGGCGTTATCGATTCAATGGTCAATCACTATACCGCCAGTAAGAAACCAAGGAGCAATGACAGCTATTCACCCGGAGGTGAAGCAGGTCACAGACCTGACCGGGCAATAATTGTATATGCCAATAAGGTCCGCGAAGTCTTCAAGGGGATACCTGTCATCATTGGCGGAATCGAAGCCAGTCTTAGACGATTCGCACATTATGATTACTGGGACGATAAGGTCAGAAGATCGATACTGCTGGACAGCAAGGCAGATATGCTTGTGTACGGTATGGGCGAAAAGCCGATATCGGAAATTGCAGCACTTCTGGCAAAAGGAGCGGACATAGGCAGGATAAGAGATGTGAGAGGTACTGTCTATGTATCGGACAGTTACACGACTGATGAATCTTCAATACTTCTTCCGTCCTATGAGCAGGTGAGCGCGAGCAGGAGATCCTATGCTGAAGCCTTCATGCTCCAATATAGCGAACAGGATGCCATATCGGGGAAAACTCTGGTACAGCGCCATGGTGAAAAATTCGTAGTACAGAACCCGCCGTCATTTCCTCTTGGAGAAAAAGATCTTGACAGGATATATGCATTGCCATATGAAAGGACATATCACCCTTCGTATGAAGCTTTTGGAGGAATACCTGCCATCAAGGAAGTGGAATTCAGCATTACAAGCCACAGAGGATGCTATGGCGGATGCTCATTCTGTGCTTTGAATTTTCATCAGGGAAGGGTCATACAAAAGAGAAGCCAGGCATCAATAATAAACGAAGCGAAAAAGCTGACATGGCAGCCTGGATTCAAAGGGTATATACACGATGTCGGCGGGCCGACTGCAAATTTCAGAGAAAAGGCATGCGAAAGGCAAAAAAAGTATGGCACGTGCAAAAGCAGGCAATGCTTGTATCCTGTGCCGTGCAAAAATCTTAAGGTCGATCACGGAGAGTATCTTCAGCTGCTGAGGAAGCTTAGAGAGATCCCGGAAATAAAGAAAGTCTTTATTCGTTCAGGCATAAGATATGATTATCTGATGCTGGATAAAAACGATGACTTTTTCATAGAGTTATGCGAGCACCATATAAGCGGACAGCTGAAAGTGGCACCAGAGCATATAGCCGACAGGGTACTCGAAAAGATGGGTAAGCCGGGCCGTAAAGTATATGAAGCTTTTGTCAGAAAGTTTTATGAAATAAACAAGGAGCTTGGCAAGGAGCAATATCTGGTCCCTTACCTGATATCGAGCCACCCCGGAAGCGACCTCAAGGCAGCAGTCGAGTTGGCGGAATACCTGAAGAAAATAGGTTATACACCAGAACAGGTCCAGGATTTTTATCCCACACCTGGAACTTTGTCTACATGCATGTTTTACACGAAGCTGGACCCAAGGACGATGAAGAAGGTCTATGTGCCGACATCGCCGAAGGAGAAAGCGATGCAAAGAGCGCTGCTCCAGTTCAAGCGAAGCGAAAACCATGCCCTGGTCACAGAAGCATTACGTCAGGCAGGCCGTGAAGACCTGATCGGTTATGGACCAAATTGCCTGGTGCGTCCGGAGCGTTCCGGATATGCCAAAGGGAGAAAAGAAGCTGCGGCAGATGAACGTATATATACAAGGAATGGAAGGACAAAGGCCGGCAAAGTGCGGCCGAAGAAAGTCAAAAGAGCGAAAGCCGGGCCGGAAGGAAGAAAGCGAAAATGAATCGTTGCCAAGATACGATGCGTAGGTACGGTCGCTGCTGGCAGTTTTGTTTTTCTTGACATAAAAAATAAAAAAGTTTACAATTAAGCTGTATTTCGTGCAACAGCAGACGGCGCAAGCCGTCTGACATTATGAATAGCCGGTGTTTGGCCGGGACTTGTCGTTGACATCCGTCAACCGCTCGTCCATACGTCAGGCATGACCATTGAAAACTGAATAATAGGAGGTGTGTGCTATTTTAGAGTTGGTTATAGGAATTTTGATTGGCCTTGTAATTGGAGCAGCAGTTGCTTCTTTTATATCGTTTCGGATCGGATATAACCGCAGAAAAGTCGATGCTGAAGCTGAAATCGGCAGTGCAGAGCAGGAATCCAGAAGGATCATCAATGAAGCTCTGAAAACAGCTGAAAGTAAAAAGAGGGAAGCTCTCCTTGAAGCCAAGGAGGAGGTCCACAGAAGCAGAATCGAACTGGACAGGGAGATCAAAGAAAGAAGAAGCGAGATCCAAAGGCAGGAAAGAAGGCTTGTACAGAAGGAAGAGTCCCTTGACAAAAAACTGGAATCACTTGAGCAAAAAGACGAACTTCTGAACAAGAAGATGAAAGAAGTCCAGGCAACACAGGAGAAAACTGCAGAACTCCACAAAAAACAGATCGAAGAGCTGGAAAGGATCTCAGGTCTGTCGATCGAAGAAGCAAAGCAGTATTTGATAAGGAATGTGGAAGATGAAGTAAAACATGAACTTGCAGTTCTTGTGAAGGATCTGGAAGCAAGGGCGAAGGAAGAGGCAGACAGAAAAGCAAGAGAAATAATAGCTACGGCGATACAAAAATGTGCGGCAGACCATGTATCTGAAACTACAGTCTCCGTAGTGCCGCTGCCGAATGACGAAATGAAAGGCCGCATAATAGGACGAGAAGGCAGGAATATCAGAACACTTGAAACTCTTACGGGGATAGATCTGATAATTGATGATACTCCTGAAGCAGTAATACTTTCAGGGTTTGACCCCATAAGAAGAGAAGTGGCAAGGATCACACTTGAAAAGCTCATCCTTGACGGCAGAATACATCCGGCGAGGATCGAGGAAATGGTTGAAAAGGCCAAGAAAGAGGTCGACAATACGATCCGCCAGGAAGGTGACAGGGCGACATTCGAAACCGGTGTACACGGTCTTCATCCCGAAGTTGTAAAGCTTCTCGGTAAGCTGAGATTCAGGACGAGTTACGGACAGAACGTACTGGATCATTCCATAGAGGTTGCAAATCTGGCAGGCATCATGGCAGCAGAGCTTGGAGCTGATGTAATATTGGCAAAGAGAGCAGGCCTTCTGCATGATATCGGAAAAGCCGTCGACCATGAGATGGAAGGATCGCATGTCACAATAGGTGCGGATCTTGCTAAAAAGTATAAAGAAGGAAACGACGTAATAAACGCAATCATGTCGCACCATGGAGATGCAGAACCAACATCACTTGTAGCAGTGCTGGTGCAGGCTGCTGATTCGATTTCGGCAGCGAGACCTGGTGCAAGAAGAGAAACACTGGAATCATACATCAAGAGGATTGAAAAGCTCGAAGAGATAGCTAACTCTTTCCCAGGCGTAGAAAAGTGCTATGCTATACAGGCGGGAAGGGAAATCAGGATCATCGTCAAGCCTGACGATGTATCAGACGACGAAATCGTACTCAAAGCAAGAGAGATCGTAAAGAAGATCGAGAGCGAACTGGAGTACCCAGGACAGATCAAAGTAAATGTGATTCGTGAAACAAGAGCAATTGAATATGCAAAATAATGATGAAGACCAGATAAAAAGCGTGCATTGCACGCTTTTTATATTTCTTGTGTTATAGTATTATTAATCATGAACATATTAAATATGGAGGATCGGGACTTGAAGGTATTGTTTATTGGTGATATAGTCGGCAGTCCGGGCCGTAAGGCGGTTAAACAGTGTTTAGGCGAAGTGAAAAAGGAATACGGATTCGACTATTGCATTGCAAACGGTGAAAATGCCGCGGGAGGCTCAGGCATAACATATACAACAGCACAGGAGCTCTATAAATGCGGAATCGATTGCATATCAATGGGAAATCATACCTGGTCGAAAAAAGAGATCACCAACTTCATAGAAAGCGACGACAGACTTGTAAGGCCTGCCAATTATCCGTCAAGTCTTCCGGGAAAAGGATCGGCAATAATCGATGGACGGCTTGGCGTCATAAACCTTCTTGGCAGGATCTACATGGAGCCTGCGGATTGCCCGTTCAGGTCCCTTGACAGGGAGCTTGAGATAATAAGAAAGAAAGTAAAAGCTGTCATAGTGGACTTCCACGCGGAAGCTACATCTGAAAAATGTGCTCTTGCATGGTATGCCGACGGAAGGGCAAGCTCCGTTATCGGAACGCATACTCATGTCCAGACATCGGATGAAAGAATACTTCCATGCGGTACAGCATTTATCACGGATGTCGGAATGACAGGTCCGCACGAAGGAGTAATAGGAGTGGACCGAGAATTGATACTTGACAAATTCCTGAATCTGATGCCTGTGAGATTTGAAGTTGCAAAAGGTCCTGTACAGTTTAACGCCGTAATTCTCGAAATAGATGAAAAGACCGGCAGGACGGAAAGCATCAGACGTATATCGCGAGTGTTTGATTTATAGGATATTGATCTGCAGGATATATTATTCT
>CAZQUQ010000117.1:0-2100 GCA_964596445.1 uncultured Oscillospiraceae bacterium
CAGTCGAGCTGGTGACCATTTCCTTTCCGGCTCTGTCCTTTTTCAGCCTGAACGGCGGAGCTCCAGGTACCACAGGCTGGTCTATCGGTCCCTCGGCGGGAGTTATGAACACCTTGACCGAAGCATCGGACTGGAGTGTAATATTCTGCAGTATATTATCCACAAAATCCACATAATTCTTTTTGGCGACGATCTTGAAGTAATAAGTGGAGTTGGGGACCAAATCATTGATCGTGTATTGGTATCCAAGCAATATATTTCCGCTCATCACAAAATTGCTCTGGTTCATCCTCAAATCAGAAGCTATTTTATAAGCTGCCGGAGGATTGTCGATATAGTTGGGGTCGCTTATCAGCCAGATATCATACATGGTATCGCTGTCGACATCTCCGTTGCCCTTGAGAGGCGCCCTCCACAAAATTTTTGCGCCGGTGGCGGTGATTTCCTGCCTGGTAGTCTCGGTGCCGTCCGAAAGCTCGCTTACGATCTCCGGCGCAGGCGGTGTGGAAGGCACTTCTGCCTCACGGATATATATTTTAGATGACTCTATCCTGATTCCCGGTTAAACCTCCTGCGCGTTCCTTGTTACCAAAGCCTTTTTTAGATTGTAGTAATTTTCTTCTCGAGGCTCCACTATAAGAGGGAAGTTGGTATCATCCTTTGCAGCCATGAACTGTTCGATGCTTCCTGAGGTTCCCGTGCCTCTGTATATATGATACATTACCTTGATATCACTGCTGTCCAGTCCGGTTACAACCGGGCTCCATTCCAACAGCCAGATGGTGCTGCCGGTCGGAGTGACAGACATTTTTGTCGTTTTTGCCAGAATAAAACTGCTGACGATGACAGTCCGGCTTGAAGGTGATCTTTTAAGCTCTGTATCAGTCGTATCAGGCTCGATTTTGATATAGTATACTCTGCCCGGGTCCCTTACAGTGTGAATATATTCAAGCTTGCCTGCCGCTTCATTGACCGTTACCGGTCCGTTCTGACTTATCTGGTCACGGCCGATATATATCGGAGGCGTGTTGGCAAACGTTTTGTTTTCAGAAATATAAAGCTTGTAATCCATTCTTCTGCCGGAGTTCCATACATCATCCCATTCGATCTTGATCTGGTTCGGTCCGTAGGAGTATGCATTTATGTCTATATCGGTCAGGAATTTTACTGTATTCGATGGCGTCGATTCGCTGCTGGTGACGGTACCAGCTTCAGTCGTATATGTATAATAGGCTCTCGAATAAGCATAATAGATCGTACCCGAACTAAGCTCCCTGAGACGTATCTGGTTGTCCTGCACAGTATCCGCGAGTATACCGCCTTCCTTCAGCATTGTCGGCTTAACCGGCTTATACGGTTTACCGACCTCCTGCAGGTAATAGTTCAGATATATCCTTGGCGACGGGACATCCGACGGGCGGTTTACCTTGTCGCTTTTCAGGTCTGCATAATATTTGTCGAACTCATTATACCCGATGGCAGGCTCCGCATTGGGTGGTACATCATTGATCGCCTCCACCCTCAGCTTCTCCGGTGCCGGCTGAGGCGGATAATCCGCAGCCATAGCCTGCATCATCAAGGCGTACTGGACTGCCAGCAGCATGATCAATATTATACTGATAATTCTTTTGCTCATCTTCATAACATTTCCCTTTCCAGCATCAACGATTCTGCTGTCATGTCGTTTAACTCATCCTACAAATCACCTGTCAGCTCCAGCAGCTTTACAAAAGCCGCTACCGCCTCTGCACGGGTCACGGTTTCACCAGGCCTGAATCTGCCTGATTCGTCCAGCTGCATGACATTTATATCTACGACCATATACACTGCCAGATAATATTTGTCGTCGATACCCTGCTCATCAGTTATCGCTTTCGAAGCTGTCGGACTCAGACTGGCCGGGTTCAGGCCTCTTTTCACAGCAAACAGTCTTGCAAGCACGGCAGCAGTTTGCTGCCTGTTCACATTACGCAATAATGAGTTAGGATGTATTATATCGTCCATACCGAGCAGCTTCAGCCGGGTTTTTACATCAAGGCCTGTATTCGCTGCAGACTTTCCGATCACCTTTTCATAGAGCAATATTACTTCGCTGCATGT
>CAZQUQ010000117.1:2200-9004 GCA_964596445.1 uncultured Oscillospiraceae bacterium
GTATACTGGTTTATCAGGTCGGCAGAGCCCGCCCCGCTCCCGACATATGTTTTGAGGAGCCTGTTGAGAGCGTCCTTAACCAGCCCGCTTTCCTCATTGTACAGCTTGTCGTGGAATAGTCCCGCCATTTCCTCATATGTCATCGAGAAGCCCATTGCCTGTATATCAAGACTGTTCACAGCCGATACGGGCTGCATTCCGGCGGGAAGCTCCTTGTATGAACCTGTGTTATGCCTCAGATCCAGCCTCAGATAAAGTTCCTTTACCTCCTGCCTTTCCAGTATGCCTTTTACATTTTCATTGAACGAGGCATCAAAAGTATAGGGCCTCAGTGCCAGTTCCGTACCATCCGTCCTTATGACAAGGCTTTTCCCTGTTTTTTTCATTACGCTGACGATGGACGCAGGTATGTATATTTCATCTCTGTCTATATTTACTGATATATTTGACAGGTCAACAACAAAGGAGTCGCCGGACATGTTCTGCATGGCGTTTGCTATCCTGTCGCCTTTTAAAAGGACACTTGTCACTCCATTGCTTCCGATGGCTATCCTCCAGTAATACCCCTTCTCAAGCTCCTCCATCCTGTCAAGAAACTTGGCTTCCTGCTGATTTTCGCGATCCTCATTGTCATAATCCGTTTGGTTGAACTCCGTCCTTATACTGACAGGGCCGGTATATTTCGAGTAAGAAACCAGATCCCTCTCCACCGGATCTGTCTTTACGGCTCTGACTTTTACATAATACCGGGTATTTGAACGCAGCGGCTGCTTTGTCACTATACCGCCCGGAAGTCTGACATCCATGCTCTTGATCCTGGCATGATAGTATAAAGTGTCATTATTCACCGTTCTGGCCGTTTCCTCCGTATAATAGGGCAGTATCGACCCGTTCTTGTCGATATACCATTCCAGGTCGGCGCCGGAAAGCGTGGTATACTCTGATCCGCCTTCCTCCATTATGGCTATCTCATAACCCGAATAAATATCGAGCAGTTGTTTGCCGATCCATTTTACCTCAAGCTCATGGTAGCTGTCTCTTGTCATAAACCCTGTTCTCTCATAAACCGTGGAGCCGCTGCCCCTTGTGACCTTGATATCATAAGCAGTGCCGGCCTTAAGTCCCGTTATCCTTCCGTAATACGTCCTGCCGTCCGGATCTCTGATAACTGTCGCCTGAGCTTTTGACATCGGTTTGTAGGAGGCGTCGGAAGGTCCCTTTATAAGTATATTGTAATCCTCCGAAGTAACTCCCGGTGTGTCATCGGTCCAGAAGAACCCGATCTCTGCGCCGGGTATTGCCTCCAGCATGAAAGGAGATTCGATCATAGAAGTAGTCACAGGGATCGATACCCAGGCGCTGTGAGGCGATCCGGCAAGCGGCCTCCTGTCTGTGCCGACCCTTACAGCTTTCAGTCCGAAGTAGTAAAGCCTGTTGGGGAACATTCCACGGTCTACGGCAAATGTGCAAATGCCCGTAGTACTGTCATAAGTGAATTTTCCCGGGAAATTCTGATCCGGATTGGCAGGGTCAAGGTAAACTGCCCTCTCATCAGACGGATCACCGGAAGGCGGATCATAATCATTCAGAAAACTCGTATATACAGGGTCATTTTCAAATTCGGAAGATTCGGCTGTCGGATATGTCCTGCTTGTCGTCCTGATTATCTGATATATGACGTCACTTTGCTGCCTTGTCCATGAAAATGTAACGCTGTCGTCGGACAGCATCTGCTCGCCATCATCGTTGACAGCTATCCCGAAGTCTGTCGGCGCCAGCGGTTTTCTCTGGCTGTCGTCGGGAGGCGTTACTTCGAGCCGTATGGTCGTAACAGGCAGCAGTGATGAAAACATGGATTTTTTTTCGGTGACGTCCAGTGCATCCTGTTTGTTGGTGATAACCAGTCTTGTTCTTATAACAAAGTAGTACACGGTATTTGGCAGCAGATTGGGCCCGAATCTGTCTTCCGCACTCTGCGTCGCCTCAGCAGGCATGATGTCGAGCAGCCGAAGATATGCATCTTCTGTGAACTGACATATCCTGGCGGTTATCACTGCGCTTCGCGGATCATCTGCGCCGCTGAAAACAATGTCGCCCTGCAGATCCTGCGTCGTTCCCACAGGGATGAAGCTGTCTGAATTAGTACTGGAACTCATGAAAATATCATAATAAATATTATAATCGTATAAAGCCGGATCATAACTGTCCGTATAGCTGTTCCAGTTGAGATCCAGCACCTTGCCGAAGCTGAGATCTATATAGTTGAGAGTCTTTCCTCCGGACACCTGCTTGCTGTTTCCGCTCATGCCAAAGTTCATCGGAAGCGGTACATCCGGTTCGGCACCGGCCAGTGAAGTAAAGCTTATTACTACTGATCTGTCTGACATCTTTGCGGTATCCTCTGTACCGGCATCTTCTTTTTTTGTTGAGTACATCTGCAGGTAATAGACCGTGTTTGGTATGAGGAAGCGCGGATCTCCATAGTCATCCAGGGCGAGAACCGGCGGAGTCAGGGGGGCGTCGTCGTAGTCGAACAGCTCGAATGCATTAAGTATAAACTCCAGCCTGTTGCCTGTATCCACGATCCTGCCGGAATCTGCATCTATATATTTGACAAGCCTGTACTTGCTCTCGTAACCCTCCATCCTTCCCCAAACCTTTCCGTCTACATACACAGGATCCCTTTCTCCTGTGCCTGGATCAGTCTGGCTTGTGCTAAGCAGAATATGGTAACTGAAATCATCCCAGTTGGGAGGTTTGACCCACGACAGAGTGATATCTGTGGATTTGACCTTCCTGGTTGCTCCCGACGGGTCGGTTACATCCTTTACATCAAGGACTCTGTTTGTCACCGCAACTCCTGTGGGCAGCGGCGGTCTGTCCGTATCGGCAGACAGCGTGTAATCCATTATGGATGATTCCAGTCTGTCTTCCGAGCCTTCGGATGTTACTACGATTTTATAGTAAACTCTATTGTTGGGCTCAATTCCTGTTATTATCGTAAGAGCAAAATCATTGCTGAAATATGAATCGTCAAGAGTATCGAGAGACGGCCAGTCTCCAGGTACAGTGCCGTCGTTCGATGCCTGGACCTGATAAAAAAGCCTGGGCAGGTCGAGGCTTCCCTGATTGATCCTGTAAATTTTAGCATAAATATTGTTGGCACTATCCTTTGTCAGCTGAAAACGTATAGGTGTGCTGACATACGACTTATCGCCCATAAGCCTGCTTCCATTGTAATCACTCGGCTTACCGACTCTTACAGCAGATATGTTCGCTCCGAGGCTGTCCCTGTACAACGGCCTGATGTTCATGTAGTATACGGTTCCGGGCAAAATGTCATTATCCGGGAGAATATTATCTGTTCCGCTGACATCTGTAATGACGGCGGCATCATCCTTCCTTCCCAGCAGCTCAAAGCTGTAGAAGCCGGAGTCAGGGCCGTTAACGACTGCGGTCGTGGTCTCCGCTCCGGATACATATGCCCTGTATGTTCCGCCGCCTGTCTGATCTATCATTATCGATGCCTGAGCCGAACCCGAATTGAGCCGGTTCGAATCTGTCGATATGTTTATGGCGTAATTGAGTGATGATACATTCCGCGGGTTATCTGTATATATGCTGTTGTATGTGTCGCGCATATACGCAAGCACAGTACTGCTGTCGGCATCGATGAATACTCCGTTGTCAACATTAGGATCATCCTGGGGATACAGCGCATTATCAGGGTCATAATACATTTTGGGCCGCATCCAGCTCAGTCTGATCTTTGGGTCAACGCCGATCTCCCTGCCTCCCCCGGCAATATCAACACTCTGCTGCTGCGGCAGAGACGCTCTGAAGGTTATCGACGGCAGGTAATACTGCAATCCTCTTCCGATAACTTCACCTGCCGCAGGATCCGCATTGTCATATATGGTAACACTGATATCATATATGTAGTCTGCTTTCAGATTGTTTATTGTATGTGAATTCTGCCCCAAAACGACTTCTCTCTGATAAAGGGCAGTATCGCCGGTCCCTGGTCTGTGATATATGATCTCGGCCGATGCAGCGCCGGGAAGCGCATTCCAGTGGAATGTAAGGCTGCCGTTATTGAAATTATCCACTGTGATCGTGACAGGCATCCATGCAGCAAATACCGTCGTACCAAAAAAAGCGAGAATACTGTACATTATTGCTGCGGCAACTAATACTGCGACCGGGTTTCTGATATATGTCATGTTGATTCTGACCTCCGCCCAAATCCTGCAGCATGGCTAAGAAGTCCAGCCATACCGGGTTCTTTCCGTACTCTTCCGAGGATGTCCTCATCCAGGGTACAGTCCAATATATATATCGGCAGACAGCCCCCCTCATTTTATACGCAAGGTGTAAAATGACAGTACAAACAGCGGTAATTTTCACAGGGTTTCCTTGGTTAAATACATGCATTTCTATGGTATATTAATAACATGAAGTTATCGATATTATTTCAGGAGCTGAAATCATGACAGACAGGAAGAATCTTGTTTTGATCGGTATGCCCGGTGCCGGAAAAAGCACAGTAGGCGTATTGCTGGCAAAAGCACTGAAAATGCCGTTCGCAGATACGGACCTATTGATACAGAAGCGTGAAAACAGCTACCTTCAGGAGTTGATCGCAAAACATGGGATCGATGGCTTTATAAAAATCGAGGAAGCCATAGTTACGGACCTTGATCTGGAAGGCCACGTTATCGCGACCGGCGGAAGCGTCATATACAGCGAACCGGCCGTAAGCCATCTTAAAGCCGGCGGCATACTGTTCTTCCTGGATACGAAAATTTATCAGCTCGAACGGCGGCTGAAAAACACCCTGACCAGAGGCATCGCAATGCAGCCCGGACAGTCGCTGGCATCACTGTACAATGAAAGACTTCCTTTGTATAAGAAGTATGCAGACGTCGAAATAGACTGTTCGAGAAAGCATATCGAAACCATTGTTTCGGAAATAAGCGAAAAATTTTTAGAATTGGTCTAAATGTATGTATAAAAGTATGTAAAAGGGGTCAATAATAAGTGTGACCTCACAAAATACATTTTGACCCCCTTTACATGGTTAGTCGCCAGACTAACCAACTTTTTTGCCTTTTTCACATGATGCAGATAAAATCATGAAATTTACAACTGTCACCAACTGCCGGACTCTGCTTTTTCCTTTTTTCCGAAAAACATGACCAGACCGGTCAGGACCAGCGCTGCGGGTATGAGTATGCCTAAATCCATGATGCCAAGGAACATCCTGAAGAGGATAATGATGAAACAGCCGACAGCCAATCCGCCTATAATGCCTGCTGCAACAAGAAGACCTCTTGGCCTGCCGCTGTGGACATAAAGCTGGAAAAGTCCGATTGCGACACCGAGGATATAGACCGGCCATGTATACCCGGCAAATCTCCAGTTCGTAGCAACTTCAAAGAAAAACAGCAGGCCGTAGGTTGTGAGGATACCTCCAGGTACAAGCAATCCCGGAGCCCTGTTCGATATATAATAGCCCAGTTCGAACGCAGCGCCTGCCAGAAGTATGATCATCGGCCAGAAGTCATCCGCACCAAGCGTAAACAGTGATCTATTGAATAATACCCGCGCTGCGAGCAGTATTCCGCCTATGACTATCAGCAGGCCTCCGATTGATGAATTATTCCTTCTCATAACTATACCTCCAAATATTATCGATCTCAGGCAATAAAGCAAAGGTTTCATTATTGCCTCTAACTGATAATACTTATGGCCGGACCATATGTCTGATTTTTATGTGCGGAAAATTGAAATAATATCACCAGAACGTTCGTTTTGTGGAAATGTGCCTGTGGATAATGTTGATAAACCTGTGCATAACCTTGTTTATGCGGTCGATAGGCTGTGGATTATCTGCCGGAACGGCATTTTATTCACAACAGCCTTATTTCTTCATAAAAGCTTGTAAATATCTTCTTCAGGAACAGGCTTCGAATAATAGTAGCCCTGTATCATATCACATTTATGCTGTGAAAGGTATTCAATCTGCTCTTTCTTCTCTACTCCCTCAGCCACAACAACAAGGTTTCTTCTGTGACCGATATGTATGATGGATTCGATCATGCTGTTGTCGTTATCAGGAATATCATCCACAAAGCATTTATCGATCTTTAGAGTATTGACCGGCAGCTGCTTTAGATAACTCAGCGAGGAGAATCCCTTTCCGAAATCGTCAATGGAGAACCTGACTCCAAACTCCCTGAGTTCGAAAATTTTACGCAGATTTATATCGACTGTTTCAACAAGCTTGGATTCTGTGATCTCAAGTTCCAGCAAACCGGGTTCTATTCCGGATAAGGTGACGATATCCTCTACCATATTCACAAAATCTGCCTGCATCAACTGTACAACTGAAATGTTGACGGATATGCCATACTTTCCGGATGAGCGGTTGTTTAACCTTCCGATGAAGTCACATGCAGTCTTTAATACCCATTTGCCGATTTGTACTATAAGCCCCGTCTCCTCTGCAACGTTGATAAATTTATATGGCGGAATGATGCCGTGCATTGGATGCATCCACCTGAGCAGAGCTTCAAAGCTTACGATGCTGCCTGTCGTAAGGTCTACCTGCGGCTGGTAATACAATATGAATTCATTATTATCGATGGCATGCCTCAGACCATTCTCCATTTCTATCCTCCGGGCAAACTCATCATTCATATCCTGCCTGAACATGATATGAGTATTTTTGCCTTCCTTCTTGGCATGGTACATGGCCACATCCGAGCTCTTCATCATTTCCTCTATGGAGTTTGCATGATC
>CAZQUQ010000118.1:0-1404 GCA_964596445.1 uncultured Oscillospiraceae bacterium
GCTGCTGTCCGACATTTTAGGTACCGAAAACGATATTATATACAGGAGCCTTGAAGATGAGATTGACAGGGAACTTCTGAACGCAGCTATGAAAAAGCTTTCCGTGAGAGAGAAAAAAATAATGGAGTTAAGGTTCGGACTGACTAACGGAGTGGAAAAAACCCAGAAAGAAGTGGCCGACATGCTGGGTATTTCACAGTCCTATATTTCACGGCTCGAGAAGAGGATAATCAGCCGTCTGAAGAAGGAGATCAACAGGATGGTATAGCCTTCAAATCCGCTTTTGTCAAGGCCTATAGCAAATATTTTTATAAATCCGTTCCAGTATAAAATAGACCTCCAGGGCAATAATGTTACTATACACAATGCGCCGGGAGGTTTATATATGCTCATCAACAAGGTAGAGATTTGCGGAGTCAATACTTCAAAACTGCCGGTTCTGACAAACGAGCAAAAGAAGCAGTTGTTTGAAAGGATGCATAAGGGAGATGCATCGGCACGTGAAGAATTCATCAATGGCAACCTTAGGCTTGTTTTGAGTGTGATTCAGCGATTCAACAACAGGGGCGAATATGTGGATGATCTTTTTCAGGTTGGCTGCATAGGGCTGATAAAAGCCATCGACAATTTCGATGTGACACAGAATGTAAAGTTTTCGACCTATGCAGTTCCGATGATTATTGGTGAGATAAGGAGATATCTGAGGGACAATAATTCCATAAGAGTAAGCAGATCCCTGAGAGATATCGCATATAAAGCGCTGCAGGCAAAGGAAAGACTGACGAGCAAGAATTCGAAGGAACCTACAATATCCGAAATAGCGGAAGAACTGAAACTCCCGAAGGAGGAAGTTGTTTTTGCCCTTGACGCGATACAGGATCCCATCTCTTTATTTGAATCTGTTTATCATGACGGCGGAGATGCGATCTATGTTATGGATCAGGTCAAGGATGAAAAAAACATAGACGAAAACTGGCTTGAAGGCATTTCACTGAAAGAGGCCATGCGGAAGCTGAACGACCGCGAAAAGCTGATACTGAACCTCCGCTTTTTTGAGGGCAGAACACAAATGGAAGTCGCAGAAGAAATCGGAATATCTCAGGCACAGGTCTCACGTCTTGAGAAGACTGCGCTCATGCACATGAAAAAGCATATTTGAAAGAACTGTCCCCCTGCTTCAGAACTGCCTTGTTTGAAGAACTGTCCCTCAGTGAAACTTTTTACAGAACTGTCCCTCAGTAAAACTGTCCCTATCATACAGAGCTGCCCCTCAGTGAAGAACTGTCCCCCAAATGAAGAACTGTCCCCCTTATCTCAGAGAAGATTAATATAAAGCATGTCCGCAGTCATATATTATATGGGGTATGCATGAATAAACCATATATATCATACAGGGTCTGAGTA
>CAZQUQ010000118.1:1414-8948 GCA_964596445.1 uncultured Oscillospiraceae bacterium
GAAAGAAGTACTAAACGTATCTGACGGCAGGAGACTCGGCTTTGTTTCCGATGTAGAAATTGACCTTGAGCAGGGGAAGGTTGATGCTATAATCCTGCCCGGGGTCGGCAAGCTTTTCGGTTTTTTAGGAAAAGAAAGCGAATTTATTATCCCATGGGACAAAATAGTTAAAATTGGTGAAGATATTATATTGGTTGATCTGGATGAGCGCTTTATGAGACGCTACTTTGATTGATTCAATAAATATTAGCCAGCTGTTTCAGCAGACAAAACATCGTTTCAGGTTAATGAAGCTTGTCTGCATTACTGTATGAGTGTATTTAAATGTGTATGGATAATGTTTATTTCCCTAAAGAAATTATTCAAAATGTCGATACAGTAATGGAATAGACAAATGAAAAAACATGCGGCAGCTTTGCCGCACAGGAGGTTAGCTATGAAATGTCCTTATTGCGGCTATATTGAGGACAGAGTCATCGACTCACGACCTACTTAGGAAAAAGCCGCAATCAGAAGAAGACGAGAGTGTACGAAATGCCAGAAGCGATTCACGACATACGAAAAAGTTGAAAGCATACCGCTTATGGTAATTAAAAAGGATAAGACACGACAGATTTTCGACCGTGAAAAGCTACTCAATGGCCTTCTGAGAGCCTGCGAAAAAAGACCTGTGTCGATAGATGCTCTGGAGAAAATGATCGATGAGATAGAAATCCAAATTCTCAATTCACTAAAAAGAGAAATAACGACCCAGGAAATAGGCGAGTTAGTCATGGCAAAACTCAAAGATCTGGACGAAGTTGCTTATGTCAGGTTTGCTTCTGTATACAGGCAGTTCAAGGATATCAACACATTCATGGAAGAGCTTCGAAAATTGCTGAAAGAAAAATAAACAGCCTTTGGAATTCACTGAGCTTCCTGTCAGTACTAATAACTGTCTGACCGGAAGCTCATTTATTTTGTATTGAAGAACTGTCCCCCAGATGAGATCCGCCCATTGTGCAGAACTGTCCCCTAAAAGAAGAACTGTCCACCAAAATATTATTCGGCAATAAAATATTAGGTATGTACAAATCTGGTCAGGTATAGTAATATTGTGATGGAAATAAATGTATAACTTAGTAATATGTACAAGATGAAGGTAATTGTATGTACTCAAAGATCATAAGCTGCGGCCTTTATGGCATCGACGGCTATATTGTTGAAATAGAAACGGACATAAGCACCGGGATACCTGCATTTGAAATAGTTGGTCTTGGCGATGCGGCAATTCGTGAGGCTCGTGAGAGGGTAAGGTCGGCAGTCAAAAATACGGGCTATGAGTTTCCGCTGCGCAGGGTCACTATGAACATGGCTCCGGCCAATATGAAAAAAGAAGGCTCATCTTTTGACCTTGCCATAGCCCTTGGAGTGCTTGCATCTACAAGTATTATAGATTATTCGGAACTGAAGCAGACGATGTTTGTCGGAGAACTGTCTCTCGACGGAGAGATCAAGCCTGTAAAGGGAGTACTGCCAATGGCTGTTTGTGCTATGCAAAACGGTATCAGATATTTTTTCCTGCCCGAATCAAATGCCAGGGAAGCATCCATTGTGAAGGAGCTTCATATCATACCGGTGAGAAGTCTGAAGGAAACAGTGGAATATATAAATGGTGAAATAGAGTTCAAACCCTTTTGTGCAGGCAATGAAACTGATAAACAGCCATGTGCCGACAATGCAGATTTTGCAGACGTCAAGGGCCAGGAAAATGTAAAGAGGGCACTGGAGGTTGGAGCCTCAGGGGGACATAACTGTTTGATGCTTGGCTCACCGGGAAGTGGGAAAACAATGCTCGCAAGAAGACTGCCCACGATATTGCCGTCCATGACATTTGAAGAATCACTGGAAGTAACTAAAATACACAGCATAGCGGGCATACTTCCTGCCGGGACGCCGCTGGTCAGTACGAGACCGTTCAGAAGCCCGCATCATACGATCTCCGACACGGGACTCGTAGGCGGAGGATCGATACCAAGACCAGGTGAGATCAGCCTTGCACATTATGGCGTTTTATTTCTGGATGAGCTGCCCGAATTCAGCAAAAAGTCGCTTGAATCATTACGGCAGCCGCTTGAGGACGGCGTGATCACCATATCACGTGTCAATGCAAGTTTGACATACCCGGCCAGAACGACTCTAGTATGTGCGGCAAATCCATGCAAATGCGGTAATTTTCTTGACCCGTCCGGTAAGTGTACCTGTACGCCGAGGCAAATACAGCAGTACATAGGCAAACTTTCCGGACCACTGCTGGACAGGATGGATATACATATAGAAGTGACGCCTGTCAAATACAGCGAGCTCGATAATGCAAATCCTGCCGAAAACTCTGCTGCTATACGGGAAAGAGTCGAGAGGACTAGACAGATACAACTGGAGAGGTATAAAGGGATGCGGATCTATTCAAACTCACAGCTGCAGCCTGCAATGTTCGGTAAGTTCTGCAGGCTCGACACCAAATGCAGAGAAATTTTAAGAAAAGCTTTTGACAAGCTTGGCATGAGTGCAAGAGCACACAGCAGGATCCTTAAGGTTGCACGGACCATTGCAGATATGGACATGAGCGAAGATATCAGGCCGGTACATCTTACGGAAGCAATACATTATAGGAGCCTGGACAGAAGGATATGGTGAATACAGATGGCAAATAAGCTTAAATATTCACATGAGGTAAGCAATCTAAAATATTGGGTATGGTTGAGTTCACTCGACGGCATAACTCCAAGAAGAAAGTATCTGCTTATTGAAAGGTTCGGCGACCCGGTTTTCCTGTGGGAATCGGCGGAGTCCGATCTGGCTGCATCAGGTCTTTGTACGCCGAAGGTCATCGCGCGCCTGACAGACAAAGAAGCGAGAAACAAGGCAGAACGTACTCTCGATAAAATAAGAAGGTGCGACGCCGACATAATAACCATCCGCGACAAAGCCTATCCCGAATTGCTCAAATGTATCGCTGATCCTCCGCTCGTACTGTATTGCAGGGGAAAACTGCAGACCGAAGACCAATGTTTGGCAATTGTCGGATCAAGGAGAGCAACATGGTACGGACTCGATATGGCAAAACGTTTGTCCCGCCAACTGGCGGAGCACGGAATCACCATAGTCAGCGGAATGGCCAGGGGCGTCGATTCAAATGCCCATAAAGGAGCGATCGAGGGCGGAGGCAGAACGATTGCAGTGCTGGGCTGCGGTGTCGATATAGCATACCCTCCGGAGAACAAAGGACTGATGGATGAAATTATCCGCCATGGTGCTGTAATATCGGAATATATTCCCGGCACTGAACCCTCACAGTTCAACTTTCCGGCAAGGAACAGGATAATAAGCGGTCTTTCACGCGGTGTTGTGATAGTTGAGGCAGGCGAGAGGAGCGGATCACTGATAACTACAGATTTTGCACTGGAGCAGGGACGTGATGTCTTCGCAGTGCCAGGCAACATCAACTCATCCAATAGCACCGGTACGAACAGGCTTATCCGTGACGGCGCCAAAATAGTGACGAGCGTCGGAGATATTCTCGATGAATTGAAACTTGGCCATAATACACAAAATATGAGTGATGAGACCGGGAAGCTGGCAGAAATGAAATTGAACGGTGATGAGAAAACAATAGCGCAGAAGCTGCTGAACGGGCCTGTACATCTGGATGTGATTTCAAGAGATTGCGGAATGAGTGTCCAGATGACCGCATCAATTCTTGTAATGCTTGAAATGAGCGGTTTTGTGGAGCAGCTTCCGGGTAAATATTACAAGCTTGCGGAATAAAACATGCAAACATATTGTAGACTTGAGTAAAAAATGTGGTAATATATGAGTTGTATTTATACTAATAACGATAAAATGAAAGAGCTCCTATATTCCAAATATCAGCAAGGAGGGCATGATGGCAAACAATCTTGTTATTGTCGAGTCACCTGCAAAGGCCAATACCATCGGAAAGTTTCTGGGAAAGGATTACAAGATAATAGCTTCGGTAGGCCATATCAGAGATCTGCCCAAAAGCCAGATGGGTATCGATATCGAAAATGACTTTGAACCAAAGTACATCACGATACGCGGCAAGGGCGACATAATCAGCAAGCTCAAAAAGGAAGCAAAAGCTGCGAAAAAAGTATATCTTGCCACTGACCCCGACCGAGAGGGCGAAGCAATATCATGGCATCTGGCCAGTTTATTGAATATCGGCAGCAACGAAAAATGCAGGATCACCTTTAATGAGATAACAAAAAATGCAGTAAAAAATGCAATCAAGGCACCCCGGGAGATCGATATGGATCTGGTTGATGCACAGCAGGCCAGACGTGTACTGGACAGGATAGTAGGCTACAAGATCAGTCCGCTTCTGTGGAGAAAGGTAAGGAAGGGTTTGAGCGCAGGCAGGGTACAGTCCGTCGCAGCCAGGCTCATTTGTGACAGGGAGGACGAGATCGACAGCTTTGTTCCTGAGGAATACTGGACTATAATAGCATCCCTCCAGAAAAAGAAGTCTGATCCGTCATTCGAAGCAAAATTCTTCGGTAAGGCCGATGAAAAGATCGAACTGAAAAATGGGGAACAGGTCAGGGATATATTAAAACAGCTTGAAGGCAAGGAGTATATAGTAAGCAAGGTAAAGACCGGCGAAAAGAAGAAAGCTCCTCCGCCGCCTTTCACAACCAGCACTATGCAGCAGGAGGCCGCAAGAAAACTAGGCTTCCCGACAAAAAAGACAATGATCATAGCACAGCAGCTATACGAAGGCATAGAAGTGAAGGGGCATGGAGCGATAGGCCTTGTCACCTATATCCGTACCGATTCCACCAGGATTTCCGCCGAAGCACAGCAGGAGGCCAGAAAGTATATCGGTGAGAACTTCGGTGAAAAATATCTGCCGGAAGAAAACAGAGTGTATAAAAACAGATCTGCAGCGCAGGATGCCCATGAGGCTATCAGGCCCACATATGCGGATATGGATCCGGACAGTATAAAGGGTTCTCTGTCAAACGACCAATATAAGCTGTACAAGCTGATATGGTCAAGGTTTATTTCAAGCCAGATGGCTTCTGCGATATATGACACTATCGCAGCTGACATCATGGCAGGAGATTTGCTTTTCAAGGCCAACGGCTCCAAGCTGAAGTTCAAAGGCTACAATGCCGTTTATACGGAAGGCAGGGACGACGAAGCTGATGACGGCGAAGTTTCGATACCTGAGCTGGTACCGGATGAGAAACTGATCCTTAAAAAACTTGAAGAAAAGCAGCATTTTACCCAGCCTCCTCAAAGATATACAGAGGCAACGCTGGTTAAGACACTGGAAGAGAAAGGAATCGGAAGACCCAGCACTTATGCGCCGATCATAACTACGATACTTGCAAGGGGCTATGTCGAAAAGGAAAAGAAGTTCCTTAAACCGACTGAGCTGGGCAGGATCGTCAACGACCTGATGAAGAGCAATTTCAGCGATATAGTCGATGTTCAGTTCACCGCCCAGATGGAAAAGAAGCTGGACGATGTAGAAGAAGGAACGAAGAGATGGGTCGACCTGATGAAGGATTTCTACGGGCCGTTTTCCGAAACTTTGAAGGAAGCTGAAGCAACGATAGGACATATTGAGATACGTGATGAAGAAACAGCCATAAAGTGTGAGAAATGCGGAAGGAACATGGTCATAAAAACCGGACGCTTCGGCAGGTTCCTTGCTTGTCCCGGCTTCCCGGAATGCAGGAATGCAAGGCCGATTTTCGAGGAGGCCGGTGTCAGCTGTCCGATGTGTGCAGGCAAGGTCATGATAAAGAAAACCCGCAAGGGCAAAAAATATCTTGGCTGCGAAAACAATCCGAAGTGCGGGTTCATGACATGGGATATGCCTGCCGGGACAAACTGTCCTAAATGCGGTAATTTCATGGTAAAAAGGTATAAAGGAAAAAAAGCTGAACTGAAATGCAGCAATGAAAAATGCGGTTTTACGGATGAATCAGGAAAAGGAGCATAACGGGAGGTAGCAGTATATTGAGCGACCGGCAAATCAATGTGATAGGTGCCGGACTTGCAGGCTGCGAGGCAGCCTGGCACGCGGCAAATCGGGGTATCAAGGTCAGGCTCTTTGAGATGAAGCCGGATAACCAGAGTCCGGCTCACGGCCTGGATACGTTTGCTGAACTTGTCTGCAGCAATTCACTTCGGTCTGACAGACTCGAAAATGCAGTCGGTCTTTTGAAGGAAGAGATGAGGAGGCTGGATTCCCTTATCATAAGGTGCGCTGATGAAACGAGGCTTCCCGCGGGGGGAGCCCTGGCTGTCGACAGGAAGGGTTTTTCGGAAGCTGTGACAAAAGCTGTAAAAAATCATCCGAATATATCCGTTTATTATGAGGAAATCACAGAACTGCCGGAAGACGGCATCAGCATCATAGCTACCGGACCGCTTACTTCAGATGCTTTAGCAGACCATATCATGACGCTGACAGGCAAGGACAGCCTGTATTTTTATGATGCAGCAGCGCCTATCGTCACATATGAATCCATAGATATGACGAAAGCTTTCAGAGCTTCCAGGTATGGAAGGGGAACGGACGATTATATCAACTGCCCTATGGACAGGGAGCAGTATGACATTTTCTGGAATGAACTTGTGAATGCCGAAACAGTTCCCATAAAGGAATTTGAAAAAGAGATACTCTTCAGCGGCTGCATGCCGGTGGAAAGCATGGCGCAAAAGGGCCGCGACACTCTGCGCTTCGGTCCGCTCAAGCCGGTGGGGCTGACGGATCCCGCCACAGGAAAGGAGCCCTATGCGGTAGTGCAGCTCAGACAGGACAACAAGGACGGCACACTTTATAATATAGTCGGATTTCAGACGCATCTGCGCTGGCCTGAGCAAAAAAGAGTTTTCGGACTTATACCTGGTCTTGAAAATGCTGAATTCGTCAGGTATGGCGTGATGCACAGAAACACATATATCAACTCACCAGGTCTTATCGACTCGGCTTACAGGATGATATCAAGGCGAGATATTTATTTTGCCGGTCAAATCACAGGCGTGGAAGGCTATGTGGAATCTGCGTCGTCCGGGCTGACAGCAGGCATCAGCGCAGCTTTGCAATGCCTTGGCAAAGAATTTGCCGCATTTCCGGAGGATACTGCCATCGGTTCGCTGGCCGCATATGTTTCAGGCAGTACTGCAGGCAGCCTGCAGCCCATGAACGCAAGCTTCGGGCTGATGAGAACGCCGTCCGGAAGATTCAGGAACAAAAAAGAGAAGTATCAGTTCATGGCTCAAAGAGCACTTGAGCAAATCGAAAAATATAAGAAAGTCAATGGAATATAATTCTTATCAGTCACAATATATTGTCATAATAAATAGAAAGACAACATTATATTGTTGTAATTGTCGATTTTATATGCTAAAATCAAGATAAAATAAGTTGAATGGGAAATTATGTCCGTTTGCGGATATTGCACGAGTACTAACGAATTGAGCATATTTTACCGAAATATATATATGCTTGGTT
>CAZQUQ010000119.1:0-6996 GCA_964596445.1 uncultured Oscillospiraceae bacterium
GCTTTTAATAATAATAACATTGGCATTTTATATTGTCAAATGTTTTATTTGCTTCATCATACGTATTTTATGTTACAGAAATATTAAAATTATTCAGAATACGTGTATAATAGTCGAAATAGAAGGAAGTAAAACATTTAGTGTCGAATAATAAGAGTACAGCAAAAGTCAACCTGCTTTATTTACCAATGAGAAGGGGAGTCTATGATTAGAAACATATTAAAGAAAGCAGCATTATTTTTATCGGCTGCAATGACGATAACAACCATATTTAGTGTAAATTCTGATGCAGGCAATAACGGGACTGATGCCAATACTTATACTGTCAGGGTCGGTCTCTTTTATAAAGGAAGTTCTGTAAATACGGCTCAATCGATTATCGACGTGTCTGCCAAAGCCGGTGTCAGGATAGGTTTCGCAAGCAATGACAGTTTCACCGAAATAAGTACTGTTGCCGGTTCCTTGCCTCTATACATACATAAGGATTCATATTATTACAACACCGGCAGCGGCTTAAAGGAATTCGATCCGTCAAATTCGAAGATATCCGGAGCAAAATATGGTCCGTACCATATCAGGATTGGAACTGATTATCCTGATGCCGCATCTGCTTCCGGACAGGCCTCAATATATAAACAGGCTGGAGTGGATGCATTCATTGCATATAATGATGCCTGGCAGGTATGGACAGGTCTTTATGTCGATGAAGCAACGGCGAACGAAGCCATTGCAGGAATAAAAGCCATATTGGGAGAAGCCGGATATGAAATAATCAGGCCGTCTGACAACAGAATAACTGTTACGGACACCATGTTCAAAACAGTATGTATTTTCAGAAGCAGCACGGCATACTTCCAGGTCAGGCCGACGCCCGAAAACGATCCTCCTGTTATAAACGTAAAAGGTACTCCGTACAGAGGGGCCATAGAAGTCAGAAGACTGGCTGGCAGCGATATGACGGTAATAAATGTCGTATCGATGAGGGAATATCTTTACGGCAACGTTCCGCCGGAAATAGGGGGAAGATCACCGGCTGAAGCACTGAAGGCACAGGCAGTGGTTTCAAAAATGTATGCGATAAATAATAAAGGAAAGCATGGTTCTACCGGGTTCGATATTTGTGCAACAACTCATTGCCAGGTATACAAGGGATACAATGTTGAAACGGCTGACTGCAACAAGTTTATTGATGAGGTTGCCGATAAGGTGATAACATATGAAGGCAAGCCTGTGGAACATGTTTACTACTTCGCGTCCGGCGGCGGAAGCACCGAGGATGTGCACAACGTATGGGGATCATCTTACCCCTACCTAGTCAGTGTCGAAGATAAATATGAGAAGATATACACCTGGACAAAGACATTACGCGCTGCCGATGTTAAGGCAAAGCTGCCGGGACTTGGTAGCATTCTAGGCATCACGATTACCAGGACCGCACCGACGGGAAGGGTAACCCAGCTGGCTGTTACAGGCACCAGCAGAGGCGAGCCTGAGTATTATTCAAATGAAAAATGCAGAACGCTGTTCGGACTGGACAGTCAGCTTTATACCATAACAACAGATGCTGATGTTTATACGGCAGGATTGTCCGATAAGCAGGAACCAGCAGATGCAGCTGTTGCAGAAGACAGTATTGACGGGCAGGATCAAAATGAAGGAAATGTGGTCGGTACGCCAGTTCAAAATAGCGAAGATGGTACGGCAGCCAATGACAACGAAGATGGTACGGAAGTTGCGAGCGATAATGGGTCGGAACAGAAAGCTGAAAATGTCGGAGAAGAACCTGATGCCGATCAAAAAGAAGAACCTTCAAAGGATAAACCAAAAAAGTTTAATATTGTCCTGCCTTACGCCAGCGACCCGGGCGTGACCCAGCTTGGCGGCAAAAAGGTCATAACAGCATCGGGAATCGATAAAATCACAGGTGTCAGCAATAAGGTCGCCATCATCGGAGCTGACGGCATTGTCAGCCATGCCGCCGTTGTGCCTGAAACATATACGTTCACAGGCAAAGGCTGGGGACATGCAGTGGGCATGAGTCAGGAAGGTGCAATCGGTATGGCTAAGGCCGGCATCACCTATGATGATATCATAAGACATTACTTCAAAGGTACCGATGTCCAATGACAGACCGCGGATAATTGTCATATTTTTGTAAAAACTATTTTCATGATTCAAAGAAAAGGTATAGAGGAAAATGAAATCCAGCGAATTTTATTATGAACTGCCCAAGGAGCTTATTGCACAGGAGCCTATCTCAGAGAGAAGCAGTTCCAGATTGCTTGTGCTCGACAGAAAAAGCGGTGGCATCGAGCACAGTATTTTCAGCGATATCGGGAATTATCTCAAAAAAGGCGACTGCCTTGTACTAAACGATACAAGAGTCATACCTGCGCGTCTGCTTGGCAGCAAGGAAGGCACAGGCGGAAAAGTTGAATTCGTGCTGTTGAAAGAAATCGGGGGAGATATATGGGAAGTGATCCTCAAGCCAGGAAAAAGAGCCAAGCCTGGTGCAAAGTTCATTTTTGGCAACGGTGAGCTTCGGGCTGAAATAGTGGAAACCGTCGAAGGCGGCAACAGACTTGTACGGTTTGAATATGAAGGAGTTTTCCAGCAGATCCTGGACAAGATCGGAATAATGCCTCTGCCTCCCTATATAACTAAGAGGCTTGATGATCCGGAACGCTATCAAACTGTATATTCAAAGTACAGAGGATCAGCTGCGGCTCCGACAGCAGGCCTGCATTTTACGAATGAACTCCTCGATGAACTCAGACTGCAGGGCATAAGTATCGCATACCTGACGCTGCATGTCGGACTTGGTACATTCAGGCCCGTCAAGTCGGAAAATATTGAAGAACACATAATGCATTCGGAGTTTTACAATCTGGATGAAGCAGCAGCCAGGATGATCAACGATACGAAGGCAAACGGCGGGCGGATAATAGCGGTCGGTACGACCAGCTGCCGCGTACTTGAGACGGTCAGCTCCGACGATGGCAGCATAAGGCCTGCGTCAGGCTGGACCGATATATTTATATATCCTGGATATCGATTCAAGATAACTGATGCACTGATAACCAACTTCCATCTTCCTGAATCTACATTAATCATGCTGGTAAGTGCATTTGCCGGAAGAGAGGCTATATTGGAAGCTTACAGGACCGCCGTAGAGAAAAGGTACAGGTTTTTCAGCTTCGGAGATGCGATGCTGATCAAATGATCAAAATCTTGTGATTAGGGTGAAATAATGGCAGCCATAAAATATGAACTGATAAAAAAGTGCAGACAGACCGGAGCAAGACTCGGTATAGTGCACACTCCCCATGGATCCTTCGAGACGCCTGCATTTATGCCGGTAGGTACCCAGGCAACGGTCAAGGGGATGACTCCGGACGAACTGAAGGAGATCGGAGCGGGTATTATACTGAGCAATACATACCATCTCTATATGAGGCCTGGAAGTGAACTGATACGTGATGCGGGCGGCCTCCATAGCTTCATGAACTGGGACAGGCCGATACTTACGGACAGCGGCGGTTTTCAGGTGTTCAGCCTAAGCGACCTAAGAGACATAAAGGAAGAAGGAGTGACCTTCAGATCCCATATCGACGGCTCGAAGCATGTATTTACGCCTGAGCTGGCGATGAAGATCCAAAATGACCTTGGCTCTGATATTATCATGTCATTTGACGAATGCATACCATATCCTGCGGAATATGACTATGCGAAAAAATCGATGGAAAGGACCACTAGGTGGGCGGAAAGGTGCAAACAGGCACACAGCAATACTGAGATGCAGGCATTGTTCGGCATAGTACAGGGCGGCATATATGAAGATCTGAGAAAACAAAGCGCGAAAGAACTTACACAACTGGATTTTCCCGGATACTCCATAGGCGGACTCAGTGTTGGCGAGCCTGCCGAGGATATGTACAGGATATTGGAGCGTACGGTACCCCTGCTTCCGGAAGACAAGCCCAGATACCTCATGGGGGTCGGCAGTCCGGACTATCTTGTTGAAGGTGCCATCAGGGGCATAGACATGTTTGACTGCGTTTTGCCGACGCGAATAGGGCGAAACGGAACAGTGATGACATCCGTAGGCAAGGTTATCGTACGGGATGCAAAATATGCAAGGGACTTTTCACCGCTTGATCCCGGATGCGGCTGTTATGTCTGCAGAAATTATTCAAGGGCGTATATCAGACATCTGCTCAAAGCGCAGGAGGTACTAGGAATAAGGCTGACCACCTGGCACAACCTCCATTTTCTTTTGGACTTGATGAAAAAAGTAAGACAAGCTATAATGGATGATAGGCTGGGTGATTTTAGGAATGAATTTTTCACCGGCTATGGATACAAGCTATAAAACTGATTATTAAGGTTACAGTCATAGCCTATAATAAAATAATACATGAACGGAGGATGTATATGCCAGATGGACAAAGCGGTGGTCTGCTGCTTACACTGGGCTACCTTGTATTTTTTATCCTGATAATGTATTTGCTGATTTTTCTGCCCCAGAAGAGAAGGGACAAGAAGACCAAGGCCATGCTTGATGCCATGAAGGTGGGAGACAGTGTGGTTACGATCGGCGGTATATCGGGAAAGATCGTCAACATCAAGGATGACGAGATTACAGTTGAATCCGGAGTCGAAAGAGCCAAGATCAACTTCAAGAAATGGGCTGTAAAAGAAGTCATAACTCCGATCGAATCTTGAGATGACAGCTTGACGCAGAACAGTGAGCAATATATTATATTCAGAAAAAGAATCCCGTGCTCTGCAAATACAGGCACGGGATTTTTACTGCCGCATGTATAAGGCGCCGTTGTTCTATAATGGAATGGTTCGTAATAATATATAATAAGATATACATGCTCAAGGAGTGATAAACATGCCAAGGACCGCAAGCACGAATCAAAAATCCGATGAATATGTCGGACTTAGCCTGATGTCTCTGTTAAAAGGCCTACTAGCTTCGTATATAGTAACAATACCCGCGTTTTTGCTGTTCGCACTTATACTTGCCAATCTGGATTTCCCACAAAGACTGATTACGCCAATGGTAGTTGTTATCACTGTAATAAGCGTGCTTACAGCGGGATCGGTATCGACAAGAGGAGTACGAAGCAGAGGCTGGCTCAACGGAGGTATTGTTGGGCTTGTGTATATGATCATTCTGTACTTGCTAAGCAGCATTATATTTAAAAACTTCACGATCGACAGGAATGTAGTGACGATGACTGTAATAGGAGTGCTTGCAGGAGCAATAGGCGGGATCATGAGCATCAACACGAAAAAAAGCGGAAAAGGCGGGAGCTTTAAATATATCGGCGGGTGACCTTTTCAATATTGCATTATTATGTTATAATAAACAGCGCAAACCTGGGGTTCAGGTCAGAAAACTATTCATTCGGGAGGATTACATATGAAGCATATAAAGACCGTCAGCGCTCCGGCATTAAAAAATGACATAAATAAGTCCGGATGCGGCGAATGCCAGACTTCATGCCAGTCAGCCTGCAAAACCAGCTGTACTGTTGCCAATCAGAAATGCGAAAAGAGATAATCATGATTCGGACATTGACAGCGGGAGGCTGCTCGCCTCTCGCTGTTATTGTGTCCGGGAAGAAAGCAGTTGAACATCTGCACGGGGGTAATAATGATACACAAATACAGGATGCACGGCACCAACATAGTGCTGGACGTAAACAGCGGAGCGGTACATATCGTTGATGATGCCGCATATGAAATACTCGATATTTTTGATAAGCCCGATGAAGAAATCATAAGATCATTAGCGGGAAAGTACGGCAGCAGCGAAGTGAGCGATGTACTTGCCGAACTCAGAGAACTGAAGGATGCAGGACAGTTGTTTTCCGAGGACATATATGAGGAGCAGCTGAGTATCCACAAAGCTTTCAATGAAAGCAAACCGGTAGTTAAGGCATTGTGCCTTCATATAGCACATGACTGCAATCTGAGATGCAGGTACTGTTTCGCATCCACCGGTGATTTTGGCGTAAAAAGGACACTGATGCCGGCGTCCGTCGGGAAAAGAGCAATAGACTTCCTCATTGAAAGGTCCGGAGCAAGGCGGAATCTTGAAGTCGACTTTTTCGGAGGAGAGCCTCTGATGAATTTCGATGTTGTAAAGGAAATCGTGATGTATGCGCTGGAAAGGCAGAAAAGCACAGGCAAGAATTTCAGGTTTACTATTACGACCAATGCTGTATTACTCAATGAAGAACATAAGAAGTTCATAAATGAGTATATGGGAAATGTCGTCCTGAGTCTGGACGGAAGACGTGAGGTAAACGACAGGATGCGTCCGCGTGCCGACGGCAGAGGGACATATGATTCCATTGTACCAAAAATCATGGATATGGCAGAGTCCAGAGGACAGGACAATTATTATGTACGGGGAACATTTACACGAGAAAATATGGATTTTTCCAAGGATGTGCTGCATCTGGCCGATATCGGCTTCAAGCAGATATCGGTGGAACCTGTGGTAGCAGCAAAGGACACCGGCTTCGACTTAAGGCGTGAGGATCTTCCCGCCCTGTACAGAGAGTATGAAGAGCTTGCTCTTGAGTATGTCAGAAGATACAAGGAATCCCGGGGCTTTAACTTTTTCCACTTTATGATCGACCTCGAGCAGGGGCCCTGCGTGATCAAAAGAATGAAAGGATGTGGCTCCGGCCATGAATATCTTGCCGTGACGCCGGAAGGCGACCTGTATCCGTGCCATCAGTTCGTAGGCATGGAACAGTTCAAAATGGGCAATGTTAATGACAGCTTCGAAACAGACGATTCCATCAGCAGGATGTTCAGCAGCCAGAATATCTATACGAAGCAGGAGTGCAGAGAATGCTGGGCAAAATTTTTCTGCAGCGGCGGCTGTGCGGCAAATGCATGGCAGTTCAACGGCTGTCTGGACAAGCCATATGATATAGGATGTGAACTGGAAAGGAAGAGAGTCGAGTG
>CAZQUQ010000119.1:7096-8936 GCA_964596445.1 uncultured Oscillospiraceae bacterium
ATGATGGCATACCAGATGCTTGTCAGAATGGGTATGGATTATGACGAAGCTGCTCAGATCATGATGGCCATCGGAAATCATGATGAACATACCGGAACAGCTGTCAGCAATATATCGGCTGCTCTAATACTAGCCGACAAGTCCGATGTACACCGCAGCAGGGTAAGAAACACCGATATCGCAACATTTGATATCCATGACAGGGTAAACTATGCCGTTGAGAGATCGGTGATCACAGTAGACAGCATCAAAAAAACAGCAGACCTCGTACTTAAGATCGATACGGAAATTTGTCCCGTAATGGATTATTTCGAGATATTTCTGGTTAGAATGACTATGAACAGGAGAGCTGCAGCATTTTTAGGACTGCAGTTCCAGTTGTTCATCAACGACTCGAAGCTGATATGACGGCAAGTACTTTTTTATTGACTCACCGGGTCGATAGTAATATAATAACCACATGCGGCTGAAACTGACCGCATATGGCTATCACAAAAAGGGGGATTTATACAGATGAAAGGGAACAACGGGCTGAAGCTTCTCCTCATTTTCATCCTGGTTGCCGTAATGACATACATTTGCTTTACAGACAGTCTTTTCGGCCTGGTAAAGATACCTGGTGTCAATGACATAGTCCCGGGCATCGATATTAACGGCGGTATAGACGCAATGCTTTATGCCATCAAGACTGACGGCACCAAGCCGACTCAGAATGAGCTTGATACCGCAAAGATAATAATCGGAAAAAGACTCGATAAGGTAGGCATTCTTGACAGAAACCTTTCTACCGATGTGGAGAATGGAAGGGTTATAGTCCAGATACCATGGGCTCCCGGAGAGACTGACTTCAATCCGGACAAGACTCTTGCCATGATCGGTGAGACGGCATTGCTTACATTCCAGGAAGTCGATACTGACAAATTGGATGAGAATGGTGATTTCTTGCCTACCGGCAGGGTAGTCCTGGACGGTAAAAACGTTGTAGACGCCATACCGGTCGTGGACCAGCAGACGAAAGCCATGGAGGTCCAGTTGGTGCTCAATGAGCAGGGTAAAAAGGACTTTGCCGATGCAACAGGCAGAATGATCGGTGATTATATAGCAATTTTTATGGACGATCAGTTCATTTCCGCTCCTGTGGTGCAGGCTCATATAACAGACGGTAATGCCGTTATCACGCTGGGCGGCAACAAGAGCTACACTGAGGCGGCAAAGGAAGCAAAGGAACTGGCAGATACGATAAGAGCAGGTGCTTTGCCGTTCAAGCTTGAGGCGAAGCAGGTCAATGCAATCAGCCCTCTGCTCGGAAAAGGAGCACTTGATATTACGATCCGAGCATTTATAGTTGCTTTCCTTCTCATCTGCGTATTTATGATACTTTACTACAGACTGCCCGGTCTGATAGCTTCAATAGCTCTGTTTATGCTGGCAGTAATGACATTGAATTTCGTTTCATGGATGGGTATAACGCTGACGCTTCCTGGTCTTGCCGGTATCGTACTGTCGGTGGGAATGGGTGTAGATGCGAATGTTATTATATTCGAAAGGATAAAAGAAGAGCTTCGTTCGAGGAAAACTCTAAGAGCTTCTGTGGACCTGGGCTTCAAAAGAGCATTCACAGCGATCGTTGACGGTAATGTTACCACATTGATAGTTGCAGTGATTCTTTACTTCTACGGTACAGGCGCTATGATATCATTTGCGTACACATTGTTTATCGGTGTCGTCATAAGCTTCTTCATGGCAATAACACTTACAAGGACGATGCTGAATGCGGTGGCCGATCTGGAATTTACCAGAAAGACCTGGCTGTACGGCGTTAAGGAGGTGCAGCAATGAT
>CAZQUQ010000120.1:0-6906 GCA_964596445.1 uncultured Oscillospiraceae bacterium
TAATATCAGAGACCAAAGTAGATGCTAATTTACACCACTTGACAAGACGCTATCAAGACTTGATTCATTGAACCCAATCAGCAGAGTGACATTACTTTGATTATTAAATGATATCTTAATCAATACTATATACTAATAGCCCCAATATGATAATGATTTTTCTATTATCCTTAGCAAATCCAAGTTCTTATAGTGTGCTTCATGATTTGATGACAACATTTGAAGCGGGTTTACAAGATCCCTGAACAACGATAACTCTGACCAATTGCCTGGAAGCTTCCTATTCGCTGCTGCATTATATGCCTGCTCGAATAGTGAAATATGTGTATCAGTAAAAAATGAACGGTATCTGAAAAACTGACCGACATCAGCCAGAGAATGCCCTGTACATGCAGATTCCCAATCTACAATAAACACCTTTTTCTGTTCATCAACGATCATATTTGCTGGTCTGAAATCACAATGGATGAATGATTTATAGCTATCTATTTCAGCCATCATTTCTTGCTTGTCCAAAACCAGCCGTTGTAGTCTTTCATGTATATCTTCACCTATTCTTGCCCTTACAGCCGGATTATCCAAAAAGTACTGGTACCACGCTTCAAAAGGCGGTACATCATACTCTGCGAGTCCTATAGTTTTTTCCATTGAGGTATTGTGTATGATCGCCGCGGCTTCAGCTGCCTGTTCCAATAATGAATAGTCACATTGTCCGCTTTCAATGATAAACTTTTGAAATGAGACACCGTCAATATACTGGTATATGAAAATGTTCAAGTTATGCTTCGTGGTGTGATACAGGATGCGTGGGACATTTACTCTGTCTTTGACTAACTCATAAGCAATTCTTTCGTTGTTAAATTCGCTGGCATCAGCGATCCTAAGCAAGAGCTTGCCTTTATTTGCACTAACAACAAAATTGCTGTTTCTGCATCCTATCTGTATCGCGTTATAGTCTGTGACAGTAAGCGAACTGTCATACTCAGCAACAATATCAGCTATTTCATCGATCGTTACATTTATTATTGGTATTGAGCGTTCCCAATCTAAATCAAGCAAATTATCAGCTCCAGTCTGTAATAGGTAACTTTACCTGCCCACTGAAATTTACATATTCATCAATGACTGCTAAATCAAACCGCTTTATCAAGCATGATACGGCTTATAGCATCAACAATGCATTTCCAGTTATCACAGCGAATAATATCTTCTCTTTGAATAGATGAGTTATATTCAGTTGAATACAGGATGACCCTTATCCCTTTATCAGCTAATTCTAAAGCATTCTTCACTGAATCCTCTATAAACACATCAATTCCATTTTCAATACAAATATTCGATTTGCTTTTTCCTTCAGTGAATATTACTTTATCAACATTGATCCCATACTTTTTGAGCCACTGTAAAGTACTGTCATAATGGATATGGAATCTTGCGCTGATTATATAAACATCATGGTCTAGAGCAATACTATTGATAGAATCCACTGCCAGATCTATCGGAGCAAGTGAACACAGCAAGCGTTCGCCGTGTTCTATGAATATCTGCATAATATTTTGCATCTCGCCGAGATTATGAGCAACCTCATCCGGCTGAACCTCTCTGTTCAGGTATTTTGACAACTCCGATTCAACGTAGTTTATTGTATCTACAATGACCCCATCCATATCAATACCAATTCTCATTTATCTATATCTCCTGTTCTTGTAAGCAGATCTTAAATGCAGCATTTTTACAGCATCCCTTTAGCTACTCTCCTTATTCTTCATCATATTCATCAGAAGACGGACAGCTTTTTATACATATGCCACAATCAAAGCTCGACGTTATCAAATATGTTGATAATGAAGTTTGCTGCATCTTCTATGAATTTTATCGTGCTTTCGACTGTTACGTATAATTTTCCTACATAGATTTAAGTTGCTCCAATTGCTTCCTGCGGTCTTCAGCATTTTCCTCATGAGATTTTGTAGGATCATCTCTGAAATAGCGTTCACACGGTAAAGATGCACACTTGCCGCAATGCTCCAAATGTCTTTTGTTATTACAGCAATCATAAATCTCACATATATCTTCTCCTGTGTACTCTAACCAAAACGCTTTCCCTTTGCTTTCGGGACACCCTTTACAACTTGTTAAGAAATGCTTGCATTCGGAGCATACTGCTCCGCAGCAATTTATTATCTTGTCCATATGATTATCCTCCATGGCTTGTATAGTATAATCAAGTATTTCTGCTAATAATCTGTCATTTATTAAAAATAACACCTCCAGCATAGTTAATCAATCGATATATCATCAATTACATGCTTGATTTTTTCTTTTACTATTTTCGAAAACTCTTCAATCTTACTTATCTTGCTGTTACATGCATGTTTCCATGATCTGACCGATTTCATCCTTACTTAGCGCTCTGTCATATATCCGGATCTCGTCCATCGATCCCTCGAAGCTGTCACCCCAGGGGTTTCTTCCGATAATAAGGTCGCGGCTGGAATCCCTTCTTACACTGCCTGTGTGTTCGATACGAGCGCATTCCTTTCCGTCGATATACATCACGATGTGCGCTCCATCATATGTTACGGTGTAATGATGCCAGTCAGTATCGTTAACAATTTTATTGATACTGAAATTTTTCTGCCCCGCACTGGTCTGTATATAGCCGCCAAGCCCGCTTTCAGTTAGTCTGACTACATATACAGTGTGTTTATGGATAACTGTTTCTGCTTCTGTTTTAGCGCTTTTCCTGGCAAAAAAGGCGATAGTGAGTTCATCCAGACCATCCAGATAATTGCTGTGGGCAACAGTTATTGCCCTGCTGTTGCTGTTATTGAAACGTATCGCTCTTCCGTATTTAGCTTTTTCCAGAACAACCTTATCATCGCCGGTAACTGTCATACCCTTGCCAGACATATCGTTGCAGTTACCTTCAAATGGGATGTGCAAATAAAGATTGGGGTACTCTGACGGCAGTATATTGAACTTCTGACTGACAGTATGCTTTTCTCCTGTGTTATCAGTGACAGTCAATTCTACAGTATGCTTTCCCGCCATAAAAGTGTGTTCAGCTACAGAACCTGAACCGGTGCTGCCGTCGCCAAAATCCCAATCATATGATATGATCTCTCTTCCCTCAGGGACAAATGAGTATGAACCGTCAAAAGCAACCTTGAACGGCTCATATCCGGTATTGCTGTTCACAATATTTGAGTACCGGATATATGCAACCGGCAGGTCGCTGCCCTGAAACTCATATGGTCCGATGTCGAAACCATTTCCATAAGGTCTTTCGTTTCCGGCAAAATCATGTTTGAAATCCAGGTCAGTTCCATGATCGATAGCCGGACTGTTGGGATGCAATGTAAAATCGTCTCCATCGACATCTGTAAACAGCGGGTCTGCATTAACAATATCATTCGGAAAGCTCTCCTGTTTATACTTCTGTTCAGGGTTCGAACTGAACAAAAGATTGTTGGAAGCGTATTTGCTGCTGTCGATACCAAAATAGCAGTTTCTCGCATTATAAAAAATATTATTCCGGACTTCGCCTGTTGAAGGCTGTTTGTCAGTACCTCTGTATCCGACACCGTGTTGCTTCATGTTTATGAACAGGTTGTTATAGACCTTGACATCTTTCAGTCTGGAAATGCATAATCCCCATGCAGCCGCATCCTTGAATATATTATTGCGGAATGTTATATCATAAGAATGGTAATAATAGTCACTCGCACCCATAAAACCCTGGTGATAGAAATCTTCTATAAGGTTGCCCTCAATGACGATATGGCGGGCAAACTCGCCATTGTTATCAAAAGTTTGAAAGCCATCAACATGGGCCAGCCCTATCTCTTCCTTCCATGAACCATGCATATAGTTTCCTCTGATGATATGGCCTTCACCAAAAAACCTGAAGTAATCGGCATCGCCTTTCCTGTAAATCAAACGTTCTATTTCATTATTCTCGACGAGCATATTCGTGCCGGAAACATTGATGCCAAAACTGCATTTATAGATGTAATTGCCTGCGACTCTGCCGTTTGTTCCGTTTGCGATAATCCCTACACCTGTATCCTGGACAAAGTTGTTGATTACTTCAACGCCAGTGCTTCCGCCAACATTGATGGACTGACCTTTTACTTTAAAACCATCCAAAATTACATAATCACCGTTTTTTAGATTAATGCCATTTAAGATGGCCTTATATTTGTTGCGGGACTTTATGACAAGCTTGTTTCTTTCCTCTCCATATATACGGTTTTGGCTAAATTGAACAGGATCTTCATATGAACCGTCTTCTACATTTATCTCATCACCTGGAAAAGAACTTTCAATGGCCTTGCTGATAGTTTTAAACGGTCGTTTCTCTGTTCCTTCATAACTATCATCACCAGAGTTGCTTACGTACAGTTTAGCTGGTTCCCTTGGTATTGCTGCCTGAAGCTTTCCTTTCGTTATAAGAATATCATCAAAGTTGACCCAGAAGCGGCTTTTCCCTTCATCGACTCTTGCCAGCTTTATCCTTCCGCCAACAAAGCGTTTAACCGCAATACTGCTTTTATCAATATATGTGAACTCATAATCTTTTCTGTTGTCATATCCGTCACGATCGATAGAAATCGTTATCGACTTGCCGTTATTGCAAAAATATATCTTATACCGATTAATTGACGGATTGCTTCTAGGCGAACTCATCAATTTTCTCACGTTATCGGTCCCCAATTCTTTCTCCGTACCGTCCATGCACCGATAAACCTGCCCTGTGGCCGGGTCGAAAGAATAGTAATTATTCGCATCCTGATATGCAACCATAACCCTGGCAGAAGTATTGTACCAATTGATGATGGGGAATGAAACCGTATACTCCGATTGTTTTATTTCCTGTGTTGAAAGAATATACGCTCCTGCTTCCATTCGTATGATTTTACTGTCATAACCGTTAAAAGTTCCTGTTGCAAGAGTACCTTTAGTTGTCCATGTCATGCCGCTTATCAGTTTAGGATCGGATGCTGTCAGATCACCATCTTCGAAGTCTTCCTGACAGATGATTTCATCAGCTGGGTGAGTCTCTTCACCAGCATATGAAACTGATGGAAGGCTTGTTGATAATATGTACATCAGTAAGCAAAACGAGAGAATGATTATTTTTTTCATTCTTCCTTTGGTAGATGCAATATACATGTGCATCCCCCCCTTATTGATTCCTTTATGCTTACTATATTTTGCCACAATGACCAAGTCAAGTTAATTAATGATTAAATTTATGTTAAAATTCAGTGAAAAAATGAATAATTACGCTCCATAAAATAGTTCTCGGTTTATTAGTCTGGCAATATCTTGATATATAGGAACCCAGTCTTCTTTCAGCAATCCTGTAATATGCTCATCTTTTGCCTCTCCATCAGCCATGCATATAAATGCCTTCCTCCGCAGTCCCTCAATTTTATAGCCGAGTTTTTTCTGCATCTCAAAAGAAGAAGCATTTCCGTCAAAGAAGCCATTTTCCAGCCTTCTTAGCTTCAATACATCAAATGCGAATTCTATACGCTTTCTAAAAGCTTCGGTTCCATATCCATGTCCGTGATACCTGGCGTTGAGCCAAATACCACCCCCAGCAGTCCCATGATACCTGTTTATATTATCCAAGCTGGTTCCGCCTATTACTTTTTTCTCAGCCTTTAGTTCAATTGCAAAAGCAAAGGATGTTCTATCTGTACCTTTCTCGGCATTTTTTTTGCAATAGCTGATCAATCTCTCAGCATCTTCTTTTGTATAAGTGTATGGAACAAATGCCAGACATTTTGACACCTCTATATTATTCAGCCCTTCTATCAGATCCTCTATGTCATTCTCATCCCATTCCCTTAAAATAAGTCTGTTTGTCTCCAACACCATAATAGCCACCTGCCATTTTCGTACAACTAACTATTCTATAATACCCTTACTAACGTTCATATTCCGCATTCCACCTTACTATAATTCCAACCGCCGCAGTTAATCGGCGGTGTACAGTATGCCTAAATGGCTATCCACCAGAATACGCCGAATTTGTCGATCAGATTTGAGCAGCATGGATTCCAGTCGCAAGGTCCCAGAGGGTCTATCACTGTTCCGCCTTCACGCAATACATCATAAGCATTGCGTACAGCTTCCTCGGTTCCCATTTCGTATACATTAAAAGCCATGGTTTGCCACACGCTTTTTCTGCTTACATCACAATCTTCCGGTGCCTCGCTGACAGCCATAAACAACTGGCCATTGATAGATAACTCGCAGTGAGCATACGCGTTTTTTGTACTATCTTTTACTTCAAAACTGACTTCCGCGCCGAATGCTTTGCAATACATTTCAACAGCTTCAATGCTTCCCCTGACGTACACTTGTGAACTGATTTTCATGACATTTTCCCCTTTTCCATTATACATTTTTTATGGTATTTGACTTCTTATCTCCTTTTCGTTTTCGATCATAAAACCTATGGCTTTGATCTATGGCTTTAAACTATGGCTTTAACCTGTGGCTTTGACCTATGGCTTTAAACTACGGCTTTCTCCCCATATACAACTGAAAAACATATTCGACCTTATGATGTCCTCCATGTTTCATTATCGCTTCCTTTACCCCTGCATAAAGAGCCTCTCTGTTGCTCTCCGGCAGACTCCTGTAGTCAGCGAAGGTATCGAGCAAAGTGATATATTCATCCGCGTCATATGTTCTTGCTGCATCATACAGCTTCATTGATATATCACAATATTTGTCCCGACTTCATTTTTCATATATCCTATCCCATGTTATCTTAACGAAGTTCATTTGTACATGCTGCATAAGAATATTTTATCACATTATCCACATAATGCTATCATATTAAGTTTTTAGATGTATGAAACATGAAGCTTATTCAGTCGCTAT
>CAZQUQ010000120.1:6916-8842 GCA_964596445.1 uncultured Oscillospiraceae bacterium
CGCTACCTCGCAACGAATTTCAAAAAAAATTCTCTCCAACTGCTTGAATGTTATCCCTGCTGACGGTAAAATGTTCATATCACGCCTCCTGTGTTTGTTGTTTGATCACTTCTAAACTACAGGAAAATCGTGATTATGGGAAGAGGGTTTCGACTTTCTTCCCTTATTTTTTTGTTTTGCCTACAAAAATTTTACTCTAAGAGTTTTTAGATGTATGAAACATGAAGCTTATTCAGTCGCTATTGATTCTGTCAATAATGAGCAATCCTCTGAATTTACTTCCTTTTTGAATTTCTTAAACTCATCAATGACTTCAGGGTGGGTATCAAAGAACCTGGTCAACAGTTCGATATTTTTCAATGTATTGCTGCTTATGTTATGCTCGATCAGCTCAGTCTCCGTCAGGAGATCGTCACTGGTGGTCCCAATGCTTTTTAAGAATCTTTCTATGGTATTATGCCTGCTCAGCAGGAATTGTCCGTACTCTTTGCCGCGTTCGGTTAGAAATATGATCCCATATTTCTTGTAATCCAGCAGTTCCAGTTCAGTCAGCTTCTGAACCATCTTAGTTGCTGACGAAGGCTTGACATTCAGCATCTCCGATAATGTATTGATGCGCATGTAACCCTCCTCTTGTATATTCCTGTAGATCATCTCCAGATAATCTTCCATGGCAGGAGTCAGCAGCTTATCATCCTTTGAAAGCAATTGGTACCCCCGGACCGTATGAAAGTTTTTATCATGCATGCTTTACACCTCAGCCATCAAAAGTTACTGCTTATTAGAATATATTCGTAACACTGATAATTTATTTTTCATATATTAGTCTAGATTAAGATTCTTTCTCCCGGCTAATGCCGGTTATATAATTCATGTACATAACATTAACAGGAGGAATTAATGTGACTGATCGATATATTCCATTGAATATGCTGCCATTGGGAAAAAAGGCAAAAGTCAGGGCGCTGATATCCGACGGACATATACGAAGGAGAATGCTCGACCTCGGACTGATTTCAGACACACTTGTCGAAGCGCTGCAAAAAAGCCCTTCAGGTGACCCTACTGCATACAGCATCCGTGGTGCCGTAATCGCACTTCGTTCCGAGGAGGCAAGCAAAATCATAGTTGAGGCTCACTGATAAAAGCCATGAAATCATATGACTTAGTACTTTGAATTACTGATGCGGAAAAATAGCCAGGCTTTGGGTAAGTCAGCCAGGCTATTGAATACCCGCTAGGTTATGGGAAAGTCGACCAGGCTATTGAATACCCGCTAGGTTATGGGAAAGTCAACCAGGCCATAGGAAAGGCAATCAGGCTAGTGAAAACCCGCCGGGCTATGGGAAAGACAGTAAGGCTACGGGAAATACTGTGGTCAGTTTATCGGGAAATATTTTTCCTTGATGGACAAAAATTTCGACTTAGGGCGCTTTTGCTTGACATAATCAGCACTTTAGTGTTTTTATTGGTCAAAACATCCAGTTTAGGGCAGATTTTCTGGCCTATATCGAAAATTTTGTCCATTCGATAATCATTTTTAGGATAATCATTTAAGGGGGATTCCTTACATGGGACTTACATATCAGTCCACAGGCGTTGGCGCACTCGGCACTGAACTCAAGATCATCCGCACTACACCCAATGACAAGGTCATTGCACTTGCAGGAAACCCAAATGTAGGAAAGAGTACAGTTTTTAACAGTCTGACCGGAATGAACCAGCACACGGGGAACTGGCCCGGCAAAACAGTTACAAATGCCCAGGGAAAATATCAGTACAAGGATATGGAATTTATTATTGTCGATATCCCGGGCACTTACTCCCTCATGGCAAATTCGGCAGAAGAAGAAGTGGCAAGAGACTTTATATGTTTCGGCGGATCCGATGCTGTTGTTGTAGTGACAGATGCGACATGTCTTGAAA
>CAZQUQ010000121.1:0-8804 GCA_964596445.1 uncultured Oscillospiraceae bacterium
CTCGCGACTTTCACCTTGGCAAGGTGACACTCTACCACTGAGTTAATCCCGCATATGTGCCACCGGATCATATTCCTCGGCACTATGGACTCGTATGGAGCCTTTTGTCTGCAGGCTATCCGCCTTAAGCGATAACCTGGTGCCCAGAGCCGGAATCGAACCAGCGACACGAGGATTTTCAGTCCTCTGCTCTACCAACTGAGCTATCTGGGCATATATGCAGATGACTTTCATCATCTGCAGTATGGCGACCCGGAAGGGGCTCGAACCCTCGACCTCTAGCGTGACAGGCTAGCGTTCTAACCAACTGAACTACCGGGCCGTATGTTGCTCGTGATAAATTCATTCAGGAATAAAATTCCTGGTGGGCACTATAGGGCTCGAACCTATGACCCCCTGCTTGTAAGGCAGGTGCTCTCCCAGCTGAGCTAAGCGCCCTTGTTTATCGCCCCGAGCGACAATACATAGTATACAAAAAAGTCATTTCAAAGTCAATAACAAATTCAATTTTCTATAAAAGATAATTCTGCCAGCCGGTTTCACTCTGCCAGAGACCTGAGTTCTTCCTCCGTAAAGTAGTACCTGGTGTTACAGAAATGGCACTGCAGCTCCGCACCATGCTGCTCATCAGCCATTTCCCTGATTTCCTTTGCACCAAGGCTGATCAGGTTCCTTTCCATCCTGTCACGGCTGCAGTAGCACTTATACTTACAGGGCAGTCTGTCTGTCACCTGCAGTTCCTTCTCGCCAAGAAGGCTTTCCAATACGGCTGATGCATCCATTCCTGACGACAGCATATATGTTATGGAATCGGCAAGCAGCACCTTCTCCTCAAGGTATCTGACGATCTCCTCGTCTGCTCCCGGCATAAGTTGTATTATGTAACCGCCGGCAGTTGCAACGCTTCCATCAGGATTTACAAGAACACCTACTGCGACCACTGTAGGGATCTGTTCAGATGAGGCAAAGTAATACGCAATATCCTCTCCGATCTCCCCCGATACCAGTTGGACATAACCCACATAGGGTTCCTTAAGGCCGAGATCCTTGATGACATTCAGATAACCGTTTCTTCCGACAGCCCCTGCAACGTCGAACTTCCCTGCGGCATTCAGCGGAAGGTACACCTGTGGATTATGGACATAACCTCTGACATTCGATTGGGCATCGGACACGACCACCATCAGTCCAAGCGGGCCGTCACCCTTTATCTGTATAGTTATGACATCATTCTCATTTTTCAGCATTCTTGCCATCATCGCTGCTGCTGTCAGCGTCCTGCCGAGTGCCGCCGTCGCAGTACCGGAAGCTGAGTGTATAGTTTGCGCCTCTTGTACCAGTTCCTTCGTAACGGCAGCAAAGGCGCGTATCGATCCGTTGGCCGCTGTTGCTCTGACTATATGATCTTCCATGATTGCTCCTCTTTTATCCCGATAATATACTTTTATCCCGATACTATACTCTTATCCCGATGATATACCTTATCCCGATAGTGTCTTCTTATCACGATAGTGTATACTCAAATATTCCTTATCCTAACCAAAAACCCCGATATTATATATCGGGGTTCCTGTGCTGACTGGATTTATGTTAAAGTTGGATCAACTTTAATTACATAACCTTCGAGACATTTGCAGCCTGGGGGCCCTTAGCACCCTCAACCACATCAAATTCTACTTCAGCGCCTTCTTCGAGAGTTTTGAAACCATCCATAGTTATTGCTGAGTAATGAACGAAAACGTCATTTCCGTTTTCTCTTTCGATGAAGCCAAAGCCCTTCTCAGCATTAAACCACTTTACCCTACCTTTTTGCATTGCGTATAACCTCCTGAATTCAACTTAGATCTGACCGCACTGTGTGCTTGTTTTGCCAAACCTTAATCAGTTTAACACATTATTTCATGGCTTGTCAATCAAATAGATTACATAATCTTTTTACCGACATCATTCATTGTTTACCATAAAACTATTGTGATTTTATATTTACCACAATATCAATTTTATATACAGTCAGCGCCAAGCAATATTATCCTTCTTTTTTGCATACAAAAAAGATTCTGTCGCATTTCGGTCCCGGCTTTTTCAGACTGAATGCCCTGTAGACGCCCATTACTGATATTCCGGCCTTTTTCAGGAGATGCGGAAGTTCATCGAGCTGATAACTTCATTAATAGTGGTCTTCATCAAATCTCCTGTAATCCAAGTCTTCTTTTACAAAAAAGGTCAGATCGAACCTGCATAGCCTCGATTTTCTGTCATATGTGTTCTGCCATATGTACGACACATCCTCGTCTGTCGTGCAAAAAGTATTGCCTGCAAGAATATTCTCAAACTTATAGCTTGTATTGATATCAAAAACGAAAAGACCGTCAGGGTTCAAATAGTTCCTTACGAGCCTGAACAGCCTTCCGAGGTCGTTTTTATACGTTATATAATTGACACTGTCCATCAGGCAGGTTATCGCATCCACTGTACCGTATAGCTCGAAAGTGGTCATGTCCTGATTCAGGAACAGTATGTCCGCACCAGCGCTGACTGCCTTCTGTTTTGCACAGCTCAGCATTTCGGCGGATGCATCTATGCCTATCATTTCATAGCCTCTTTTATCCATTTCGAGGCAGAAACTGCCGGTACCGCATCCCAGATCGGCGATAAGCCTGGGATCACAGTTGTGGCGGGCAAATAACCCAATGACATAATCAGCCCACTGTGAATAATCAACGTCGTCCATCAGCCTGTCATAATAATATGCAAAATCACGGTAAATGGTCATCACCCCGCAGATAACATAATATGGACCTACGCTTTATGATATCACAAGTACGGTATATAAAACAAAAGCCGCTTCAACAGCGGCCATTCGGATCATTCATCCAGGCAGGGCATCCCGTCAGTGAACGTATCTGATACGGCATATGTATCTATATTTGCTCCTGCTCCATTTCCTGCAATGCCTTCCTCCTTTTTGAGACCAAGCCTCCGATTTTGCCTGTTTCTTTAGCCGATAAGCTTTTCCATCCGAACTTGAGCACCTTCTCGCCCAGCCCAAGCTCCCTGGCGATCTCAAATTTCAATGCATCGTGCGCATCCTGCTTTTTCTCCATATCCACACCTCTCAGTCCATTATATATACTATAGAGGTATTTTGTGGAGAAACCCGCCTTTTATGCATCAATCCTTATCTATTTCACCCTTCAGCGCTTCCATTGCCGACTGGAGCTGAATATCCCTGTCCCTTGGGATCTGTGAAGCAGGCAGATATCTGTGCTCTTCGAATACATCCACCTTGATATCAGGCTCGATACCCGTCCCCTGGATACAGACTCCTGACGGAGTAAAGTACCTGGAAATGGTCACTTTAAGTCCGGATCCGTCTTCCAGCAGCTTTAGTTCCTGCACAAGGCCCTTTCCAAAGGTTTTTGCTCCCACAAGCACGCCTCTGTTATGATCTTTGACTGAACCGGCGAGTATTTCGGATGCGCTGGCACTGTTTCCGTTGATCAGAATCGCCAGAGGAAGATCTATTTTTGCTTTGTCCGATTTTTTATACTCCTTCTTCCCGTTCCTGTCTTCAGTATAAACGATAGTCCCCTCGGCGAGCAGACTATCTGCTATTTCCACGACCTGTTCATATGACCCGCCCGGGTTGTCTCTCAAATCTATTATCAGGCCACTAATCCCTTTTTTCATCATGCTGCTGAGATCGTTTTTGAAATACTTGGCTATCTCGTTGTCAAACATGACTAATTTGATGTATCCGATGTTTCCGTCCAGTATCTCACTCTTAATGTTTGATACCTTGATCCTTTTGCGGATTATCTCAAACTCAACATATCTGTCTTCATTCGGGAGGGACACAGTAATTTCGACCTTGGTGGTTTCCTTTCCCTTTATCATACTGATGATAATATTTTCGTCACTGATGGCCGTGACATCCTTCCCGTCCACCATAACGATTTTATCGCCCTGCTGCATGCCGGCCTTCAGCGCAGGCGAGTCTTCGAATGGTTCGATCACAGTCAAAAGCCCTTTTTCATCCACATTGACTGTAACTCCTATTCCCACGTAGCTTCCTTCGGATTTTTCAAGGAACGCCTGCATCTGTTCCTTGTTGAAGTAGACGGTATATGGATCCCGGAGCGATTCTGCCAGGCCGTATGTGGCCCCCTCCAACAGCTTGTTTTCATCGACATCCTGATAGTAGTCCTTCTTCAGGATATTCCTCACCTGATTGAATTTGACCACATTCTCATAATCCACCGTATCAGCATCAAAGCCTATAATATACCTGTTTTCTGCCGTATAGACGGAACTCATGACAAATGCCGTCGCACAGACAGATATGGTCAATGTTACTGCGATTATGGCAATAACCTGACGCATGGTAAAATATCTTCCCATCTTGCACGCTCCTCAAGTCAATATGGAAATGCAACTGCTGCATTTTTCATATCCAGGCTGGTTCTATATATCTTATGCGGCCTGTTAAACAAATAAACCCGGTTTTTGACCGGGTCGATCTGTATGTATCATATTTAATACGGATACTATTTGCTCAAATATCCCTTCATCGGATCCTTTGTCTCACCGTTGACCCTCACTTCAAAATGCAGATGGTTTCCTGTGGACAAGCCTGTGCTTCCTACTTTCGCTATGACTGCACCGGCTTTGACTTCCTGGCCTACCTTCACCAGGAGCTTGCTGGCGTGTCCGTAAAGAGTGGTAATGCCGCCTCCATGGTCGATGACTACCATGTTTCCGTATCCATTGGTATCATAATGGGCCATGATCACAGTGCCGCTGTTAGCTGCCACTATCGATGCGCCCTTGTCTGCGGCTATGTCGATGCCGGTGTGCATCTTGTACTTTCTCAATACAGGATGCTTTCTCATACCGTATGAAGATGTTATCGTATATGAGCTTGGACATGGCCATGTCATTGAACCTCCGGCGTATTTCTTCTTTGTGGAGAGGCTCTTTATGACGCTGTTGAGTCTTTTTGATTCTTCTATCTGTTTATCTATCTCTTTTTCAAGGTTGGCTATTTCCTTCTTGCTTCTTGATATTTCTCCTTCGATCTGTGATCTGGAGGTGCTTAGCTCCCGCAGCCGTTCCTCCTTCTCGCTTGCCTTCTCCTCAAGGAACTCCTTCGCCTGCTCCTGCAGCCTCTTTTTAAGCTCAACATCCTGCCTGGCTTCCTCAAGCTCCTGGATAAGTTTGCTGTCGTTTTCAGATATCACAGACATGTAATGGAGACGCTCATAAAACTCAACAGGACTCTTGGATTCCAGCAGCGTGTCCAGCATCGTAGTGCTCGAACTCTTGTACATCACCTGCAGACGCGTTTTCACCAGTTCATTCATCCGGTTGTATTCTGCAACAGCCTCCGCAAGCGCCAGTTCGGTCTGCCTCAGATGCTCCTGTGCTTCGCTTATCTGTCTCTGAAGCTCCTCATAAGCATTGGTCTCTTCAGCCTGTTGTTTGGCTAACTCGGATTGCTGCTTCTCAAGCCTTGCCTTTTCTGACATAACAGCCAGTTTCTTTTTATTCAGATCATTGATACGGTTGTCCGTCGATGCCTTTTTATTTTTTGCATCCGACAGCTCATCAGCCATTACCGGAAATACAGACGTAAGTGTGATCGCTGTAAGTAAGATCGCAATAACAAGTTTTATCCTCCGCAATTGACCAAACCTCCAAGTCAAAGTTTGCCGGACCTGATTTGCCCGATTTTGCATTTATACTTTAAGATGCCTGCGGATCGACAGGAAGCTGCCGATCGCCCCCACCACAACTGCAATAGTTACGTAGGATGCAGCCATCAGGCCCCAGACATCCTTGATATCCACCAGACTCAAAATCTGCGTTTCTGCTAAAAATACGTCCTGTGCAAATTTATCAGCTATTGCCTTATATCCGTAAGCTGATATCATAAATGCCAAAATTGCACCAGTTATACTAATTATAACACCTTCTACAACAAAAGGCCAGCGTATAAACCAATCTGTTGCACCTATATATTTCATTATATTGATTTCCCTGCGCCTTGCAAATACCGTCAGCTTTATTGTGTTCGATATAATGAAGACAGCGACGACCAGGAAAATGACTATCATAACGCTGCTGCCAAGCTTGACCCAATGGGAAACTCTTGTCAATACCTCAATAGTATCCTGGGAGTAACTCACCTTCTGTATTCCGCTGATCTAATTCAGTTTGCTTACGCCAACTGCGCTGTACTCCACATCCTTGAGCTTGATTATGAACGAAACAGGGAAAATATCCGCACCATAACCATCAAGTATGGCTGCATTTTCGCCGAGCTTTTCGCGCATTTTTTCAAATGCCTGTTTTTTATCTACCTTTTCATATTCCTTTATCTCTTCGATGCCCTTTATGGCTTCTTCAACACGCTTGACCTGTGAATTATCCAGTTCTTCATAGCAAAACGCCTCCAACTGCGGCTGTTCCTTCCAGATGCCGATATTGTGCTCCAGGACCAGCGCGATCAGCAGAAATATCCCGAATACTATCAGCGAGGCGATCACAATAAGCACCGAAGCCAGAGACATAAGCTTGTTTCTGTATGAGTTGATGATGCCTTCTTTAAATATATGTCTGATTGTTCTTATCTTCATCCCTGTATAATCCTTTCTCCTGGTCCCTCACGATCAGTCCCTTGCTGATCGAAACGACGCGCTTTTTCATCTCATCGACGATAGATTTCTCATGCGTGGCAACGATGACCGTCGTACCTCTGTGATTGACCTCACTCAGAAGCTTCATTATCTCCCATGATGTCTCAGGATCAAGATTCCCTGTCGGTTCGTCAGCTATCAACAGGGACGGGTTGTTTACAAGAGCCCTGGCCAGCGCTACTCTCTGCTGTTCTCCTCCCGAAAGCTGGTTGGGATACATATTCGCCTTTCTGCTTAGACCGACGAGCGCCAGCGCCATCGGCACCTGCCTTCTTATTTCCTTCGGAAGCGATTCCGTAATGACCATGGCAAACGCGACATTCTCATACACTGTTTTGTTCGGCAGCAGCCTGAAATCCTGAAACACCACTCCCAGACTCCTTCTGAGATATGGTACTTCATTTCTGGTCATCGACGAAACATCATAACCGTTGACATAAACTTCCCCTTCCGATACATCCTCTTCCTTCAGAAGAAGCTTGACCAACGTGGATTTGCCCGATCCGCTGGGCCCTACCAGAAATACGAATTCACCTTTGTCTATCTTAAGATTGACGTCCCGCAGAGCAACCGTTCCGTTGGGGTACGTCTTCGAAACACTTCTCAGTTCAACCAATCAAATACACCTCAATTATATGGTTACATAAATTATATGGTTACATAATGCAATTTAAAATTGTTCTACAAAATATTTTAAAATTCCTGCTTTTTTTGTTACATTTATATTTCAACAATGCTTACAATGAAGCTGGCATCAGGTTTAGACAAAATCACTCTGCATGTTCTCCGCTTTATCCAGGTATTTTTTAACAAGCAGCGAGACCTTGAATATTATCGCATCGTCGAATTTTCTCAGGTCAAGGCCGGTGATCTTCTGGATCTTGTCAAGCCTGTAAACCAGTGTATTTCTATGCACATACAGCTGTCTTGAGGTTTCGCTCACATTGAGATTGTTGTCGAAGAATTTCTGGATGGTTAAAAGAGTCTCCTGATCCAGGGCTTCAAAAGAGCCTTTTTTGAAAACCTCTTTCATAAACAGCCTGCACATGGTGGTGGGCAGCTGATATATCAATCTGCCTATACCGAGATTGTTATAATTGATGATAGCCTTGTCGCTTTCGAAAATGCTCCCTATCTGCAGCGCCGTCTGGGCTTCCTTGAAGGATCTGCCGATATCCCATACGCTTTCCGCAACAGAACCTATGCCTATCTGTGCTTTGACCATTATCTCCGTATTCAGCGTGTCTATGATGGCCTTTGCGGTCCTGTCTATCTCTTTCTGGTCATTCGCATCCTTCAGTTCCTTTATGAGCACAACGGTCTCTTCATCCAATGCAATGACATAATCCTTCTGTTTTTTGGGGAAAAGGCTGAGTATGACCTCATGAGCCTGTACATCCCTTGCTTTGTCAGTTTTGATCAAAAAGACAGATCTGCAGACATTAAACGGTATATGCAGTTCCTTGGCTTTTATTGGGATCTCTCCGGGCAGGATGTTGTCGGTGATTATGTTTTTGAAGAAGTTTCCTCTGTCGAATTTTTCCTCATGATAATTCTTCAGATTGGTCACGTTTACAGCCAGCATCGCCAGCAGCTTTTTGCTGTGCTCGTCCTCAATATTGGTGTATACTATGAACTCCAGCCTGTTCTTGATATATATCTTCTGGAATATCCATCCCTGTACTTCATTGGACAGACCATTACACTTCATAACATCCGATATCAAAGGATGAATCGTACCGGTGAGCCGTTCATCAGTACACCCGAGTATCAGTCCTGTTTCGTCCATGATACCGAAATTGCCGTCTACGAACTCCCTTATTTGGTTTATCAGATTCTGGAAGAGTCTCAAAACGATCCCCCCTTCAGCCATTATCAGTCAAGCCTGATGAAACTCGTCAATTGCCATCAGGGATAATTATACTATATTGGACTGGGATATGGAATGAAAAGTTGATCGCATCGATATTTGATGATTCTTTGAATATACGGGAAGCAGACCAGCGGCGGCTGCTGCGGCAATTTTTTCAGCGGAAGCGGTCCGGAGCTGTGATAGAGTAGGAGGCGGTGACTAACCGCCGTCCTCTCACAGCACCGTGCGTACCG
>CAZQUQ010000122.1:0-1826 GCA_964596445.1 uncultured Oscillospiraceae bacterium
CCGACCCGGCTGCCGATAGTGTTTATAACAGACTTCTGCTCAAGGATCTGGTCGGGGAAGCGGAATATAAAAAACTCACCGATAGTTGCAGGAAATGATTAGAGGTGGCAATGATTAGGAGAAGATAATATATGAAGATCCCGTTTGATGACTTTATCATAAGACAGTGTAATATAGAGCAATTGGATGAGATCCTGCGCATTCAGAACGAAACGCTGGCTGAGTTGCCTTCTGTCGATATTTTGCGTGCCAATACGGTCCAGATGCTGGAAGAATGTCTCAAGCCGCCGCATTATACGGTTGGGGCCTGGTACGATGGTGTTCTGGCTGCCTTTTCGGTACTGTACTATCCGCATAACGATGAAGAGAATCTTTCACTTTGTCTCAAGTCGGTAGATATTGCAGGATTGAAAACGGCGAACAATAAATTGTGTATAGTAAGGAAGGAGTACAGAGGGAACTCGCTCCAATATCATCTGGGACTTTTGCTTGAGCGGCAGGCAGTGAGTACCGGAGTCCAGCTGATGTGCGCTACGGTATCTCCGAAAAACCAATACAGCATAAACAATATACTGCGTCTGGGATTTACATATAACAGAACGCTGAAAAAATATGGATATGAGAGGAACTTATATTACAAATTTCTTTAGCTTTTTCTCAAAAGCAGGAGTATGATGGTTATCGCAGATGATAGATCCAGGAGAGCGATTGCTGCATTGCAAAGACCGGCGACAGTGAGGTATGCAACTGCTGCCGACGACAATATCAGTGCCGTCGTTATGATCCCGATGATATATTGCGGCATATGGATCTTTGATTCATATGATAACCCAAGAATAGTTGATAACAATGATATCATCCAAAACCTTCTCTCCTGATGATTTTACCTTCTAAGTATACACATGATCCCGGTCATTTATGCCGTCAGGGAGGAAAACACAGTGGAAACAAGCCGATTGATCGAAAAACTTTATATTAACATAAGCAGGTTGGAAGGAAAGCGTTTTGAGGATGGCGATAAGGATGCATTCATAAACCGGATATATGCCGGAACCGATATAATTCCTCCAGCCACAGGCTGTATTATATCGAATAATGAGGTATTGCCATGGAGAGCATTAAAGATGGGCGATGTAGCGGTTTTTTCCAAGGGCAGTTCTTTCATAACAGGACTTGTTGTGGGTGAAATAGAACGCCAGCTATGCTTTGTCGATCCGGAGACATCGATAGTTCGACTCACCGAACTCGATGGTTCTGTGATCGGATATGATTATGTCAATGGTTTCAAGGTGATTATAGATGAGTAGGAACAGATACGGAGAGTTTTTGGAATACAGAAAAAAGTATCCCGAGTTCATTTACTCAGGATACGCCGTTTCAGAATCCGGCAATGCATTGAGGCTGGATTTCCATTTTATTATACCCGGACTTGCCGAATTCAGGCCTCACTGGAGCATTGTAAAGCCTGCTTCATATACTGTGGATACCAATGACAAGCGGCTGGATGAGCTTGCTTTTTCATTGGGCATGGTGGAACTGGCGAGCTACTGGAAAACGACCTGTCCACCGGAAGTGCGCATAGCCTGCGGCAGCCTCTCGAAGGCTCAGTCCGACTGGTGGAAAAAGCTATATAAAAAAGGTCTCGGCGAGTTTTTCTATACTAACGGGATCGAAATCGATGACGATTTCATGAATATCACGAGCCGGCAGCGCAGTCACGATGTTCCGGAAGGAAAAGAGTACAACAGTGCCGGTTCCAAAGTCCTTATCCCGATAGGGGGAGGAAAAGACTCCGCTGTAACGCTGGAGCTGCTCAAAGGCCATGC
>CAZQUQ010000122.1:1926-4340 GCA_964596445.1 uncultured Oscillospiraceae bacterium
TAAAAAACGGTCTTGGACCGGCGCGGAGGTGATATGCATGATAGACCTGCTGTCGGATCTGACGAGAGATAAGCGTGTGCTGCTGCTGGGCTTCGGGAAGGAAGGCAGAACGACTTATAAGCTCCTCAAAGAGATCGGTACATGTTCAAGACTTGATATTGCAGATATAGCCCTGAAGGAAAGCATCCCCGGGGCCGTTGTATATTCAGGTGAAGGGTATCTGGACAGCATCGGCCGATATGATATTGTTTTTAAAAGCCCTGGCATCATCCTGCCAAAGAACTGCCGTGAATACGGATGCATTATAACCTCTCAGACAGAAGTTTTTTTGAGGGCATACGGCCGGCAGGTCATCGGGATCACCGGAACAAAGGGAAAAAGTACGGTATCCACTCTTCTTTATCATACATTGCACGGTAATGGCATCCCTTGTATCCTTGCCGGAAATATAGGCACGCCCGTATTTGAGATAGCAAGGGAAATCAGACCTGAAACGGTAGTGATCCTGGAGCTTTCATGCCATCAGCTTGAGATTTGCGGGTATTCACCGGCTCTGTCAGTACTGCTGAACATTTACGAGGATCATCTTGACCATTACAAGTCATTTGATGAATATGTCAAGGCAAAGAAGAACATATATCTGCATCAGCACCCGCTCGACGTACTGTATTGCAGCAAGAATGTCAAACCGGCAAGAAGCGAATCCGTATCCCGGACGATAGTGGTCGATAATGATATACTGCCTTTTGAATCTCTGGAGGCCGTCGATGGAGTGAAGCTGCGCGGCAGGCACAACCTTGGCAATTGCGCTTTCGTTTACAGCATAGCAAAATCGTTTGGCATATCGGATGAGGAATTCATATCATCGCTGCGGTCATATAGCCCTCTGCGCCACCGTCTTGAGTTTATCGGCAATAAAAATGGAGTAGATTATTATGATGATTCGATCTCTACCACTGTCGAATCAGCTATTAACGCCATTGAAAGCATCGCTAACGCTTCCACCGTTTTGCTTGGAGGAATGGACAGGGGCATCGACTACACTGGGTTAGTGAAGTATTTGAGTAAAAGCAAATTGAGCAGCGTTATTTGCATGTATGAGTCAGGCAAACGCATTTATGATTTGCTGAAAGACTCATGTGAGTCGAAGCTGAACCTGATCTACTGCAAAGACTTGTATGAAGCTGCAGAAAAGGCCCAACGAGTCACTCTGCCGGGATCGGCATGCATATTGTCGCCGGCCTCGGCGAGTTATGGCGATTTCAGGAATTTTGAGGAACGCGGCGACGTGTTCAAAAGACTCATCCTGGGGGAATGAATCAAGCCGACCCCGATGATGTTTTAAGTCTGATTCTGATTATATATCAGCTTGATCCAATAGACTGATTATACTACCAGTCTGGCTATATGATCCCGATTATGTATCAAGTCTGATTTTGACTATATTTCAAGTCTGACTCCGATTGTGTTTCAAGTCTGATCTCATGACTCCGAAGATGATTCAGAAAGTGAATAACTCAAGCCTGACCCCAGAGCTTGGCATAAAAGCCATTGCGGGAAAGCAGTTCTTCATGGGTGCCCTGCTCGACGATATCTCCGTCTTTCATAACGAGGATCACATCCGCTTCTTTTATGGTCGACAGCCGGTGTGCGACAATGAAGCTTGTGCGGCCTTGCATAAGTTTTGCAAAGGCATCCTGGATCTTTATTTCGGTGCGGGTGTCAATGGAGGAGGTGGCCTCGTCAAGGATCAGCATCGGAGGCAGGCTGAGCATAACGCGGGCAATGCTCAGCAATTGCTTCTGACCCTGGGAAAGACTGCCCCCGTCCTCTCCGATGACGGTGTTATAGCCATCGGGCAAACGTTTGATAAAGCTGTGGGCATGGGCGGCTTTTGCAGCAGCAATTATCTCCTCATCAGCTGCTTCAGGTCTGCCCATTGCTATATTCTCCCGTATAGTCCCTGATTTAAGCCACGTATCCTGAAGCACCATGCCGTAGCTTCTTCGCAGACTCTTTCTGGTAATCCGCCGGATATCGGTGCCATCCGCCTTTATACTGCCTGAATCGACATCATAAAAACGCATCAGCAGATTGATGACGGTGGTTTTGCCGCTGCCTGTAGGCCCGACGATTGCTACCCGCCTGCCCTGATCCACATGCAGGTTAAGGTTTCGTATCAAAGGTCTTTCGGGAACATAGGAGAATGCTACATTTTCCATGCTGATATTACCGCCGGCCTGCCGGAGTTCGACAGCATCGCTTGCATCCGGTATCTGCGGCTGTTCCTCGATCAGCTCGAACACACGTCCTGCGCATGCTAAAGCATTTTGCAGTTCGGTAACAACGCCCGATATTTCATTAAAGGGTTTGGTATACTGGTTGGCATAGCTTAAAAAGCTGGCAAGACCGCC
>CAZQUQ010000122.1:4440-8703 GCA_964596445.1 uncultured Oscillospiraceae bacterium
ACGATCTCGCCATGGGGATGTGTGTCTATATATGAGAGAGGTAGCATCTCAATTTTTCTGAAAGCTTTCTTGCGTATGTCACGCACGACCTGGTATGTGATTCGGTTGTTTATAATATTCATCAGCCATTGAAACACACCTGTGAAGCCTACTACAAGTCCGATTTGGGCAAGGATCCCTGCTATTGCCTTCAGATCCACATTTTCCGGCCCAATGATATGATCGAGAGCTTTTCCAACGAGAATGGGCACATAGAGGGTCAGTACTGCCGAAGCTGCAGCAAGAACGATGGAAATCAGCAGCAGGATGCGGTATTCCTTTATATACTTCAGCACTTTTCGGATGGTGTCCATATTATTGATTTTTGTTGTTTTTCTCTTTTTATCTATGTGCATTATCATCTTGCCTCCTTCCTGAACTGTGATTCATATATCTCACGATATACCTCACAGCTTTTGAGGAGTTCGTCATGAGTGCCGGTACCGGTTATTTCACCGTCGTCAAGAACAATGATCCTGTCCGCATGCCGAATGGAGGAGGTGCGCTGGGAAACAATAAAAATCGTCGTGTTTCCCTGCATTTTCTGCAATGATTTTCGAAGCGCTGCTTCGGTAGCAAAGTCAAGCGCCGATGCACTGTCATCGAGGATAAGGATATCGGGCTTCCTCACAAGGGCCCGGGCTATCGTAAGGCGCTGCCGCTGGCCGCCTGACAGGTTTTTACCGCCCTGTTCAACTGTAAAGTCGAGGCTTTTTTCTCTTTGTGCCATGATATCGCTTGCCTGAGCCATATCAATTGCATTCATGATCTCTTCATCGGAGGCATCCCTGCTGCCCCACCGTATGTTTTCGCGGATGCTTCCCGCAAACAGTACAGCCTTTTGAGGCACGATGCCTATTTTGCCGCGAAGTGTTTCCAGCGGATAATCCCTGACATCTATTCCGTCGACAATAACCTCTCCCGAAGTCGCATCATAGAACCTCGGGATCAAATTGATCAGCGATGATTTACCTGAGCCTGTACCGCCGATTATGCCTATCACTTCGCCGTGTCGCACGGAAAAGTCTATGTCGGTCAAAGCCTCTTCCTGGGCATTTTTATATTTCAGTCCCACATGATGGAACTCTACGGCATATTCCGAACGGACGCCGCAGGCTGTTCCGGTATTTATCGGCGGAGTTTGTTTATTCAAAGTGGTTTGGGTGTTGATATCCTGAGCCGCATTTCTTTCAGTCAGGCTGGGTTCCATATCGAGAACCGAACTTATCCTGTTGCCGCTGGCCACAGCCTTAGTAATGCTGATGATAAGGCTTGCGAACTTTATCAGCTCGACAAGTATCTGGGACATATAATTGTATAGGGCAAGTACGGCGCCTTGCGTAAGCAGGCCGGCAGACACCCGGAGAGCACCCGTATTGATGAGCCAGATGACCGCAAGGTTTATTATGATGTAAGTCAATGGATTCATCAGGGCGGAAATCCTGCCGGCAAACTTTTGAGTTTCAGTCAGTTCGTCATTGCGCCTGTCAAACTCGGCAACTTCCTTATCTTCAAGGCGAAAAGCCCGGATTACACGCACACCGGTCAGATTTTCCCTAGTTGAGTTCAACACCTTGTCGAGCCTTTGCTGTACCTTTTTGTACAATGGAATGGAAAACAGCATAATAGTGAAGACGACCACGGACAAAACGGGGATTGCCACGGCAAAGGCAAGCGCTGTTTTGGCATCGACCGTAAAAGCCATTATGACTGCCCCGAACACAATGAAAGGCGAACGCAGCAACAGGCGCAGCGTCAGGTTCACCCCTGTCTGCACCTGATTTACATCACTGGTCAGACGGGTTATCATATCTGATGTGCCAAGGACATCATATTCAGCATAGGACAGCTGCCCGATATGCCTGAACAATGCCCTGCGCAGCCTTGCGGCAAAGCCGACGGAGGCTTTGGCAGCGAAGTACTGGGCCGTTATTGAGCATACCGTCCCGATGACGCCAAGAGCAGCCATGATCAGACACATCCTGATGATATGGCCTTTGTCGGTTTGTCCGATGCCTATATCGACAATGCTCCTGACAACAATAGGGATAAACAGTTCAAACGATGCTTCCAGCAGCTTGAACAAGGGTCCGAGTATGCTTTCCTTTATGTAGCCTTTCATGTACGCCAGCAGTTTTTTCATCTATCGTCTCCGGATGCAGTTTTTGCAGTAATAACATATATTGTACCATGATTCGTTACTGCCCAGACAGATGAGTTTCTTGAGTTTACCTGCAAAACCTCCGGATATAGTTATCTATTTCTCTGCTGACAGTCATAATAGCTTTTTCATGGCCTTCTGTCCCGGCGACCTCAGTTTCTGTCTTTTCCAGTTCCTTATAAACGCTGAAGAAGTGAGTCATCTCAAGAGAAATATGTCTTGGCAGCTCCGAAACATCCTTATACCCGTTATATCTTGGGTCTGTAAAAGGTATCGCGATGATCTTGTTGTCTCTTCTTCCGTTGTCGAGCATGGAAAACACTCCGATGGGATAACACCGAACAAGCGTCATTGGGACGATCGGCTCGGAACATAATATCAGTACATCCAGCGGATCGCTGTCGTCTCCGTACGTACGGGGGATAAAGCCATAGTTCGCAGGGTAATGGGTCGAGGTTGACAATATGCGGTCAAGCACCAGCATTCCTGTATCCTTGTCAAGCTCATATTTGGTTTTGGAGCCTTTCTGGATCTCAACGACAGCATAAAAATCATCAGCCTTGATACGTTCCGGAGTTATATCATGCCATATATTCATAATGGATCTCCTTCCGATTGATTCTCAAAAAACAACTGCTTGATATATATTTTGATGAAAAGCTTATGCAGATATGTTTGGTGCTCTTGAATGCTGTGGCTTCAATTACATAATGACATGGTTTTTGTCATACAATGGTATGGTTCAAATTGTATAATGGTATGGTTTTCAAACATACATATGAAGTTATTATGTGTGAATCTGCAGATGGGCTATTCATTTTCAGCCGGATCAGAAGCAGACAGGCTTTCCGGCAGCTCTGACTTATTTTCCGGCAGTTCAGACTTATTTTCCGGCAGTTCCGGCTTACTTTCAGGCAACTCAGGCTTATTCTCCGATGGTTCAGGTTTGGTTTCCGGCAATGGAGACTTATTATCCCGCAGTTCAGGCCTATTTTCCGGCAGCAGCGCCCTTAACATGGTATGCATTTCATCGAACCTGCTTGTATGCATTTCTATACGTTTACCGAGACGAGCCGCCAGATTCTTGGCGAAAATCATGCAGGCATTCCTGTCATATAGTTGGATGGTGTTCAGGTGCATCACATCTATGCCTTGTCTTTCAAGAATTGCTGACCGTATAGCATCTTTACCCTGTTCGGAGGGTCTTTTGTGAAAAGTAAAACTATCATATTCGACCGCTACTTTTGCTTTTATATAGTATAAATCAACGAAGCAGCAGTTTTGACCGAGATGTGCCTTCATTCCGTCTTTTAGCCTGATCTCATGATTAAAGACAGCACCCTTAAGCCCGTAACCTCCCAGAGCATGAGGGAGCGTAAAGATCATAAATGCCAGTGATTCCATAATCGATCTGGAGCCGTTTTCCAGATACATCGCTGCCCGCATAGCTTTACGATGTCCCCGATGCCCTGAAGTCTTTGCAAGAAATGTGCTAAGCTTTTGCTTTGTTGTGATTGCTGATGAAGGGGAACCAAGAGGATGTGAGCACAACTGAAGACCCAGCAGGATAAGCCGATGGATGCACAGTTCGGATGCAAGCTCCAGAAACAGCAGCTCCGGTGATGCAACCTTTTCGCCGTCCAGTATTTTTACTGCACCAGGCGGAAGAGTAAGTTTACATGCATGGATCTTTTTGCCGTTGATGCTGAACCGCTGGTTGTAATCGGATACTGTAATACTGGGCGTATCGGCTTTATCGGCCATTTGACCGAGGACAACATCGATATATGGGATATCCCACTTCATTGCGGCAGTATAGTGACTAAAATATTTCAACATATATTGATTGTAAACCGAATTAGCAAAAAATTCAATTAATGGGAAATAATAAGCATAATAAGCACTTAATAGTGATGGGGTGCTTAATTTTTTCAACTAATGGGATAGAATTTTTACCAGAAAGTATGTTTTATGAATGATTAGGCTACATAATCCAGAATTATTTGTGTATTATCAGTGCATTAAAGTGCCTCGATAGCATTTTATCTATCCCATTACTTGAA
>CAZQUQ010000123.1:0-3807 GCA_964596445.1 uncultured Oscillospiraceae bacterium
CAGACGGATTTTACAGATTTGCCCGAAATAGATGCCGATAAAATTATTATCGAATTAAGCAATGAAAATGAATATAATGAATTAATTCCACTTCTGCCGGATAATCTATATGGACTGTTGTCAGATGGCAAAACGCTTTGTCAGGTCATGAACAGAAATGCTTCGAAGCTGAATGCTCTAAAGCAGCTGGCAAAGCAAATAGGTGTTTCCAGATCGGAAGTTGCCGCCTTCGGCGATGATTACAATGACCTTGAAATGATAAAGTATTTCGGTATCGGTGTTGCAATGGGCAATGCGATCGATGAAGTGCGGCAGGCTGCTGATGCTGTAACTGCGTCCAACAACGATGACGGTGTTGCCAGATACATTATGGATCATATACTGAACTTGTAATAATTCTTTGCTGCAAATAGTATTTTCATTTCTTTAACCTTGGACGTACCAGCGCCTAAAAGCTGAAAAATCGAAACAAAATTCCCGATTGATAACATCCTGTTCAAATTATGGTATAATATGCACATATATGCTGCGTTACTTTCATTCTGCATTGATCATGCTGTATTGATTTTGCAAGATAGCGTGTCGAGAGTATATATACGAGTATATATACATGATCAGATATTTAGGTAATGGGGGTTGGTGTACTGTGAAAGCTTGTGAAAATAATAGTCGGTCAGAAAATACTTCATGGTTAAGAAAAATGATAGTTGATTTTGTGAACAACTCGCCGGAAAACCGTATAGGCGGGTCATATGATGAAAAAGCGTGGACAGAGCCTCTGGTTGGTTTTTCACGTGGGGATGATCCATACTATGACTGGCTCAAAAAAGATATAGGTGATTTTCTGTTTACACCGTATGAGATTTTTGCCAAAACCTTTCCTACAGTAGAAACTGAGCCATCGGATCTATCTGTAATATGTTGGATATTGCCTCAGACAGAAGCGACAAAGACCGATATGCGAAGAGCTAATCGATATCCGGCTGAAAGGGCCGCGTTGGCATCGCGTGTGAACGGTGAGATTTTCAATCAGAAAATCGCAAAGTATGTTGCCGATACTTTGAATGAGAATGGCTATGAAACAGTCGTACCTGTTATGACGGAGCATTGGGGCATCAGGATGTCTGAAAAGTATGGCAAAGCTTCTTCGTGGTCAGAGAAACATGCCGCATTTATTTCTGGACTGGGTACGTTCAGCCTGACTGATACATTGATTACTGAGTTGGGTACAGCAGTTAGGATAGGATCTGTTGTGTCCAGGATACAGACGGAAGCAACCGAAAGGAAGTATTCAGGAGCTCGCGAATAGTCCCTGCAGCTCTCAAAAGGAGGGTGCATGAAATGTGCAGATAGGTGTCCCGCAGGTGCAATAAATGAGAATGGGCATGACAAAGCCAAATGCGAGGAATATCAAGGTCAGGTAACTTCTAAGTATATAAATGAGAATTATAAGATCAATGTCAGGTATTGCGGCCTTTGCCAATTTAATGTTCCATGTGAATCATGCATTCCTGAGTAAAGAATGGGGATAGAAATCTGGAGAAAGACTGTGTTTAATATTGGATATAGATTAGGTCTTTGCTTATGAAAAAAAGACTATGGCTAAATGTATTGATGAACATGCTGCCTGTATGATATAATTAGCAAAACGATCGGCAGAAGCCGATATATCCAAAGCTGCGAACATTATCCTGGAAGAGAGATGCTCCGAGATAATGGATGCTTTCTCAAACAGGAGAAGTTCCGAAATAATAGATGTTCTCCCGAATAGGAGAAGCTCCGGGATAACAGGCGCTATCCTGATAAGGGAACAGTTCCGGAACAACGGATGGAATTCCGATACGTGTAAACAGAATGATACCACGAAGGTATTGGCTTTCATGAAGAGAGCTTCTTTATGGAACGATGCTGCGTGGTTTTTTTATGCAGTTTTCATCGTGCTATTTTAAAGAGTTATGTCGGGTGTGTAAGCAGTTATAGTAACCATACCTGAACAGCATTTTACGGATCAAGGGAGGAAATGAAAGTGAGATCATCATCATTAGTGAAAATTATTTTGGCAGGACTGTTTATTGCGCTTGGTCTTGTTATGCCTTTTCTGACAGGGCAGATCCCAAGCATCGGCTCAATGCTGCTGCCGATGCATATACCGGTTCTGTTGGTTGGCTTTGTCTGCGGATGGCCCTATGGTCTGGCTGTCGGTTTTATTACACCGCTGCTGCGCAGCCTGATTTTCGGAATGCCGCCTCCATTCCCGACTGCGGTTGCAATGGCCTTTGAACTGGCTGTTTATGGACTTGCGACAGGCCTTTTCTACAAGCTGCTGCCAAAGAAAAACGTGTTTATATATGTGTCCTTAATCTTATCCATGATATGCGGCAGGATCGTCTGGGGCATAGTTAGCCTGATACTTTATGGTTTTGCAGACAAACCGTTCACCTGGCAGATATTTGCTGCAGGTGCTGTAGTGAACGCTATACCGGGAATAATACTCCAGATAGTTATTATCCCTGTCATCATTATCGCTCTGAAAAGAGGTAACCTGATAAAGAATGAATAACACTGCCGGACTGGAAGACATTCTAGTAAAACATTATAATAAGTATCCCTATATGAAGATCCAGGATATGATCAAGCTGATCTATCAAAATGAATATGCCGGAGGCCACATGATCGCTGATAGGGAGGAAAGCTTGGCTCGTCTGAAAGATGAGTATCTGTCTATGTCAGGTGGTCATAGCATGTCAGGTGATGCAGCTTACCCTGGAGATGGATCAGTCGTTTCAGAAAATGGCGGAGGATTCGGCTCAGGCAGACATATGTCTGAAAAAGGGAAGCTCTTTGAAGATATAGGCAACGGGTTATGCAGGATCCATCTGGCAGAGCTCAGCTGCCATCCGATCAGTCTTGAGACAGTCAACAACTTCTTCGTTTATACTGCCAACTCAAGTAAAGGCGATATTGGAAGCTTTAAAGACAAGCTGGGAGTTTTGAGGAACTGTTGTGAAAAAGGTATACTTCCGTTTGATGTCGGTGAACTGGATGAATATCTTGATTCATACTCTGCCCAGGGTTATCCTGCTGTCAGCCACAGCATCGAGTATCGGGAAGCATATCATCCTGCATATCGTGTTGTGGAGAGTGATTTTTGCAGATATTTTGATGTTTTCTGCAGGATCGATGAACTGCTGGGCAGAACAGGATCATTCCTGCATCACAGGGACCATATAGCTGTTGCCATCGACGGCTGCTGTTGTTCGGGAAAAAGCACACTGGCTGCGCTGTTGAATGAAGTCTACGAATGTAATGTTTTCCATATGGATGACTTCTTCCTTACTCCTGAACTGAGGACGGAAGAACGGTTGAATGAAGTCGGCGGCAATGTGGACTATGTCAGGTTCAAAAACGAAGTGATCCGTGGCCTTGAAAGCGGCAATGAGTTTTGCTACCAGATATATAGCTGTTCAAAAAAGGCTATAGATGGGGCAGTATGCGTAACGCCAAAAAGACTCAATATAATCGAGGGATCCTACAGTATGCATCCCACATTGTCGGAATATTACGACCTCAAGATCTTTCTGAGCATAGAAGCGGATGAGCAGAGCCGCCGGATCCTTAAGCGAAACGGGCCTGTCATGCATAAAAGGTTTATGGAGGAATGGGTGCCGAAGGAGAACAGCTATTTTGAGAAGTTCGGGATTGCATCGAAATGTGATATCGTAATACTGTAATATAGATTAAAACATGGCCCGTCCTGGATGGACGGGTTTTTGCTTGGCATTTTCAGGGATGGGAATTTTTATGCAG
>CAZQUQ010000123.1:3907-8524 GCA_964596445.1 uncultured Oscillospiraceae bacterium
ATTTGCATGGGCAGACATATTTCTGAGCGGCATTTTTCAGGGACGAGAGCTTTTAAGCGGCATTTTTATGGACTTATTTTTTGAATGGGTATATTTATGGACAGCTTTTTTATGGGCGGTATGGGCGGTATAGTATGTGCGTTATTTTTGAGAACATTATTACTGTGATGATTCTCATCACATGCGTGTTTTTGATCGTGTGGTCCAATATAGGTACGAAATGGTGATTGTTAACCTTGCGGCCATATGGTAGAATAAGGTATTGATTGATATTATGAAACGAGGTAATGCAAATGCCTGATAATGGAGAACTCAGACTTGCGGTTCTTATCGATGCTGAAAATGTTCCCTATAAGAACATCAGGGGTATTCTCGAGGAGGTCGCAAAGTATGGCACTCCCACCATCAAGAGGATTTATGCGGATTGGACAAGCTCAACTCTGTCGGGATGGAAAAATGCGCTTCTTGAGAATGCAATAACGCCGATCCAGCAGTACAGCTACACATCCGGCAAAAACTCTTCAGACTCGGCTATGATAATAGATGCGATGGATATACTGTACTCCGAAAAGGTCGATGGCTTTTGCATTGTGTCAAGCGACAGTGATTTCACCAGACTTGCCACAAGGCTTCGTGAAGCGGGGATGCGTGTGATCGGGATAGGGGAGCGGAAAACTCCCAATGCGTTTATCGTGGCCTGTGACAAGTTTATTTATATTGAAATAATAAACCTGAACGTAAAAAGCAAGGTATCTGATACGGAGGAGGTCAGCAAGGAGCATGTAAGCATCCCGGATGAGAAATCCTCCACGCTCGAAGTCGATGACAACCTGATCAATCTGATAGCTGCTTCCGTGGATGATGTTGCAGATGAAAGCGGATGGGCCTTCCTCGGCGAAGTCGGCAACCTGATTTCGAAAAAGCAGCCGGATTTTGACTCGAGGAACTATGGATTCCCGAAGCTGACGCTTCTTATCAAAAGTATAGACCGCTTCGAAATCGAGTTCAGAAAGACAAGCAACTCCAGGATCAAGCACATATATGTCAGAGATAAATACAGATACCGCTGATGAGAGTCAATGAGATCATGCATGGACGTATTCGCAAAATCACATATGTACTAAAACTGCTGTTAATACTCGCCTTAATACTGGTGACGACAGCGTGTGCCAATATTGAAGCCACTACAGAGGATAATGCAGCAAATGGGGCTGACGATAATACATCAGATACTATCGCAGATAATATAACAATAAAAGCTGAACTTCCACTTGATGATGTCGATGGATGCAACGGTGCTGTGTTCAGCTCCGGCGGCGGATTGTATGTCTATTATGCCCAAAACGGATCGGTCAGGGAAATCGACGAAGATTCAGGTACAAAGCAATTTCTTGGCTTATCGCCTGATAGGGCTTTGGCTGCCTATTTATATTCATTCAGGTCAGAAAACATTTATTCAACTGCAGCAAAAATCGGCATATTTGAAATAGCTTCAGGGAGGACAACAGAACTTGAGTTGGATGATTACTTGAGCCAATTGATGAATGTATACTGGACATCTGATAAGACCATTATGGCTGTAGGCCACCTGAACCCATCCACGAATATTTATCAAGCCTTTGATGTCAAGGAAGGCAGAAGCTTATTTATCAAGCCTGTCGGCACGCTCTTCGACATATCTTCCGACGGATCACGGATCATATATTATTTCACACCGCATTTTTCTGAAATGCTGCTGCCGCATTTGAGGATCTCGGGCATCAATACGGAAGACCCGGATTCTGCTGTTGTACTTGATGGACCCGTTTATGAAGTCAGCCATCCTGACGATTGCATCAGGCAGGCCTGCTTTGCCGGCGAAAACAAGATGCTGTTTATTGAGTACGAAGCGGAAAATGTGAGCCATAAGCTTAAATTTGCAGATATCGGGGAGAACTCGGCTGAGATCGTATCGGAGATACCTTTCGACTTTTCAGGTCTGGATATGGAAAACATATTGGCCATGGAATACTTTGAGAAGAGCAAAGCCATGGGGAGCTCAGAGGACTATCCCAGAATCTGTATAATAAGCAGGGATGCAGCTGATTCAAGCAATAATGCAGCGGCAGGAATAAACCTTCATGAGTTTTTACTGAAAGATACGGAGATAATCAGCGTAAACGTGGTGCCGACAGGGCTCGATATTTCTTTTGCTCATGATATCAACATCACTGAATACGGCAGCGATATTATAGTAACTGATATAACGGGCTCTGGTGACAGAGCTTACAGAAAGATATACAAGTATGACGGCAAGAAGTTCTATGAACTTTCGGCAAATGAGGAAGTATCCCATGAGGCTTTGCGCGTGCTGGAGGAGTATGCCGGAAAGTTCATAGGCGATCAGGCAGAAGTAAAAATCGATAGGATTGAGCTATTTTAGCTGCAGATTCTTTTATAATATTGCAGGAAATGCTTATCGGACTGTTAAGTGGGCAGTTAAATACACTGGATTGTGAGGCGGATATGGTTAGACTGTATATTACCAGGCATGGCGAAACACTTTGGAATACGCAAAAACGGATGCAGGGGCATAAGGATTCACCTCTGACGGAAAAAGGAGAGCATCAGGCGGCATTGCTGGCCAGAGCACTGGCTGATGTGGAACTGGAAGCGATATATTCCAGTTCGAGCGGCAGAACACTTCAAACATCCCGAATTATAGTCGGAAGCAGGAATATTCCTATCATACCGCTGGATAGCTTAAGGGAAATCAACCTTGGCAAGTGGGAGGGCATGACATCTGCTGAAGCAGAGAAAAATTTTCCTGAGCAGTTCAAAAACTTCTGGGAGTTTCCTCATCTTTATGAGCCGGTTGGAGGAGAGAAATTCGACGATGTAATAAACAGGATCAGCGATACGCTTGAACTGCTGGCAAGCCGGCACGACGGTAAAAATATCATGGTCGTGACACATGCAGCCGTTTTGAAGACCATAACGCTGATAGTTGAGAAAAAGGAACTGAAAGATCTTTGGAGCGGAGCATACATGCATCCGACAAGCCTGAGCATCATTGAACATGACAGGGCCGGATGGAGGGCCGTCAGGTGGGGTGATATATCCCATTATGAGAGATATGAGTCCAAACATTTATGGTAGAGGCATGTTTTGTGCATTTATGATTATATAGGCCATATGTTAAAGCTGATGCAGGTTCTGCTTCTATTGAGATATGAGCTTAAGTATTTTGATAGATAAGTTCTGAGTATCATGCGAACACTAAAATCCAATGGACATATGCAAGGATGTGTGATCGTATCATGACGTACTCTCGCATGTGCGAATGCTGAAAATTCAATGCATGGAAAGGATCAGCACTATGATATTATGCTTTGGCGACAGTATTACCGCAGGGAGACCGGGTGTGACGTACCTCAAATACCTGAAGGCTGCCCGCAGATGCAAAAACTTCGGTCTTGGCGGTGATACGCTGGCCGGTATGACAAAAAGACTGCTGGAGGCAGTGAACGATCAGAAATATCGTGATGTCCGGACCATTATCATCGGTATCGGCACCAACGATGTACTGCATCCGTATCTCAAAGGTTATTCAGAGGCATGGGCAAAAATCGTTGAAAAGCTGATCAGAAGAGGAAGCGATCCATGTACTGATGAGGCCGAATTCATGGCACGATACGAAGATTTGCTTCAGAAGGTGGCTGCTTCAGGTAAAAAAGCGATCATATTCGGAATACCCCTGCTCGAAGCTGATATCGAGGAACTGAACCAAAAGGCCGAGGCCTACAATAAAGTCATCATGGAGCTGTGCAGGAAATACTCCGCAGATTACATCGATCTGATGGGATTTCAGAGAGAAATCAAAAAAAGACAAAACAACACCGGCTCAAAATTCTTTTCGAAAAATGTTTTTGAACCTGTCATCCTGACTATTTTAACGACATATCTTCCATTCACAGATTTTGTGAGCAGAAAAAGAGGGCTTGCTGTCTCGGTCGACGGTGTCCATATGAATACGGCATCGGCCAGAGGACTTGCTGTCATGATCGATAATGCGCTTAGCAGATCATGATTGTGTGCTTAATAGAACACAATGCGCTTAATAAATCATGATGTGTTTAATAAAACGTAATGTGCTTGTAAATCATGATATGTTTTAGTAAAACATAATATGTTTGGTAAATCATGATGTGCGTGACAAAGTATGATGTGCATAATAACCATAATGTCCTTGATAAAACATGATGCATAGAAATATTGCACGATAATCCCGGACATAGTATTATGGAACATAAGTTCGATAAATACATGGGGTGATAATATGAAAAATGAGTTGATTGAGTTTCTAATAAGAGCGAAGAAAGCGACTTATGCAGGGAAAGGCCCGGAGATTGCATCATCAAGGCCTGCTTCACATGATCTGCAGTACTCTGAGAATGATTTGCTTTATATCGATACATATCTTGGCGGCGAGAAGTTTGCCGGGGAGGAAGCTGTCTGGACCGAAGGCAGGCCTGTATGGTCCATGAACTATTGCGGCAGGACGCTTGCAGAAGGATTTTCGGGAAATTTTCTCAAAGAAGCACTGACCAATGTACCTTTCGATATGCCCTTCAGGGG
>CAZQUQ010000124.1:0-8517 GCA_964596445.1 uncultured Oscillospiraceae bacterium
ATGTAAAATGGGGTCGGGCTTGAGCCTGACCCCATTTTTAGTTTTATCGCTTTATGATTCCTCTTCAGGAGAGTACAGAACGACTCTATTCCCCTCCAGTTCGACCTTGACTTTATTTTTGCCCTTCAGACCGAGAGCTTGTATAAACTCGGCAGGTATCTGCAGCCTGCCTGACTTGTCCAGTACCGCAAGTTCCTCGTGGGAATCATCCTTCGTACCGAATATGCCGTCAATGGCCGCAAGCTCCTCAGCATAGGACCGTTTCCTTATGAACTCGCTGCTGGTGCGTCCGTCCCGTATGGCGACTACCCTGTCGACCTTGCGGGATATCTGCCTGTCATGTGTAACGATCACCACTGTCACTCCAAGGGTCATATTCAGTTCACGAAAAACATCCAGAATCGTTGCTGCAGTCCGGCTGTCAACAGATCCTGTCGGTTCGTCCGCCAGCAGCAGCTTCGGATCGTTGGCAAGTGCGATTGCTATCGCCACACGCTGCTGCTCACCGCCTGACAGCTGGCTGAGCTTGTTGTTCCTCCTGTTCAGCAATCCGACCATATCAAGCAGCTGCAGCGCTCTGCTCCTTCGATTTTTCTTTCCGGTAAGTCGCATCGGCAGTTCGACATTTTCCTGCGCAGTCAGGTATGGGATAAGATTCCTGGCATTGTTCTGCCAGATGAAGCCTACTGTGTCCCTCTTGTATCTGATGAGCTGCTGGTCGTTGAACTTCAGCAGATCCAGACCGTTCACAAGCAGTTTCCCCGCAGACGGTCTGTCCAGACCGCCAAGCATGTTCAGCAGAGTAGACTTGCCGCTTCCGCTGTTTCCTATTATGGCCATCAGTTCGCCTGACTCGACTATCAGATCGAGCCCCTGCAAAGCTACGACCTCCAGATCCTTGGTCTTGTATATTTTGACCAGGTTCTCGCATTCGATCATCCTGGTACGCTCTGCCTGAGCTGGAGCTCCAATATATTCCTGAGCTGTGTCATAGCTGATCTGTTCATCTTGCATCAGTGATCTCACCATCCTCCAGAGTCAGTACGTGATCTGCGATCTCGATCATACTTGGGTCATGCGTAGTCATTACCACTGTAAGCCCTTCCAGTTCGACCAGGTTCCTGAAAAGCTTAACCACCTGCAGACCCATATGGGTATCCAGCTCGGCTGTAGGCTCATCTGCAAATACAACATCCGGTTTATGGGCAATAGCCCTTGCTATTGCCACTCTCTGCTGCTCGCCGCCGGAAAGCTCATGGGGTCTGTGGTCCATTCTCTTTGCAAGTCCAACGAGTGAAAGACAATGCCTGGCCCGCTCGCTTCTGCCTTTGGCACCTGCGCCTGCGATCCTGAGGCCGAATTCCACGTTTTCATAGGCCGACATCATTGAAATCAGAGCTACTGACTGGAATACAAAGCCCATATGCTTTCTTCTGAGTTCATTTTTCACTCTTTCACCGGAACGTGTGATGTCGATGCCATTGAAGCTGATCTTCCCTGAATCGGGCTTGTCTAGCGCACCCAACATATTGATCAGAGTCGTCTTGCCGGAACCCGACCTGCCTCTCAATATCGTGAGCTTCCCCTTCTCTATCTCTATGGAAACATTTTTCAAAGCATGCACTATCATGCTTCCAGACCTGAAGTCCCTTACAAGGTTCTCGGTTTTGATGATCTCATTCATTGCATAACCTCCAAATGCATTGCCATGTGCCGAACTGACCGAACCATGACGGCATCAGTCCTCTCCAAGCTTGACAGCCTGGTCTATCTTGATCTTTGAGATTATCCTCCAGAGTGTCATAAATCCCATAGTGATCATAAGGCCTATAATGGCATAAACCTTTATATAATCCTCTCCATAAGCCATTATTTTGAAAGGAGGCACCTGATCCACAGAGCTGTACATGATCTGCAGCAGCGGTATGAACAAGTCTCCTGTCATCCCGCCCACAATGACGCCGATAAGTATCGACGCTCCGGATACCAGCAGCTGCTCATTTGCAAGCATCCCTATCACCTTTGCCAGCGACATGCCCATAGCTCGCAATATACCAAACTGCAGTATCCTGTTCTGTATGGAAATAATCCAATAGATCAGGAAGCCCAGCAGGCTGATAAGCATGGATGCTATGAATCCCAGCGTCAGCATTCCGTTCATGCCCTGCAGCATGGGGTCATTTTTCATTTTGACAAGCTCCTGGCCGGTGTAATCTATAAAGCTCAGTTTGATTTCCTTCTTTAAGATATCGTCGTTTATCTGTTTGTCAGTTGCGCCTTCCTGCTTCTTTATCCAAACCTCATAAGGCTGGAGAGCCATTTTGTTCTGTATATATGAAAGATTGGCTACAACAAAGCCGGGAGCTCTGTTCATCCTGTTTGTCTGATTGGGATTGTAAGTCGGCCAGTAATCAATAAACGCGTATATCGTACCCTCCAGATAATCCTGGTTTCCCCAGGTGAGATATACGGTGTCTCCTACCTCCAGCTTATACTGCTCCTTCAGGCTGGTCGATACAAGAAATGCCGTCGGCGCTTCAGTCATCAGATTCAGATATTCATACCAGTGATAAGGCAGTAAATCAGGCCTGAACCATGCGACTTTTGCAAACTCATCCGGGATTATTCCCATAACGCGTATGTTGTTGATCCATTCCTTCGTCGATTGAAGCGTGCCGTCCTTTACATTGAGCACCTTGGTCACCACTTCCGACCCGGAAAGCGTGGCAAAATCATTGAAGTTCGGTTCGAAATAGCGGAAAGGCTCCTTACTCTGCGATTCCTGTCCCTGAGTCATCGCACCGGCTGGCGTGGCCGGCTGGTTGGTCTTCCACTCGGCCTGCATGCGGACGTCCGCTCCTATCGAATACCGTATCTTATCTTCCATATTTTTATTGATCGTTCTTGCGGTATTGGCATTGAACAACCCGATCGAAATGGCAAGAATCAGGAACAGCATGAGGAATTGCTCCTGCCCTTTTGATCTGCTGACCTGTATCAGAGAAATATATGTCACAGGCGTCCATGCTTTTCTGCCGATCCAGTATATCAGGCTTACCAGGTACGGGTAAAGTCTTATGAACAACAGTCCCGCTCCAAGTATGAATATGGTGGATGTCAGGAACAGAAGCGGATCCACCTGCAGCTCATTGGCAGACACTCCGGTAATCTCCAGGACCTTCTGCTGCTGTTCATATCTGTATAGGCCATAACCGGCTACAGCCAGAAGTACTATGTCAAGGAAGAATTTCTTCCAGAGTGCCTGCTTTTTGACACGTGCTTTTTCCTGCTTATGGCTGACGATGGATTTGCGTGATACCGACAAGACGGGCGCCAATATGGTAATGATGAGCAACAGCACTGCAAAGAACGAATACATATAAACCTTCAGGTTAAGCTGAACAGGGAGCGCTGTCCTTTGAACAAACTCCAGAAAACCGTTGGAGGAGCCCAAAATCTTGCAAATAAACAAGCCAAGGAAAGGTCCGACGACAAACGCAACTCCTGAGATTATCACACTTTCGATCAGGTAACTCAGGAATATCTGACTCCTGCCAGCTCCCCTGCTCTTGAATACTGCGATGCTGTTTGCATCATGATCGACTATAAGCTGGGACACCATAAATATGTAGAAGGTAAGCATGATAAGAACAGGGACGGTAAGAACCCAGAGCATGTTCCTTAACTGTATCGCCCTCTGGTCATACTTTATCAGTATGCCGTTTATCGGCATATTGAACTCAATACTGACTTTGTATTTGGAATACCAGGTGCTCTGTTCTTCATATGTCTTGGCCACATGAGACAGGTTCTGCAAAGTGATCTCATGATAATCGAACGCACAGGTCCATTGAGCTTCCGTGATAGGACCCTGTCCATTGAGTATGAATTCGTTTCTCATGAGTCCGTAGTCCATCAGGAATTCCTTATTATGCCTGAAAAACCCATGGAGCCAGTAAAGGTCTTCATTGTCCTTCATCTCGAACACGCCTACTACCTTTACCTTGAAGACTTCTTCATAATCCTTCGTCGGATCGAGTACCGGATAGACCTTGTTCAGCAGAAGGTTCTGTATGACCATCGCCTGCTGTGATGCTATAACCTCGATTACGCCGTCTTCGATCTTGTCCGAGAACATCCTCCCGTTGATTATCGTAATATGATCTTCGATCCCTGCGAGCGCACCGACCTTTGCCATCATCGTTTTGGATCTGTAATCGTATTTTTCTTCTTCCACCAGAGGAACGCTGAGGTTTCCCATTACTACATGCTGTGATATGCTCCGAATGGGCAGACCAAATTCAGGAAGCCTCTTTGTCATGATCTCCCTGTCAAAAAAGCGGAATGTGTTGATCCTGTCCTTGATCTCTCTGTTGTAATTCAGAGCTGCTCTAACGGTATACTGGCCGGGAAAAATATCGGTTTCAAGTTGATAATTTTCCATATCCTTTGTCAGCATCCTCTGCAGGATACCGTCGGTATAAATCGGTATGCAGCTGACGAGGGCTGTGGCCATGATCGATCCTAAAAGCAGGCATATGATCAGCCAGGAGTTGCTGAACATTCTCCTTAATACTATCTTCAGCAAATTCTAGCGCCTCCATTTCGTAATTGCAGCGCAGGCATGTACCTGCGCCGTCAAAGCATTATCTTACTATCAGCAGTTCTCCTACTTCCAGACCCTTTATAACTTCGGCTTCCGTGCTGTTCGTTATCCCGACTTCTATATCGCGTTCTTCCCTTATGCCGTCCTTCAATATATTTACAAATTTTCTGTTTGCAAAATTATTGACAAGCAGTTTCGGTATAACGATCACGTTCTCCCTTCTTTCCAACGTCAGGCTGATGCTGGCCGTCTGACCGTATTTGATATCCTCCGGCAGGTCATAGACTTTGAGCTGCACTGAGTTCTTCGTCTGTTCGTCCGCATCTGACGGCATTTCTGAAGGAGTCATGACGACTTCGGCTTCATATTGATTTTCTTTCAACTGGACTACAGCTTTCATCCCAAGTCTGAAGTTGGCGACTCTGTCGCCTGAGTACCTCAGCTGGAGCTGTTTCGGGTCTGCCACTCTTACGACTGTCTGATACGGGTTGACGTATTCACCCTGCTTTATGGAGTTAACATATACAACAATACCGTCTATCGGTGATACGAGCCTGGCTCTTGCAAGATCGCTCTTCAGCTTCTCTAACTTTAGCTGGTTGGTCTGAAGATCAAGTTCAGCCATGTCCAGTTCCGTCCTGCTGCCGCCAACGATATCATAACGGGCTTTTGCATCATCATACAGTATCTGTGCACGCTTGAGCGCGATCTCCTGCATCTGGATCTCGCCAAGGACGGCATCTGTCTCAAGCTCAGCCAGCAGTTCTCCCTTTTTGACCTCCTGCCCGGTGATCACATATATATCCTTCAGCCTGTCACCTTTTACATAAAAGAGATCATGCTGACTTACAGGCACAAAACTGCCTGTGACTCTTATTGTATTTTCGATGGTGCCTTTCGTGACCTCCAGCGTATCATAGGTGATCTTGTCCGGGATCTTGATCGGCGGAGCCAGAACCTCCTCCTCCTTCGGGAAGAAGTAGCATCCGGAAAGCGAAGACATCAATAATACTAAAACAAGAATAAAAGAAATAGCGGATACAGTTGACCGAAATGCAGTATGCTTACTTTTGTTCGGATACAATGACAACACCTCGCGATATTTTGATCGGATTTGCCAGTTCTATTTATTTTATCATTATAATCGCCGGAGTTACAGATGAAAATTTTATGGTAAAGGTGTTTTTTTTTTATGTGCAGTATTCATACATGAGTAATATTCTTCTGTTTGCTTTTTTTGCTTTTATTTAATAAAATAATTATGAGGTGTACATAATGAGACTGATACCTGCCCGCAATGCAAAAGCGCCCCGCAAGACACCGAATATCAGCCGGCTGTATATGAAAATGAAATCACGCATCACACTCCTGTTTGTATTACTGGTGATGCTACCATCGCTGATCACTGCTTCTGTTATCTATCTGCACACCCGTTCGCTCATGGAAGAAAAAACATACGAATCGGCTCTTTCAAGGATCTCCAAGGAAAACGGCTATATAGGCAGCTGCCTGGAAGAATTGCAATCTGCCGTAGACCTGTACGTCAGATCAATCGGGCCGGATCATATGGATCGTATCGCAGCACAGCCAAACGACAGCCCGACCTCGGCATTACTGGCTGAGATGGCTGGCAAGCACCTCTCTCCAGCCCATCAGAAGGCTTTGTCGGGCGTCTACATTATAGATGCCACGGGGATAAGAGCAGCATACGGACCGGATGCAAAGAGCGCTGTCATAAGCGACCCTTCGGCGCAGAAGTGGTTTCGTGATGCACTGGAAAACAGGGATCTGGTATATATGCTTGGCACGGTACAGCGTTTTTATGCCAATGGCGTCAGCAAGATAGTACTGAGCGCCGCAAAATCGGCTCTTTCAGGCACCAGGAACGGCAGGGATCATGTTATGCTGTTTGATTTCAACCAAAGTCTGATATCGGACTTCCTCAAGGTCGAAAGCGCCGGGCCCGCTGACGCTCCATCCGGTATCGGTGCCGAGAGGATCATTATTGACAGGGATGGCTGCATCCTGTACAGCAGGGATGAAGGAAAGCTTTCTGCAAAAGCGTCGGATCAGCTGCTGTCTGCGATCAGCGACAAGGATTCGGACTTCCTGAAGATTTACTATAACGGCTCCAGGCATTTTATGACATATGTCAGATATCCTGAACATGGATGGACCTTCATCGATCTTGTACCAGTGTCTGCCGCAACAGGCCGGCTCTGGATCCGCAGTCCGCTGCTGACGGCTGTGCTTGCGGCATTCGGAGCCATACTTCTGATTTTCCTCATCCTGCTGCTGAGACAATTAAGGCCGATAAATGATCTGACGTCGGTTATCTCAGATTATGAGAGCCATTTTTCAGGCAATTCTGCTCATTTGCCTCTCCTGCAAATCAAGAATGATGTGTCGGCAGTAGACAGCGCATCTGATATAGACCTGCTCATAAATAAAATCAGCAGGATCAAGCTCAGTCAAAAGGAAGCCGAGCTGAATTCGCTGCAGAACCAGATAAATCCGCACTTTCTGTACAATACGCTGGAATCGATAAGAGGCGCTGCCCTTTACCACGGCATACATGAGATCGCATCCATGGCGAAGTCATTGTCGCTGCTCTTCCGGTACAGCATCAGCGAGCGCGTGCTGGTGTCGGTAAAGGAAGAACTGCAGCATTTGGAGAATTACATTTCGATCCAGAATTTCAGATTTGAAAACAAATTTGAACTGCAATACAGCATCCCGCCCGAACTGATGGATTACAAGATCCTGAAGCTCACGCTGCAGCCTCTCATTGAGAACTCCATCAAGCATGGACTGGAAATGAAGCTTGGCAAAGGTACGATAAAAATAGAGATCCTTTCGCTGGACAGCAACATAAAGATCATAATATCGGATGACGGTCTCGGTATGCCGTCAAAAAAACTGGAAGAACTGAACAGATCGATTGCAAACGACAGATCCAGGTATACAGGCGGGAGCGAACACTCGGGAACAGGTATCGGCGTGATGAATGTCAATTCCCGTATAAAGCTTTATTTTGGCGAGCAATATGGATTGCGATTCAGAGAGTCTACGGTCGGCACTACTGTGGAAATCACTCTTCCTGCCGTAATGGATAGCTAGGGGGTCGCGGATATGCTGAAGCTGATCATTGCAGATGACGAAAAATGGGTAAGGACTGCGATCAAGTCGATGATCCCGTTTGAGGACCTTAAGCTGGAATTGTCCAGCGAGGCTGCAAATGGGATCGAGGCTCTTGAATTATGCAGGATACATGAGCCTCACATACTTCTGACCGATATCATGATGCCGGGGCTTAACGGCCTTGAGCTTATAAACGAGCTTGCACACATCCTTCCGGAAATCAAGATAATCGTTATAAGCGGTTATAATGATTTTGAATATGCAAAAACCGCTATGAAATACGGTGTCAAGGACTATTTGCTGAAGCCTGTGGATGAAAGGGAGCTCATACAGGTACTGGAAAGGCTGAAGAACGAGCTTGAAATAAGCGAGCGATTGAAAAGAGAAAAAGAAACGGAACAGGAGCAGTATAAAAAGGCACTGCCGGTCATGTGCGAAACATTCCTGAGCAAACTTATTTCACGAAACAGCATGACAGCGGAGAACATCAGAAGCGAAGCCATGGCTTACGGAATAGACCTGTCCGGCAGCTCCTTTACGGTTTGTGTGACCGCAGCAGATATAAGCCCGCAGTATGGTATGGACATCAGCCCACAAAATGGCATGGATGCTCAGGCCGGCGCATATTTCAGGACTATCCTGAAACGTACGATGAAACCATACGTCAGAGCCGTAACATTTCCGCTTGAAAATGACAGATCTGATCTCGTATCGATCATAACCGGCAAAAATGAGGAAACTGACAGGCGCGCATACGATCTCGGCAGCCG
>CAZQUQ010000125.1:0-2586 GCA_964596445.1 uncultured Oscillospiraceae bacterium
AGCACCGCCGCCATTACCGCTGCCACCAGCACCGCCGCCGGTACCGCCTCCAGCACCGCTGCCGGCACCGCTTCCTCCTGCGCCGCCGTCCCGGCTGAGCTGGAAGTAGAAATCTGCGGCATCATTGAAGCCATCGCTGAAAGTTGGGACTATTCCCAGTGAAATGTTCGCCTCAAGTTCCATATTGCACAGATCCACGACATTGATATTGAGCGTGATTCCCGGGGCTTTCAGGTCAAGGCCGCCTTCACCTACTTGAGCCGATAAGCCGGTTTTTTCGTCCTTAGCTGTTGTTAAGTCAGATATTCCGGTCTCATCTTTTATAACATCCTTCAGTGTGCCCACCGGATCGACATATACTGCATGGATCTTTGAAACGTTTTTGCCTATTTCTTTAGTGGTCTCTGCGGCAGCCTTGAGTACGTTTTCATAATCACCATATTTTAATGAATACGCGGCGACTGACCATATTGCCGTTTCGAGACCGAAGAAGACGCCTGCCATGTAATTGGCGCCGCCCATGATCACGGCTCGGGTCAGATTCATTATATAACCTGCTCCCATGTGCTCGCCGGTGTCCGATATGGCTATGGTCTCAAAAGTGACGGGATCGATCTCCAGCCACATCCAGCGTTTCTCTCCTCCGAACATTGTCGGCCGGTCGGGTACGAATATTATGTTTTTGGTGTTCTCCACACTGTGGAGCAGACGCTCGGGGAAACCGTATTCTCGCATCGGCTCTATAAAGATCTGTCTGTCAAAATCGCCGCCAGGCACGAAAACAAGCTGTGTACCGGCAGGCGCACCGGCCCATGATGTCTGGAAGTTCATGTTGACGCCGGGTATCACTTCACCTTCCAGCATTGAAAGGAATATACCTGATCCTATATTATATGCGTTCACCTTTTCCTTGTCGCCATTGTGGCATTGGTTTGCAGCCTGTACCAGGTCCATTGATGTCCAGAGCTTGTTGTCCTTGCGGCTCAGCCGTGATGTTACGACAAGGACGCGCTCCTTGCTCGTGCGTCCGAGCGTTAAGCCCATATTCATTCCGATTTCCTTATCATAGGTGGTCTGGGTCGCGATGAAGCGGTTCAGTATATTGCGGCCGTACCACTTGAGCGCTGATATTGCATTGGGATCCTGGGCAGCCTTGTATTCCTTGCTGGATGCGTCTTCAAGAGTTTTTGCAGCATCCTCCGGGAGGTCGGGGAGATTGATCGCGATATTGTGGAAGACCCTGTCAAGGGTATCCGTTTCAGGCAGTGTGCTTACATGAGAGACAACTTTGTCCGGCAATTCGACATCTATCCTGACTCCAGTGATCTTGCTCTTTCCCGTGTCGACACCATATTCACCGGTTTGAATACCGTCCGGAGTGCTGATCATGGCCGCATATAGCTTGCCGCTGCCTGTTCCGGGGCCTGCTTCGGTATATCCGACCTCTATGGAATCCCGGCTCAGATCCGGCAGAGATATCTCTTTCTTCAGCAGTTCGACATCCTCCAGGATCATGCCGTCGGCAGTCCCGCCGCCAAGCACGCCTGCTATGTCACTCATTGCAGCAGCTGCTGAATCCGCCTTTGTTTCGGTTTTTGCATATACTGTGATAGTTGCAGTCCTTGGCAATATTTCATCTTCATCAGCAAATGATGTAATATAGACCAGTCCTTCCAGCTCTGTGATGTCCTTCATGAGCGGGACTACGAACACTTTTGCGTTTCCGGCTGCGTCTGTGTATTTAATTCCGGGTATCATACTGCAGTTCAGTTCATTAACTGAACTGAGCCCATTCAAAGCTGCAATTCCTTCGGAAGTAAGGGCGAGACCGAGGAAACTGACTTTGCTTCCGCATTTTGCAAATAATGAAGCAGCCAGATAGCCAAGATCCCATTCGGTACCCCAGCTCTGTGTCAGGACAGCCTCGGGCGAGTAGCGATATCTCCACTTCACATCGGCTGGCAGCCATTTGAGTGTTTTCATCAGGGAGACAGCCTGTTCGGGCGTCTTGACCGATCTGAGCTTCACTATACCGTGTGTCACTATTGTCGGTACCGGAATATAGTTTTTGCCGTCAGCCTGTGTGAGGTTCACAGACTTCACATATCCTGCAGCGCCTTCTGCCGATTTGTATGATTCATACTTCTTTATAGCTTTCTCTACGGCCTTTGCCAACTCTGCCTCGAAATCGTATCCGAATACTTCCACTTCGGTATTTCTGACAAGCAGATCAGGGCTGGAGTAGCTTCCTGACGCGACAGGCTCGTTCAGATCTTTAAAGTAATTGGACTTAAGTACCCATTTATGGTTGCCTTCAGGAAGGTAGAACATTACGATGCCTCTGCGCTGAGATCCGCTGTAAATACCGAAGTCTCCATTAACACCATAGAGGAGAGAGTTTGTCTGAGCGTCCGGGTAAAGTATTACTGAATCTCCGGATCCTATTGATGTAAAGTTGCCGAGGTTTGCACTGCCGCCGCCGGAATTGCTGCCCGGTCCGGCATCTTCGTCTTCCTCATCATATGATTCCTCATCATATGATTCTTCGTCATAGGATTCTTCATCGTAGGATTCTTCATCGTAGGA
>CAZQUQ010000125.1:2686-8403 GCA_964596445.1 uncultured Oscillospiraceae bacterium
TAGGATTCTTCATCGTAGGATTCTTCATCGTAGGACTCTTCTTCATATGATTCTTCCTCATAAGACTCCTCTTCATAAGACTCCTCGTCGTAAGATTCCTCATCATATGATTCCTCATCACTGCCGTACTCGTTGCTGCCTGAGCCGCCATTCGCAGGCAGCTGTACGCCTTTTTCAAACATCTCTGCGTAGTCGCTGCGTACAAGGCAGAACAGATCTTCAGGTATCTCAGCTCCCTGTACTCCCGGCGGGCAGTTGAATGTAACATCGGCTACGACCCAATCTTCGTTGAAGTTTTCAACATTACCCAGTGTTGTGAGTTCATTCACACGAAGTTGTATGCCAAATGCCGAGTATGTAGGCTTATTTACGGCTTTTCCATATGTGTTGCCTTTGGTGACCGGAATATCCACGCTTCCGGTCGCTACATCGCCCCATATCGTTGATTTGGTGCCAAGCAGTGATTTAGCGATCGGATAGGCCATACGGACCTTGTTTGGCGACGACGGGGCCAGCATCACCGGAGACATGAATCCAAAGGGCAAAAGCGCTGTTGCGTTGCTCATCTTTGTCAGCAGCGGGCCGGCGCCGGTATCTATTTTCAGATAGAACCGACTGGCCGGATCGATATCGAGCAATGCCTGTACCTTTGTATCAAAGTCTGCCTCGATCACTCTGAATGTCGTATTTTCTTGGGCTTCGTATTTTTGTATTTTGTCCATTGCGCTTGCAGCTTTTACTGTTAAAGAAAAGGCATCGGTAATCTTTGCCGGTTCCGAAGCAGACAGACTGCCAAGCTCCAGGAGCTGAGGCGTCATTTTGCCTGCCAGCGGGATATGTACATGTCCATTTACAGTATCGTAGAAATGGAGTGAGAATTGCGTCAGAGGTGATTCCGGTATGACGAAAACCAACACTCCCGAAACCGTCTGGCCGGCAGGTATTTCGATCTCATACTTGCCGGGAGCTGCTATTGGCTTCTCCGTGAGCCATGTGGCGTCGGATGCCGGATAACTGCCCTCATTGTTGATATTTATATAGAAGTGGTTTTTAAAGCTTGGGATCAGGTATGTGATTTTTTGCGGCGTGACATTCTTTATATCCATCTGTAATGTAAGGAAACTCATGCCTCCGGGATCCAGTCCCATGAATTTCTCAAACAGGAGAGCTTCCTTAACGGTGATCTCGGCAGCCTTATTGCTTTCCCTGGCATTCAGGCTTATCCTTTTACTCAATATCGTTTCTTCACCCGGCAGACTCATGCCCGTCACAGTCGATGCAAGGGCTGCATCGTAGGTTATCAGCCGTGTGCCTGTTTTGAGCGTGACTGTCTGAGGCTCTGCTGCTTTTCCGACCTTTGCCGGCCTGTTGAATGCAACTTCTGTTATCGCAGAATAACTGTATGTATCACCGGATGCAGTCTTTTCATTGATCGAGACCGATAGAGGAATACGGGTAGACTCGCTCTCCTTATTTATCTGTGAGAGCAGCTCATCCAGAGCGGACCGCAGATCGTCTGCGTTTTCCTTCACTATATAACGTCCGCCCGACAGTTCAGCTGCTTCCCGGAATAGTTCTTCCTTATCTGTTACGCCCATGCCTGCCCACAGAACATTTATTCCATTCTCTTTGATCTCGCCCAGAAGCTTTTCAAATTCAGGCTGCTCTTCTTCGCTGACTTCAAGCCCGGCATCTGTTACGAACACCATGACTTTTTTGCTTGTTGGAACGGATCTCAGATTTTCATATCCTATCCTGATCGAATTCAGTATAGGTGTGCCGCCATCTGCTCTAATGCTGCCGATTGCCTGAAGGATCGCGGTCTTGTCATTCGTTGTGATCTGCTGCTGAGTGATGATATCCGCACCAATTGCGGACTGGAAGCTTATCATCTGCATCAGGCTGCTGTCAGGCAGCTTCATCACAAAGTCATGGAACAATGCCTTGGTTTTATCTATGCGGTACCCGCAGCCTTCATCTTCGGCGGGGTCTGTATCCATCGAGCCTGAAGCGTCCATGATCAGGCTGACTACCGGAGTGTTTGATAAAGCTGACTCGGTAGGACGCTTGTATTTTATTTCAAAAGAGTTCCCCAATTTGTTTCCGATAGCTTCAAATACGCTGTCCAGTGCCTTGTTGTCCTTTGCGTCGTAATACTGACCTCCTGAGGTGGCTGCAAATAATTTCATCGCCTGTTTATCGGCACCCTCCCGGAAGCCTATCGAATATATCGGTATTCCTGCTTCCTTTATGGCTTCGGTCACATCCTCCATGGTGGAGTAACTGCCTTCACCCTGGCCATCGATGCTGGAATCTGCACCGTCTGCGAATAGAACGACCGCCGGACGGGGCTTTTCTTCAAGGAGTTCAAGACCCTTTATAGTCGCATCAAACAGCTTTGTTGCACCGGATGCCTTGACAGAGTCGAGACTCTTGATGACGGCATCCTTTGTTTCGCCCTTTAGTTCGCGGACATCTGTGTCAAAATCCACCACTTTTATAAATGTACCATCCGGCAGTCCACGGATGAATTTTTTTGCAGATTCGATGGTAGCCGACATCAGATTGCCCATGGAACCGGAGGAATCCAACACGAGAACTACGCTGGGAGGAGCAATTTTTCTGGTTATATCGAGTATTTCGACTTCCTGACCGCCCTCAATGATGCTGGTGTTGTTCTTGTCGGGGAAAACATCCCTGTCATTTGGGTCATTGACGATGAAAGACACTGTCGCCGTAGTGCCTTCATCTTTCGCTTCGGTTATTTCTATACCGCCGGTCATCTCGCCGGGCTCGGCATATCTGAGACTCAATGCAGAATATGCACTGCTGAGCGAATCCGGTACGTTCAATACCGTCATTTCGCCTGAGCTGACAGGGACCAGCCGTGTCACTGTGTCATCAAGACCTGACGACCGTGACGGCAGATGAACATTCCAATAACCTGCCGGAAGCCAGAAAATCTGATCGCCCTCCGGGGTGATATCACCCTCGAGATTGAGTTTTTCGGCTGAATCATATTCCACATGTTCCTGAGGCTCCACATATACGTCTCCGGAAGTATATCCGCTGACCTTGAGAGCTCCAAGCTCGTCACCGTATTTTATCTGGGGTATTTCACCCAACTCTTCCAGCTTGACAGTGAATTCAGCGGGAGCATTGCCAGGTTCCCAGCTGAATCTCCATGTCAGAGCATCCGGACCCTGCGGCAGATCATCGAGAACATATCTGGTCGTCTTGATAGACGACAGTTCCCGTTCGTAGTAGATGCTGCGGTCATATGAGTATGTAGAGCTGTTGCTTACGATTTCGAGATCCAGGCTGCCCTCAGGTACCGTGATCGTCGCTGAAATAAATCGTCTCCCATCGGGCTGTGCAACAAATGTGATCATAGGCTCGGCATCTTCACCGATATCTGTTGTACTGAACTTGACTTCCTTTCCGATCGGAACACGCTGTTCCCTGATGACATTTAACATATAGCCGTTGTCATTCAGGGTCGCGTCGCCCCACCAGAAGCTGTTTTCATCCTTTGAATATGTGAAAGTCAGGCGATCTCCATACGCGCTGGAGAATATCGTCCCGCCGAGTTCCTTCACATAATCTTTCAGGAATTCAAGCGGTATACCGGAGTCGTCATTGACGGTAAGCTGCCATGTTTCACCATGTACTACCTTTTCGCTCTGTATGAAATTATCGATATATTTGATATTATGCTCACCGAAGTCATAGCTTGTAGATGCATAGAGACTCTGTGAGCCAAGAGGGTTGATTTCCGGGACCGGTATGTCCCATACGCCGACAGGCCCTCTCTTTGGGCCTTCCGTATTTGCGGTGGTTTTTTTGACCGGACCGCTCTCCGCCTCTTTTTCGCTTTTCTTATCGCGTCGGGAACAGGCTGTAAAGCAGCTTAACAGCATTGTGACAGCCAGCAGGACGGAAATAAGCCTTTTCATTTCATCACTCCTTATAGTACTGCAATAAATGATCGCGCTGTTGTTTTATGTTGACTGAATTTCGGTTCTGCATGGTCATGCTATATCCTGGTGCCGCATTCTCCGCAGAACTTGACGCCCTGTGCAACCTGGGAGCCGCAGATCGGGCATTTGTTCAGAGAAAGGTTATGTCCGCAGTTGTTGCAGAATTTGCCGCCTCCTGAGGGCTTTCCGCAGTTGGGGCAGGTTACGGTCTTTCTTTCGATGGCTCCGCGGAACACATCTGCTTTTTCGGCTGCTTCCTCGATCTGGTGCACCATCCTGTTCGCTCTTGCTTTTGCTACTGTTACGTTCTGGCGCGGTGCGCATTCTACGCACATTCCTTCGTCTTCATTGAAATCGGCGTCACAGATCCACTGACGGCAGCCGTGGCAGCGGTTGAAGTGCTGCTTTGCCTCGTTCTGCGCCTGAATGAAAGCCCTCTCGTGCTCTTTCTGCCATTCGGGACTCATCCCGCTGAACTTCTCGGAAAGAACATCGCTTCCATGGCTTGCGGACCAGGCAACATTGCTGATAGCGCCGCCGAACAGATGGCCCAGCGCTCTCGCTCCGCCTGATATCCCGCGGAGCAGTGAACCTTTTTTATATGTTTCCGATTCGATGAATGAAGACTTGAACCCGTCATTGCACAGATCGCAGTAAAAAGTAAACTGAAAGCCTGCCTCCGTACTGTTATCTTCGTAGTTTCGAGTAAATGAATTCAACATAGACACGTCTCCCTCCTGAATATGGTTGTTTTTTAACTGCTTTTTTGTTTTTATTGATAAAGCTTTCTTTGCTTCATAAGCGCAAAGGTTTTATTTGCTGCATATGAGCAAAGTATTTATTTGGTTCAATAGCGCAAAGGTTTGCTTGCTGTATATGAGCAAAGTATTTTTGCCCCATTGGAGTAAAGTTTTTCTTTGCTTCATCGGAGTAAAGTCTTCTTGCTGTCATATGATAACTTTACTTGGCCAGGACTTTACCGCATGCGGTGCATTTCTTGTTTTCAAAGAACTGAAAGCTTTGGCAGCGTTTGTTCGGACACTGTACCAAAAGGCTTTCGCCACAGCGTTCACAGCTGTCCTGTATGAATGTGCGTTCCATGCACTTTGGACAAAGGATGTACAGCGGCCTGCCGCATCCCTGGCAATATGATTCTCCTTTATGAATTTCTCTTAGACATTGCGGACAGCTGTAGATGAATGGATTTCTGCTGCCGCATCCGGAACAGAACTGGGAATCCCGGGGAAGAAGCATCCCGCAGTGGATACAGGGTTCTTTATAGAATGCCATGGTATCACCTACCTTTCCATCATCTATTGTAGGTTAACCATAACTTTCTGTAATCACCTTTTGGGTGTGAAATACCGATTTCAGGGGTGATTTTAGGGGTGACATCACGGTATGAGCCCGTAAATAATGACTCCTGCTGCGCCGGCAGCGAGCATGATGAAGATCGGGTTAATCCTGAACTTTCTCAGAATGAACAGGCAGGCGGCAAACAGGCCTCCTGCGATCAGGTTCAGATCGGACAGTTTTAGTGAAGTAAGTTCACTATTATCAAACAGCACCATCAGCAGGATAGACAGACCGGAAGAAGCAATCAAAGCAACTACTGCCGGACGAAGGCCCCTGATCATGCCCTGTACGATGCTCAGACCCTTGAATCTGTAGTACAGCGCGGCAAGTATTAGTACGATGATGCACGAAGGTGTTGCACACCCTGCGGTTGCGGCTAAT
>CAZQUQ010000126.1:0-8368 GCA_964596445.1 uncultured Oscillospiraceae bacterium
CGGTGCTGTGAGAGGTCGGTAGGTGAATTAATCACCTACCTCCTACTCGATTGCTATGGTATCGTGCAGACGAGTATTTCCGGACGAGACATGAAGCGAAGCGGTACGACTCCGTTGCCGAGGCCCCTGTTCAGATATACCTTTATTCCGTTGACCCGTTTCAGGCCTCTTTTGATGCCCATACGGCAGAGCTGGTCATCACGCAGCAGGAAAAACTCGAGATTGCAGGGCATCCATATCTGCCCTCCATGGAAATGCCCGGTGAACATATAATCCACTATTTTTCCCGGGATGCTCAGGACCAGGTCGGGGTTGTGGGTGATGGAAATCCTGGGGGCGTCCTGGATACAGCCTTCCATGGCTTTTTCAATGTCCGGATTGCCTCTTCGCAGGTCGTCGATACCGATTATATTATACTTCCTGCCGTCTTTTTCCACGACAACGGTCTTGTTTATCAGTACCTCGACCTGCAGCGCTTCTATTTCATGAATAAAGCTCTGAAGACCTGTCTTGTTCGATCCGAACGCCCTGTAGTCATGGTTGCCGAGACATAGTATGGTGCGGTAGCCTTTGCAGAAGGTACGCAGATACTTTAAAAACTCCGACGCATGTATGGGCTTGTTTATGTAATCCCCGGTGATCAGCAAGATATCCGGGTTTTCGGCTTTTATAACTTTCCTGATGCGTTCTGCGGAGATCCTGGTCATATACACATGCAGATCGGTAAGATGTATTATCCGAAGGCCTGTCCCACTTTTGGAGAAATCCAGCCGTTCCACCTTCAGCCAGGTAGTTTCAAAAACCATATATGTATAAAATGCCGTCAATATCAGAATGATATAAACCAAAACCATCGTGCAGTCTCCCATGACTCATATATAAATAAATATATCAATTGCCGGCATGCACAGCAATATATTTGGACGCAATTATTTGACTATTATCCCGTTTAAAAATATAATTAAATTATTGGATTACGAATGATGTTTTATTCAGAAGAGGATCTCAGACCAATGAAGGAAGAATTCTGCGACAGATGCGAAGAGTTAAGCACCGATCCGGAACGGGTCAACAGGGTCAGAGCCTGCATGATCGGAGACGATGAAGCAGTCCTGCTGTCCGAGGTTTTCAAAATGCTTGGGGATCAGACCAGGATCAAGATCATTTTTGCGCTGTCCTGCTGCGAGATGTGCGTATGCGATATCGCAGAGACCATAAACATGACACAGTCGGCCGTTTCCCACCAACTCAGGCTCATGAGGAACATGAAGCTGGTCAAATACAGGAAGGAAGGCAAGTCTGTATATTATTCACTGGATGACGATCATATACTGCAGTTATTCAAACAAGGCATGGAGCATATCAAACATGGATAATCAAAGTTACATATCAAACAATGATGCGATGAATAAAAACGCAGTCAGTTTCCGGATGCTGAACGATAAATGCGTTTCTGACAATGCGCTTCGGCACTGTGACGGCATAATGGTCCAGGACGCGCTGCCGGCGGAAGGCATGCTGACGGAGTTCGCTCTGGACAGGATACTCAAAGCTCCGCGAAAATACAAGTATGAGACGCATCTGCATACGAAGGAAGCCAGCGCTTGCGGCGGCAACACCGGAGCCGAGATGGTCAGGGCGCACTACCGAGCCGGCTATTCGGGAATGATCGTGACCGATCACTTCTTTAACGGCAATACTGCCATACCGGCACATTTATCATGGCCTGAGAGGGTTGAGCTATTCTGCCTTGGCTATGAGAGTGCGCTGCGGGAAGCAGAAAAACTTGACTTCCATGTGTTCTTTGGGTGGGAATATGCGGATAATGGCGCCGAGTTCCTGACATACGGGCTTGGAAAGGATTTTCTGCTATCGCATCCTGACATGCTGTCATGGCCGATAGAGCAGTATCTTAAAACTGTGAGGGCGCACGGAGCATTCGTATCACAGGCCCACCCGTACAGGGAGGCATGGTATATCAAGCAAATACGTGTTTTCCCTGAACAAGTCGATGCGATCGAAATCCGTAATGCAAGCCATACCGATCCCAAGTTCGATCAGCTTGCACTGGAACTTGCCAACAAGCACATGCTGTACAAAACCGGCGGCTCAGATACGCACTTTGCGGACAGAATGCTTGGCGGAGGCATGGAGTTCGACCATGAGCTCAAGTCGATAGAGGATTTCATACAGGCTGTGAAAAGCGGAACGGGCAGTATACTGCCATAATCAAATATGCCGGGAATTCTTATACCACAGTTTCATTTTTCATTCTAAAAAGTTAATAAAAAGCGCGAAAAATGTCGATAAAATAAACAGTTTAAACTTTTTAAACTGAGGTATAAGAATACTATGAATAATAAAGCTGTCATCCTAATAGTCGATGATGAGATTAAAATTGTAAATGCTCTGAAGCGTGTACTCCACAAGATGGATTGTGAGATCCTGTCCGCAACAAGTCCTGAGGATGCTATCAAAATAATCGATCAATCGGAATACGATATTGTTATTTGTGATTACTGCATGCCGAATATTAACGGTATCGATGTGCTGAGGCATTCAAAGAAGGTCATTCCACATGCGGCAAGAGTTCTGATGACGGGGTATTCCGACGTTAACATAGCGATTTCGGCCGTGAATGAAGGAAGCATATTTTATTATATATCTAAGCCATGGACAACCAGCGATCTGACATCAATGGTGCAATATGCACTGGAGCATAAACGAAGCATGAAAGCGCAGTCTGATATGCATCAGGTTCTGAATGGAAGCACTGGCAGTCCCGCCATAGCAGCTGATAAAGTAAAATCAGCCGGCGAAAAGCCTGAATCCGGCAATCCAAAGATTCCTATTCCGGATGATGAAGCGATCCATCTTGTAAACAAAAGTGATGTTTTATATCTGACCGCCATAGGCGGCGATGTTCTTGTTTCTACTGTGAACGGAGAGTATAAAAGTCATGGATCTCTAAATTCATGGAGCCAAAAGCTGGGCATGGATAACTTCTTCAGGTGCCATAGAAGCTACATTGTCAATATAGAAAAAATCGAAAGAATATCCCTCTGGTTCAATGGCGCATATAATTTGAAACTTAAAAACTGTAAAGACACCATACCTGTGAGCAGAGAGAATGTGAAGGCTTTGAAAGGCATATTCGGGATTTGATCCTCCTGGGGGCGGCATATGAGTTACAGCAAGATATTATATGACATCGAGATGGTAGAGGAAGTTGATTGTCAATTCATAATCAATATCACCATAGATTATGTTATCAAGGGATTCACTGCCAATACAGCGGAAATGATCAGGAGAATATTCGGCAAAGAGATAAAGGCCGGTGATTCTGTACTGGAATTAATAGATCCTGATGATGAGCCTTTGTTGAAAGAGTATGTAGATCTTGTATTCATGGCAATACTCTTAAAAACATGCTGCAGTGCCACGGCATCGATAATGAAGATTATTGGTTCGAGTTATACTTCAACCCTGTTTATGAAGAAATTAACAGAGTGACAGGTGTTAGCATTTCTGCAAGATCCATAAGCGAATTATTGAAAAACGAGTTCCAGACACGGCAGCGGCTCAAACTGGAGAGGATCGTCTCAAAAATTGCCGCACAATTGATCAGAAGCTCCAATAATTTTACAAAATGGATAAATGAAGGGCTTAAGGACCTGTGTGAGCATTTGGGCGCCAGCAGTACATACATATATATCACGGATGATAACCTGGTGGAGAAAGATCATTACTTTCAATGGCGAAGGAAGCAATCGGACAGCAGACCTGTTCTCGAGTACGCAAAGGAGCCGATAAAGGAAGAAATACTTTTCGTCAGGAATAAGTCATCATCGAGCTTATTATTGCCTGTCAAATCAGGTGACAGATATGCCGGCTGTATGGGGTTCGATTATGACGACTGCAATGCTGGCATCGAACAGGACAATATAAAGATCCTTCGCATTTTTACCGAAATCCTCGCAAACATTCTTGAGAGAAACAAAGAAGAAAGAATGCTCTCACGCAATGAAGAAAAATTCCGTGAGCTGTTTCACAATGAGACTGACTTGATATTTGTAACCCATATCACGGAAGACGGATCACCCGGCCCCATAATAGAGGTCAATGATATGGCGTGTAAAATGCTGGGATATGCAAGGGAAGAATTGCTCTCAATACACATGTCTGAACTTGGAATACACATGTCTGCGGATAATATGGGACATATTGCCGAATCACTGCACAGTGGCGAAACAGTATTTTTTGAAATGCTTCTTTCCACTAAAAACAGAGACCGGATACCCATAGATCAGCGCACGCATTTTCGAACTGAATCATGAGAAGGTCGTTCTGACTGTTGCAAGAGATATTACAAAGCAAAAACAGATAGAGCAGAAGCTGATCGAAAAAAACAGGCAGCTGACAAAAGCGCTTCAAAAGCTGGAGAGGGCAAAGGAGCAGCTTATATACAATGAGAAGCTGGCATGCATCGGTCAGCTTGCAGCCGGAGTCGCTCATGAAATCAATAATCCTCTCAGCTTTATATGCAGCAACATCGAAATTACCAGAAAAAATTACGAGGACTTTAAAGAAGTACTGTTTGCATATCAGGACTTTGCCGCAAAAGCTCCGGACCTCTCTGCAGAAGGCAATGAAGAGGAAGTACGCAAGCTCATGGAACTGGAAAAGAAGAAAGATGTAGATTTTATGCTGAAGGATCAGGATGAAATGTTCAATGATATCGAAGACGGCCTGAAGAGGATCAGCGGTATCATTATGGGGCTGAGGGCATTTTCAAGACAGGGGCGGGATAATGAATTTGAGGAGTATGATTTGAATAAAGGCATACAAAATTCACTGCTTATTGCGAGGAATGATATAAAATACCATGCCGATGTAAAGGCTGACCTTGGTGAAATTCCGTTGATACAGGCGCTTAGCAGCAAAATAGACCAGGTCCTGCTGAACATCATCCTCAATGCATCGTGTGCCATCAGAGATAAAAAAATGGAAGGATTAGGATTGATCACCATATCGACGGATGTAAAGCATGGTTTTGTGCGGTGCCGGATAGAGGACAATGGCGTTGGCATAGAAAAGAAAAATATAGGAAAAATATTCGATCCGTTCTTTACCACGAAGCCACCGGGGCAGGGCACCGGGATGGGCCTGAGCATTGCTTATGATATCGTTGTGAATCAGCATGGCGGACAGCTTCTTGTGGAAAGCACACCGATGGTTGGCTCCAGGTTTACCATACTGCTGCCTGTTGACCGGAACATTGAAAAGGTGACCGGCAATGAATAAAAGTATATTATTTGTAGACGATGAACGTCAGATACTGAGTTCATTGAAGAGGACGTTTGCGGGAAGCGGCTTTGATATCTGTCTTGCCGAAAGCGGAGAAGAAGCGCTGTCTATAATAGAAAACAGAGCAATAGACATGGTGATTACTGATGTAAGGATGCCCGGAATGAATGGATATCAGCTGCTGAAGGAAATCAAGGCAAACTATCCTTCAATAATCAGGGTAGTTTTGAGCGGCTACAACGATGAAGACCTGGTGGTGCAGATACAGAGAAACAGCCTTGCAAAGCGGTACCTTTTAAAGCCATGGAAGAATCAGGAGCTTATCCGGACGGTCGAACAGATTTTCAGCGTTGAGGAAGCGCTAAAAAAAAGAAACCTGCTGGAGCTCGTCAACAAGATCGAGTTCATTCCCCTGCCGGGCAATACCTGTGTTCAGCTGAACGCGCTGGCAGAGCAGGACGCCGGCATTGATGAGATAGACAAAACCATAGAGTCCGACCAGTCTCTTACCGCGAAAATACTTCAGGTAGCCAATTCAGCCGGTTACGGCATGAGAACGGGATCTGTCAGACAAGCAATCGAGTTTTTGGGCCTGACCAATGTAATGAATATACTGCTAAGTGCGGCAGCATTCAATAATGACAGAGTCGTCAGTAATCCATGTCTTAATAAAGATATCGATATACTCTGGAAGCATGCGATTTTGACGAATAAAATTCTTGCATACCTCTATAAACGGATAACAGGGCATCCCATACCCGATATGTGCTCTATGGCAGGCTTGCTGCATGATATTGGGAAAGTAGTGCTGATATACAATTTCACCGACAAATACCTGAAAGCGGCTGCAGCCATAAAAGATGACAAAGATTTGTACTATTACTATGAAAAAATGGAGTTTATCGACATATCACACCAGGAGATAGGCGCATATCTCCTCAACTGGTGGGAGCTTCCGCAGATCATGGTAGAATCTGCATTATATCATCATGATCCGCTTGATGAAAACGTGACGGACAAGAAACTGATGTGTTTGCTGAATATTGCAGATATTTATTCATGGAACTGGATTTGCGGCGGAGAAAACCTTATCATTGATCCGAATGTGCTCAAACAGCTTGATGTCTCAAAGAATGATCTCAATTATATTATCAGTGAAATCATAGCATAATGTTGTTTTTTTGCCATTCATCGACTAAAAACGACTTTTCATGTCGAATTTTGCGCATCTCATAGAAAAAATCTCAAAACCCCTGTCAAACGGTATATTCTTATGGTGGTTACTCTAATATATCTGCATTTACAGCTCTGGTTGACCAATTCAATGAAATTACGAGGTGGCAAAAGCGATGAAGAAAGTACTCATCGTAGATGATGCTGCATTTATGAGGGCGACAATTAAAGCCATACTTGAGAGAAATGGCTTTGAAGTCGCAGGAGAGGCCGAAAATGGTGCTTTGGGTGTCAAAAAATATCTGGAGCTGCGGCCCGATATCGTCACTATGGATATCACAATGCCCGAAATGACTGGAATCGAAGCACTGCAGAAAATACGCAGCTTTGATCCAGACGCAAAGGTGGTCATGATTACGTCAATGGGACAGGAGTCTCTGGTAAAAGAAGCTGTCGTCAGCGGAGCCAGGTCCTTTTTGGTAAAGCCGTTTAAAGAAGAACACGTAATTCAGACCCTGAAAAAAATATAGATCTGTAAAGAGGATGATATATATGTCTGATCAATATTCAAACGGGCCTATGTTCGATATGTTTGTCTTTGAAACGACTCAGCTGCTGGAGCAGCTTGAGGCATGCATCCTGGATGCCGAGAAAGCCGGCTGCTACTCCAGGGATGCCGTCAATGAAATTTTTCGCATCATGCACACTATCAAGGGTTCTTCTGGTATGATGGGATATAATGGCATCTCATCTCTTGCCCATTCCATGGAGGACCTGTTTTACTTCCTTCGGGAGGAAAACTCCGGAAATGTCAACTCTTCAGAACTTTCAGATCTGCTGCTTGCCGATGTTGATTTCATAAAAATGCAGATCGAAAAAATCAAATCCGGGATTGCCGAGGATGATGACGCTTCAAAGCTGATAGCCGACAACAGGGCCTTCCTTGCAAAGATAAGGGAATCGGATCCTGCAAGGCAAAGTGACTCCGCCGGCGGCCGCAAATACGTGAACTCATTCAAGGCTGTCATTTACTTTCAGGAAGGCTGTGAAATGGAGAATATCAGGGCCTTCAATGTGGTCCATAACCTCGAGGATGTTGCACGGGAAATACGTCATGTGCCGGAAGACATCATGGACCCGGAGGCGGCAGAAATCATACGTCGTGACGGATTTACCGTATGCTTTAAGACCGACTGCTCATATGTGGATATCCATCAATTGATGATGCAGACAATATTTCTAAAAGAACTGGAACTCGATCAGATCAACGATGAAGATGTCACACAGACTGCTTCGGAGGACAAGCTGCCGGCTTACATGGAGCAGAATGCCGAACGGGTCAACCTTAAGCAGCAGAGTATCATCAGCGTCCCTGTTTCAAAGCTTGATAAGCTGATGGACCTAATGGGCGAGTTTGTGATTGCGGAGTCAATGGTAACACAAAATTCCGACCTGAAAGGTCTTGTTCTGGATAATTTTCAAAAAGCGTCAAGGCAGCTTCACAAAATTACAAACGAACTGCAGGATGTAGTGATGTCGATCCGTATGGTTCCTCTGTCTGCAACATTTCACAAAATGAACAGGCTCGTGCGCGATATGTGCAAAAAACTGGAAAAGGATGTACAGCTCAAGATCATAGGTGATGAGACGGAAGTAGACAAAAATCTGATCGAGCACATCTCCGATCCGCTTATGCATCTGGTAAGGAATTCGCTCGACCATGGGATCGAGCACCCGGAGGAAAGGATCAGCAAAGGCAAGTCCAGGACAGGGACCATTACACTGGAAGCAAAAAATTCAGGAAATGATGTGCTCATTATAGTAAAAGATGATGGAAAAGGTCTGGACAGAGCAAAAATTTTAAACAAGGCAACAGAAAACAACATGA
>CAZQUQ010000127.1:0-4939 GCA_964596445.1 uncultured Oscillospiraceae bacterium
ATAATAGAAAAAAGTGTTTGGGTAAAAAAGGAGGCTGAGCAACATGACTCAGAAAATAAGCATCCGTAAAACGCAGGAACCTAAAGCAAAGCCTGATCAGAAGAAACTTGGTTTTGGTCAGTATTTTACGGATCATATGTTTATCATGGACTACAGTACTGAGAAAGGCTGGTATGATCCTCGGATAGTACCTTACGGTCCGTTGTCTCTTGATCCGTCAACGATGGTGTTCCATTACGGACAGGCAATTTTCGAAGGACTGAAGGCATACTTGACATCAGACGGAAGGATATTCCTCTTCAGGCCCGAAATGAATATGAAGAGGATAAACAATTCAAATGAGAGGATGTCGATCCCTCCAATAGATGCGGAGTTTGCGGTGGAAGCAGTCAAGACCCTTGTCAGTCTGGACAGGGACTGGATACCGACCGAGCCTGGTACTTCGCTCTACGTAAGGCCATTTATCATTGCCACCGACCCATATCTTGGCGTAAGGACATCAAATACATATAAATTCATGATAATCCTGTCTCCCAGCGGAGCATATTATCCCACGGGCATAAACCCTGTCAAGATTATGATAGAAAACGAGTATGTGCGTGCAGTCAGGGGAGGCACCGGCTTTGCAAAGACCCCGGGCAATTATGCAGCAAGCCTCAAGGCGCAGGAGATCGCACACGAGAAGGGTTATGTCCAGGTACTGTGGCTTGACGGGATCGAAAGGAAGTATATCGAAGAAGTCGGTTCAATGAATGTCTTCTTCAAGATCGGTGACGAGGTAATAACTCCGTCGCTGGATGGAAGCATCCTTGCCGGCATAACAAGAGATTCCTGCATACAGCTGCTGAAAGCCTGGGGATACAAGGTCACCGAAAGGAAGCTGAGCGTTGTCGAACTGTTCGATGCACATGCACAGGGCAAGCTGGCCGAGGCGTTCGGTACGGGAACTGCCGCTGTCATTTCTCCTATTGGTGAACTGAACTGGGACGGAAAGATAATAACAGTAAATGACAGAAAGATAGGAGAAGTATCAGCCAAACTGTATGAGGCCATCACAGGCATACAGAACGGTACGGTGAAGGATGAATTCGGCTGGATCACCGAAGTAAAATAATCACAAGCAGTATACATGAGGACAGTTCTTTATTTCACTGCCATCTGCAGTGGTATAACGAACTGTCCTTTCTTTTGGAATATTTCGTCCTGCGTCAAATACAATTCATAATAGCAACAATAATTAAGGTCAGACAAAAATGGTTCCTGGTTTATATATTTTAGCTTCCCTCATTACTCTGGTCCTGGTCCTGCTGCTGATGCGGCCTTCCCGCGTGATATATATCAGGATGCTGTCGCTCCCGGTGTTATGTATCATCTTTATCGCATGCTTGATCCTTTTTTCCGACACCGCTGTCAAAGCGGCACTGAAAGGACTTGATATCTGGGCCAGTGTAGTGGTTCCGTCGCTTCTTCCTTTTTTCATCGCGTCAGGGATCATAAATGCCACCGGCTTTTCCGCTGCTTCGGGGATCCTGCTTGAACCTGTCATGCGGCCGTTTTTCAATGTCCCCGGCTGCTCGTCCTTTGCTCTCGTTCTGGGGATAACTTCAGGTTATCCGGTCGGTGCCAAAATAACTGCAGACCTTAGAAAAAGCGGTGCATTGACCAAAACGGAGGCAGAAAGGCTGCTTGCCTTCACCAACAATTCAGGTCCGCTTTTCATAATAGGTGCTGTCGGTACAGGCATGTACGGTTCGCCCTCCATAGGGATGCTCCTGTTCATTTGTCACGTTCTGGCCTGCATTACCGTCGGCTTTATGTTCAGATTTTACAGACGAAGTAATGCACCATGCTTTGGCAACAACACCGGCAGGTTTTCAGCAAAACGGGTTTGGAGATCACACAGAGCAGAAGAAAGCGGCAATACAGTCAGGAAGAACTTGCTGAAGGACTTTAAGGACCGACTTATGCGGGAAAACCGGTCAGGGCTGGACATTGGCACACTGCTGGGAAGCGCAGTGAAAGATTCCGTATCGACCATACTTGCCATAGGCGGATTCATAACAGTCTTTTCGGTAGTTATCAGTATACTGGATAAAGCAGGAATAATACAGGCAATATCAAAAGCATTACTTCTGCCGTTGCCTCAGGAATGCCGGCAAAACGGCCTTGGCGGCGTGATATCAGGCTTGCTGAGCGGGATGCTTGAAATAACGACAGGATCAGGACTGTTAAGCCGGGAGGCGCTGGCTCCGAATGATATCAAACTACCAGCCGCAAGCTTCATTATCGGCTGGGCAGGACTGTCCGTCCACCTCCAGGTAATGAGCATCGTATCCGGAACCGATATAAATACCCGTCCGTACTTACTGGGGAAGTTCCTTCAGGGTACAGCGGCAGCCTTATATACATGGCTCGGCACAAGGCTGTTCCGGTTAGGCGGGATAATGACGGAACCGATCCTCGGCATCGCAGGATTTGATTTCAATGGCTTTTTCCGGATCCTTGGCAGGTCGCTCTTATTACTGTCAGCAGCTCTTGTCATATGGATATGTATGATTTGCAGACCGCGTTCAGGGATCAACAGTCGCGTATGAAAAAAAAGAGCTCTATTTGAGCTCTTGTCGGTTTGTTCTTATGACTTCCATCGTATCACTCAGTATTTCTTCCACCCTGTTGAGTATGTTGTCCGCATACTCCTTAGTTCCAAGCCTGATCTCACGTGCATTCTTCTGTGCGGCGGCAACGATCTCGTTGGCCTGATCATAAGCTTTTTTGGTAATCTCATGTTCGTCGACCATCGACGCGATTTTGCTCTCTGCATCCTTTAACATATTGCTGGCTTCCTTCTGGGCATCGAGCAGTATTCTCTGCCTTTCTTCCTTGACCCATTTTGCCTGCTTTATATCGTCAGGAAGCTTCAGCCTAAGCTCCTTGATTATTTCAAGTATCTCCTCCTTGTCGACAAGGCATTTACCTGAAAAAGGAACACTGACACTTTTCTCGACCAGATCTTCTAAAGTCTCAAGTATCGAAAGTATTTCCATGATCTTACCCCCTATGATCTATCTGCAGGTCAGCTTCTTTACGATCCTGTCCCTGATGCAGTCCGGTACAAGCCCGTCAATGCTGCCGCCGTTCCTTGCGATCTCCTTCACGGCGCTGGAGCTGAGATATGAGTAATGTACGCTGGTCATCATAAACAGTGTCTCCATATTGGGTTCGAGACTCTTGTTCAAAAGCGCCATCTGAAACTCATACTCAAAATCCGACATTGCTCTGAGGCCTTTTATGACTGCCTGCGCGCCGACTTTTTTCACAAAGTCGGCCAATAAACCGCCAAACCCGGTCACCTCGATGTCTTTCCTGTCTTTTATCACCGTTCTGATCAGATCTATCCGTTCATCAACAGTAAAAGCAGGTTTTTTGTTCTCATTGTTGCCTACTGCGATGATAAGCTTGTCGCAGATACAGACAGCTCTGGTTATAATATCAAGATGGCCGTTGGTTATCGGATCAAAACTGCCGGGATATACTAAAATCATCGATCGCCGCTACCGCCCCTGTATATTGTAATCTTTGTATCACCGTACTTTCTGGAATCAATTGCTGTAAATCTTCCGACTGCATCAGGCAGATCATCCATAATGCTGTGTTCGGTAACAATAATTCCATCGTCCTCCATTATATCATTTTTTGTCAACAATTTTAATGCTTCTTGAATAAATTTTTTGTTGTATGGAGGATCCATAATTATGATGTCAAATTTACATCCATCCCTATTCAATTTTTCGATCCCTGATGCAAAATCCATAGCATATACTTCTGCTTTGGAGGCAAGCTTCGTATGAGCCAGGTTTTCCCTTATTACTTCACAGCATTGTACGCTTCGGTCTATAAACACTGCAGAACCTGCGCCTCTGCTCAGCGCTTCGATGCCAAGGCTGCCTGTGCCGGCAAAAACGTCCAATACTCTGCTGTCCTCCAGTATTGCGGCAATTATATTGAACAAGGCTCCCTTTACCTTATCCGATGTGGGCCTTGTCGTCATACCCTTTATTGTCTTAAGCCTATGTCCTTTAGCGGTCCCGGCTATTACCCTCAGAATAACGTTACCTCCTTAAAAGCCTGTATCCCGGCACACTCAATTCATACTTACAGTATCTACTACTCCGGAAAACCTTGCCCTTACTTTTTCACCAAGCCTGCGATTTTCCTGGGAAGTCAGCGTCTTATCGGCGGCAAGCAGCATGGAAGCCGCCTCCTGCGCTTTCTTCAATATTTCTACATCCCTGTACAGGTTAGCGATTTTCATCTCCGGTATCCCATGCTGCCTTGTACCGAAGAAATCACCGGGCCCTCTCAGTTCCAGATCCTTCTCCGATATGACGAAACCATCCGAGGTTTCCTCCATTACCTTCATTCTCTCTCTTGCAATTTCCGACCTGTTGCTGTTGAACAGCACACAGTATGACTGATGCTCGCTCCTTCCCACCCTTCCCCTTAGCTGGTGGAGTTGTGAAAGCCCGAATCTTTCTGCATTTTCCACGACGATCAGAGACGCATTTGCCACATTGACGCCTACTTCGATAACAGTAGTCGATACTAGTATATCTATTTGCCCTGAAACAAAACGCCTCATCACATCTTCCTTTTCCTGCGGCCTCATTTTGCCATGCATGAGTCCCACCCGCAGGTCGCTGAATGTCCTTTGGGCAAGCTGTACAGCCATCTCCGAAGCTGAAGCGGCTTCGACGGCATCCGACTCCTCCACCAACGGACAGACAATGTACACCTGACGCCCCTGTGATACCTGCTTCCTGATAAAATTATTGATCCTTTCACGCATCGATGAATCCACTGCATATGTCAGTACCTTTTTTCTTCCTGGAGGCAGTTCATCAATGACCGATATGTCAAGATCGCCATATAATATGAGCGC
>CAZQUQ010000127.1:5039-8337 GCA_964596445.1 uncultured Oscillospiraceae bacterium
ATAATGCTGTGCCGCAAGTATTTCCGTCGGAGCCATAAAAGCGCCCTGATAACCGCTCTTTACCGCCTTGACCAGCGCCAGAACGGCCACTATCGTCTTTCCCGAACCGACATCGCCCTGTATCAAGCGGTTCATGACCTTGCTGTCTTCCATATCCCGTTCGATCTCTGAGAACACCCTTGCTTGAGCATTGGTAAGTTTGAATGGAAGACTGCGGATAAATTCACGGACTTCTGCACCGGCACCGAATCTGATACCCGATTTATCAGACTCCCGCGAAGATTTCATACTTATAAGCGCAAGCTGGAGCATCAGTAGTTCCTCGAACACGAGCCTTTTTCTGGCCTTCAGGAAAGCATCGTCGCTTTGCGGAAAGTGTATATTTCTTATAGAAAAATGTATGTCGGCAAGATGGTACTTTTGCTTTACACTGTCGGGCAGGATATCTTCCAGACCATCTCCCGCATAATCCAAAGCATTTCTGATAACGTTCCTGATGACATTTTGCGTAAGCCTGCCCGTGGAAGGATATATGGGTATTATCCTGCAGGTATTGACAGGTCCGTTATCCTCCACTTTTTCGTATACAGGGTTCAGTACTTCAAAGGTCCGCCTTTTTGTGATCTTTCCAAAGAACAGATATTTTTCGCCAGGTTTGAAATGATCCTTCAGGTATGGCTGGTTGAACCACACCGCATTTATCAGGCCGGTATCGTCTCTTATACTTGCACGACATATCGAAAGACCTCTTCTGGGTTTGGATACGATCGGCTTTGATACGATCATGCCTTCAAATGAGCATTGTTCGCCATCCTGCAGCTCGATCAGCTTTTTAAGCCTGCTGCGGTCTTCATAATCTCTTGGGAAATGAGATATCGCATCTCCGACAGTATAGATCCCAAGTCTTTGAAACATCACAGCTCTGGCCTCGCCCACACCCTTCAGGTATTGCAGCGGTTTTTTGAGCAAATCCTGTCTTTGGTTCATCGACATTCACCCGTGCGCGATCAGTGTTTTCCTGTATGTACCAGTACAGCTGTCCTGACTGGCCGAAACAACCGTATCTACATTTTAATATATAAACCCTCCTTTTTCCATACCTATTTGATCAGCAGCAGTATCGTTTGATGTAAAGTAAAAAAGGGCTTGCGATTTTTGGAGTTATTGTGTTAAAATAGTTATGCTTTGTGCGATAAAAAGCTCCGGCTTGAAGGAGGTGTGATATAGATGGCAAAATGTGAGATCTGCGCTAAGGATACAGTGTTCGGCAACAATGTCAGTCATTCGATAAGAAGGACAAACAGGTCCTGGAAACCCAACATAAAAAAGGTCAGAGTAATAGAAAACGGCACACCGAAAACAAAAAGCGTTTGTTCCAGATGCCTTCGTTCCAATAAGGTTACAAGAGCAGTGTGACAGACGTCAAAGCATTGCAGAAAATCATTCCTATATCGAAGCGACATAAAAGCTCAGCTATACTTTTATGTCGCTTTGATTTATTAGTCATGTCAGCTCATTCTAAGCAGTTTCTTTATCAGATTTCCAAAAAACCTCGGCATTTTGACTACCATGATCCTCATAGACATACTCCTCCCTGACAGGTCTGTTAATTCCATAATACGCAGGTTTGGCAATATGGTGCATGTCCGGATCGGAGCTGTTGGAAGTGTACGGTTAATTGTGCATAATATTCGATTCAAGCAGCCGCCTTGCCGTCATTACGCAGTTCCGTCCTGCTGCTTTAGCCTCGTACAGCGCGTCGTCCGCGGTCCTGATCAGGTCGATCTCATTGAATGCGCATTCATCGAAGGATGATATGCCAAAGCTCGCGGTAACTGAGACGCTGATCAGATTATCATCTATAACATGTCTGGATAACAGCTTTCTTAAATCTTCGACCTTTTCGTATGCTTCGGCAAGATTTGTCCTCGGCAGCAGTATGATAAACTCTTCTCCCCCATATCTTGCCATCACGTCGCTCTTCCTCAGATTTGATGCGATCACCCCTGCAACAGAGGCCAATACCTTGTCGCCGAATATATGTCCGTACATGTCATTAAACTTTTTGAAGTGGTCAATGTCGATTATGACCAGCGATAATGGACAGTTATCCTTCTTTGCCTGGCTGAGTTCGGCCTCCAGCCTTTCCTGGAAATACTGCCGGTTATATATGCCGGTCAGTCCGTCTTTTCTTGCCAGTTCCTTCATTTTATAATACAGTTCGGCATTTTCCATTACGATGCCGACCTGTTGGGCAATTATTCTTAAAAATCTAACATTCTCCTCATCGAATGCATCATTGATAGTATGTTCCACTAGGATCAGTCCGTATTTTCTCGATGTCGTCGTCAAAGGTATGCACATCAGCGAGTTGATGTTTCTTCCTGATGTAAAGATGTATTTTGAACAATCGACATTGTTCTCAAGGATGCATTCGCTATTATCAAGAGCTTCCTTCAAAATGCCGTTGTTTATGTGATCAGTTAATGTTGCCAGTTCGTAGTTATTAGTGATATTTGTCGTGTGTACCTTTAGGCGGTTTGATTCCTCATCCAGCAATATTATAGTCGAATAGCTGCACCCCACCACGCCAAGTATTATGTCATTGAGTCGTTTCAACAGCTCCCGGGTATCCAGTATGGACCCTATCGCCTGGCTTATCTGGTTCAGAGTATAGAATTCCGCTATGCTTTTCGAAAGTGATTTGTTTGATTTCTCAAGTTCACCCGAACTGGATATCAGCGTGGTGAATTCCCTCTTAATTCTGTCCCTTTCGCTTTCCAGCGTCATACAGCGCTCATCCATCTGCTCGAGTGTATATACATTTGAAAACTCATACTCAAGCCTGTACTTGTACAGCTTACTGAAAAAAGATACACCTGCACAGGCCATGACAATCAAAACAATGGCTGCATATACATCGTCCCGGATGGCCGAAAGCTCAAGCCCTTTGCTCTTAAGCATCGGCTGCAGTTTTATGTATATGAACAGCAGATGTATCGTCATTGAACCAAGCACCAGTAAAAATCCGAACCTGGGCCCTTTGATATAGGTTGCCATCACCAAAGGCAGAAAGAATCCGAGATAGAACCAGAAACCGATATCTGTAAAAACTGCAAGAGCAGATACCATTACACAGAATAATATTTTTTCGATAAAATATATTATCCTGTTGCCCAGAAGGTATCTATGAAATAAATAGTATCGCGACAGCTGCAATATAAATATGCCGGCGCATATTACCAAGCTCCAGATCAATCTGTTTGTCTGCTCAGGATCGGAGAAATCGACATTTCTT
>CAZQUQ010000128.1:0-8302 GCA_964596445.1 uncultured Oscillospiraceae bacterium
CCCAAACTTTCAAGCTTATCAAGAATAAACATGCCGGTCAGGTTGTACTGTTCGATCATATCCTTGGCAGTTGAACCTTTTACTATGTATATTTTTGAGTCTATACGCAGCTCGTGATCTCGCACAAAAAAGTCAATAAACTTGGCAATGTTATCTCTTGCAGCATCTTCTCCTATCAGGTAATACTCTGAATGGCCCCAAAAAATCGTTTTGGTGCTGTGGGTCTGCATATTTCTGACGGCGTCAAATATTGTTTTGCCCCTGGCTGTCAATACCAAAGCCTTTGATTTACTGCTGCCGGAGCTTCCCCTCGTGCCTCCGCCCATACTTCCGGAACTTTCCTGCCCGCCTGTTGCTTCAAGGTTTTTGCTTGCTATGGTTACCATACAGTCATTGGTATCGTCCGGCAACTTATCGATCCCGATAACCTGAACAAGCTGCAGATCGTTTATTTCATTTCTTTTAGGCAGAATGCTCTTCTCACATCCTGTGAAATTTACTGTTAAAAGCAATAGTACCGCGCAAACAACTGTTTTTCTCATATTCCGCACCTATCGCTGACGTTTTTTGTTTGTCGTTTTAAGACTCGACGGACGCTTTTTCGAAAAATACAATGGTAAACGGATGAGTGTATCCTTCGCGAAGTCACGTCCCTCATTTGCCACAAAGGGGGACAGATAGGGCACGCCATAGGTTTCCAGCGTATTGAGATGGTATATTAGCAGCAGGAAACCCAGAGAAAGGCCATAAAGACCTGCAATAGTAGCAAATATCACAAACACCAGCCTGCAGATCCTGAGAGCATTTGAATAATCCTGGTTCGGCATGGTGAAGCCTGCCAGACCTGTCATGGCGATAATGATCACAACGACCGGTGATATTATTTTTGCCTGGACGGCAGCCTGACCTATGACTAAAGCCCCTATGATCGAAATAGTCTGCCCGATCGTTTTTGGCAGACGAAATCCAGCTTCGATCAGCACTTCGAATGCCATCAGCATGAAGAGGATCGAGGATGAGGTGGGGAAGGGCACCTCCTCTTTGCTCTTGATTATGGATATTGCAAGTACTGTGGGGATCATTTCCTGATGGAACGTCGTAATAGATATGTAAAACGCCGGCAGCAGCAGTGTTATCAGTGAATTGACATATCGCAGCCCCCGAAGGAAGGAGCTTACGATATAGTTCTGTGCATAATCCTCAGGCGCCTGATAAAACATGTTCAGAGTCGCAGGGATTATGTAGGCTGTCGGCAACCCGTCAATGAACAATCCCACTCTTCCTTCCAGTATATTGTGGCAAAACTTGTCGGTCCTTTCGGTGTTCATAATTAAAGGGAATATGGTATGCCTGTTGTCTATTATATATTCTTCGATGCTTGCTGCAGTGGTAGCTCCGTCGATGTCTATATTGTTCAGGCGTTCCAGCACTTCATTGACGATCTTCATATTCGTCAGTTTTTCGATATAGATGACAGCAATAGGCGTTCTGGTCTGCCTTCCGACTATGGTTTCCTTTACGCGCAGATATGGTGTATGTATTTTCCGACGCACCAATGATGTGTTGACCCTGAGCACTTCGATGAATGAATCCTTTGAACCCTTCAGTGCGCTCTCGTTTGTCGGTTCGTCGATATTTCTTTTATCAAAATTCTTAATGTCAAATGTTATCGCCTTTTTTTCGCTGTCGAACACAAGGGCGACGGCACCGTCCAAAATATCTGCCAGGGCGTCTCCAAGGCTGGTCCGAAGCTTACGGGAGGAATGGTATATCATACCATGCTCTATAAGGTCGATGACACCGGCAGTATCCTTTGCTTCTTCCAGGGTCTTTTCCTGTGTCAGAGGCTTCAGGACATCATCGTTGACTATCTTTGTATTTACCAGACCGTCAACGAAGACGACATTTACCGGCAGACTGCTGCAGCCGTTTATATAATGCAGCTGGAAAACAATATCGCTGCTGTCGGACAAGACATTCCTGATATTTTCAGTGGTTATTTCCTTATCACTAAACTCAGTGGTTTCATTATTGTCTTTTGCTTTTCTGTACTTCTTGATTCTTCCAAACTTCATCTGTATCCTTTTCTCCCTTTTATGTAGTATCTAGAATTTCCTGTTCTGCTATAATCTATGCAAAAGTACCGGAGCATTCAGTCTCTTGACGGATAGGACGTAAGGGGTCGGCAGGATGGAAGAATAAACCCGCCGTTTCATGGCGGGTTCATGTTCTTTACAGCTTTACTTTTTCTTTTTCATTGAGGGGCTTGTGCCGCCAAACGGCTCCGCATCAGTAAAAGGGCTAACGTTGGATATCGGACTCACATTAGCGGAAGGACTAACATTGGCAGTCGGACTCACATTAGATTCAGGACTTATATTTGCTGCCGGACTTATGTTGGCATATTCAGGCTTCTTGACATAGAACGGCCTCTCGTTGAGCTTTTCCTGCACTATGCGCAGCGCTTCGCCGAAGCGCTGGAAATGGACCACTTCACGTTCTCTGAGAAAACGCAGCGGGTCTATTACATCCGGGTCGTCGGTCATGTTGATGAGACCTTCATATGTTGCACGCGCTTTCTGTTCGGCGGCAAGGTCTTCGGTAAGATCAGCGATCGGATCCCCCTTGACGCCGATATATGCCGCAGTGAACGGTACTCCGTCTCCGTTTACCGGATATATGCCTCTGTCATGATCGGCAAAATATCCTCCGAGACCTTCTTTCTCCAGGATTTTTGCAGGTACTCCCTTTGTAAGCTGATATACTATGGCACCGACGATTTCCAGGTGAGCAAGCTCCTCTGTGCCTATATCGTTAAGTGTTGCCTTTGCCGCCTCCACCGGCATACTGTACCGCTGACTCAGATATCTGAGTGATGCCGCCAGTTCGCCGTCAGGTCCGCCGTATTGTGTTATGACATACTTGGCGAGCCTTGGATTGCAGTTCTTTATCTTAACAGGATATTGCAGCTTTTTTTCATAAACCCACATTGACACGACCTCCTTTTTTAGTGATATTACATACCGTATTTCGTATCAGGCTTCCCACGGCCAGGGACTCTCGATCCAGGGCCACGGGAACGAATTGCTGGAGCCGGCGGTAATCGGGCCATACATGCGTTCATAGTTATCGAGCAGCATTTTGCGCTGCTGGACTGTGTTCCTGAAAATCATAAAAGCCTGTTGATCATACGGATGCGTATTAAGGTAAAGATTAAGTTCTATCTCCATGAATTCTAGAGCCATTAACTCCTTCAGCATTTTTTCACGAGCATCATACATGCTAACACCTCCAATCAAATCCTGTTTCAGGGGACTGCATCAGCCGTCGAATGAATATGCCGGGTCGGCGCCGTAGGGCCTGTCGAGCTCAGGGAATATGGTGCCCTGCTTGAGGCCGAGGAGCGGCGGATAAAGACAGCAAAGACACTGAAACGGTACATATGCATGTGCCAGCCTGGCTCCGACGATAGGCTGGGGATTATAGTACTGCAGTTTACATACATCAAAGCCTTCGCAGGAAAGTTTATAGACATCTGCAGCTTCCGCTGCTTTGGCTGCTTCTGCTGCCGGTATATTTGCCGCTGTATTAGCCGGGATATTAGCTGAAATATTGGCCGGGATATTTTCGTATGCCATCGGCATTACATTATTGCCAAACATTGATTTCCCTCCTATACACTTTTTGATATATAATATTCGAGTTTACATAAAAGTGTTCGGATTACAAATAAATAAGCATCCTCATTTACTTACACAAAAAATAAGTTATTTACTTTATGGAAATAATATGTTAGAATACTTCAGTGCAACGATTCAACCATGTGCTCGGTTTCTGGACGCTCCGACCAATTACCTGGCTCATGGCGTTAATAAAACAAGGAGGAAGCAGGAAATGCTCAAGGAACAGAAAACAGAAATAATCAGCAAGTACAGATTGCACGAAAGCGATACAGGTTCGCCCGAAGTGCAGATCGCGATCCTTACAGAGAGGATCAACCATCTCAATGAACACCTGAAGGATCACAAAAAGGATCATCATTCAAGAAGAGGTCTTCTCAAGATGGTAGGACAGCGCAGAGGGCTGTTGAATTATCTGATGGAAAAGGATATCGAAAGGTATCGCTCGATCATTGAAAAACTCAATCTGAGGAAATAATACTGAGCGGGGCATCCCGCTCATTATTTTTGTATTATGGTACAATAATAATATTGTAAATAAATATTACTGCTGACGGAATGTAGTTGTAGTGAACAGAGAACAGAGACCAGTGTCCGTAATTGTGACCGGAGCCTGAAGATTTACGGCTTCTGGTGTCCGTTTTCTGTGACAGCTGCCTCTTTCCGTCATGCAGGATGAAAAAAAGGAGGCATTTTATGTCTAAAACATTCAGTATGGAACTCGCCGGGAGGAATCTCACCGTCGAAACAGGCGACCTGGCGCAGCTGGCCAATGGCTCTGCACTTGTAAGGTACGGTGACACCGTTATACTGTCCACCGCGACCGCATCTGCAGCTCCAAGGGAAGGTATCGATTTTTTCCCGCTCAGTGTGGATTATGAGGAAAAATTATATGCAGTGGGTAAAATTCCGGGAGGGTTCATCAAAAGAGAAGGAAAGCCATCAGAAAAGGCGATCCTGACATCAAGGGTAATTGACAGACCTATTCGTCCTTTGTTCCCGAAGGATCTCAGAAATGATGTCGTTGTTGTAAACACCGTGCTTTCGGTCGATCAGGACAATTCGCCCGAAATCGCTGCGATGATAGGAACCTCTGTTGCTCTCAGCATTTCAGACATCCCGTTCAACGGACCTATCGGCGGTGTCGTTCTCGGCCTTGTCGACGGAGAGATCATCATAAACCCGAATGCCGCACAGAGGGAAAAGAGCGACATGTACGTCACACTGGCCGGCACAAGTGAAAAAATAACGATGATCGAGGCCGGAGCAAAGGAAGTATCGGAGGAAATAATGCTGCAGGCCGTCATGAAGGGCCATGAGGAGATCAGGAAGATCACTGCATTTATAAAGGACATTGCGGCGCAAATAGGCAAGCCGAAGTTTGAGTATCAGTCTGCGGAAGTTCCGAAGGAAATATTCGATGCAGTATATGACCTGGCCTACGAAGAAATGAGAAAAGCAGTGCTGACAGACGACAAAACTGTCAGGGACACTCAGGTCGCAGCTCTCACCGAAGACGTCCAGCAGAAGCTTGCAGAGACGTTCCCTGAAAGTACGGCGATCATAGCGGAAGCTATATACAAGCTTGAGAAAAAGGTCGTAAGAAAATATATCCTGGAAGAGGGCAAGAGAGTTGACGGAAGAAGGCTTGATGAAATACGGCCGATGTCCGCAGCAGTCTCGCTGCTTCCAAGAGCGCACGGTTCAGGTTTGTTCCAGCGCGGCCAGACTCAGGTCATGACCATAGCTACACTGGGCAGTATAAGTGAAGCACAGATGCTGGACGGCGTCGACCTCGAAGAAGAAAAGAGATACATGCACCACTATAACTTCCCGGGCTACAGCGTAGGGGAGGCAAAAACCTCAAGAGGTCCCGGCAGAAGAGAGATCGGCCACGGAGCGCTTGCCGAAAGGGCACTCGAGCCTGTCATACCGAGCGAGGATGAGTTCCCGTATGCGATCAGACTGGTCTCCGAAGTTCTGATGTCCAACGGGTCCACATCGCAGGGAAGCGTCTGCGGAAGCACACTGGCGCTCATGGATGCGGGTGTGCCGATAAAGGCTCCTGTTGCGGGAATATCGGCAGGTCTTGTAATAGACGAGACAAATCCGGACAGGTTCATTACCTTCATGGATATCCAGGGTATAGAGGACTTCTTCGGAGATATGGATTTCAAGGTGGCAGGCACCAAAAAAGGCATCACTGCCATACAGATGGACATCAAAGTGGACGGACTGACATACGAGATAATCAAGCAGGCTTTTGAGCTGACACGTAAAGGCCGTTATCAGATACTCGACGAAATAATTGCGCCGGTAATAGCAGAGCCGAGAAAATCCCTGTCACCGTATGCACCGAAAATGTTCAGGATGAACATAGATCCGGACAAGATCAGGGAAGTCATCGGACCCGGCGGAAAGGTCATCAACAGGATAATCGATGAAACGGGCGTCAAGATCGATATAAAGGACGACGGAAAGGTATTCATATCAACTCCGGACGAAGCCGCAGGCAAAAGGGCCATGATGATCATAGAGGCAATAGCAAAGGATGTGCAGCCAGGCCAGGTATTCCTCGGTAAGGTCACAAGGCTCATGACATTCGGTGTGTTTGTCGAGTTCGCGCCGGGCAAGGAAGGCCTCGTCCATATATCGAAGCTTGATAACAAGAGGGTGGCCAAAGTCGAGGATGTTTGCAAGGTCGGAGACGAGATGCTGGTCAAGGTGCTCGAAATAGACAAACAGGGCCGCATCAACCTTTCGAGAAAGGATGCGCTGCCTGAAAACAACGCTGCCGAGCAGTAAAAAGTATTTGCAGCCAGGGCGGTTTCACAGCGGTCAACTGTTGAGACCGTCCTTTTTCATAATATTTGATTGACACTACGTAAAACAATAAATCCCGGGAGGCTTTATGCTGAAGAAATTTTCTCTGAAAAACGGAGTAAGAGTTGTATGTGAAAAAATTCCATATGTGAGATCCGTTTCTGCAGGCATATGGATCAGAACAGGCTCAAGAAATGAGAATCTCAAAAACAACGGAATATCGCATTTTATAGAACACATGCTTTTCAAGGGTACCGAAACAAGAAGCGCAGCACAGATAGCCGACAGCATCGACAGTATCGGCGGACAGCTAAATGCATTTACGGGCAAGGAATGTACGTGCTTTTACACGAAAACCCTTGACGAGCATATGGAAATTGCGCTTGATGTATTGAGCGACATGTTTTTCAGATCGGTTTTCGCAAAAAAGGATATTGCACTTGAGAAGAAGGTCATACTGGAGGAAATAGGCATGTATGAAGACTCGCCTGAAGAGCTCGTCCATGATCTGCTTTCTGAAACGGTATGGGAAGGGAGTTCCGTCGGATATCCGATCCTTGGGACCCGAAAGTCGCTGAGAAACATAAACCGTGAAGCGATAACCGAATATATGAAAGAGCAGTATACGGCCGACAAAACTGTCATTGCGATAGCAGGCAACTTTGACGACAACAGGATCGAAGAGATACTGGCAAAATATTTCGGCCTCTGGAACACTCCTTCCGAGACCGGGCAGCAGGATCAGGGCACGGTATTCAAACCTGAAACAGGCATAAAGGAGAAGGATACCGAACAGGTCCACATATGCATCGGCTTTGTATGCATAAAAAACGGAGATGAAAGTATATATCTTCTTCTGGTCTTGTACAACATAGTTGGGTGCGGCATGAGCTCAAGACTGTTCCAGAAGATAAGAGAGAAAAGGGGACTTGTATATTCCATATACTCATATCCCACAACATATATGGATGCAGGACTCTTAACGATATATGCCGGAATGAAGCCTGATAATCTTGATGAAGTAATGCGCCTCATTTATGACGAGATACATACGCTTAAAAGAAAGGGCATATCACAGACTGAATTGGAGAAAACAAAAGAGCAGATGAAGGGAAACTTCATGCTTGGACTTGAAAGTACAAGCAGCAGGATGAACAGTATCGGCAAGTCCGAAGTGCTGCTTGGTTATATAAACACGCCGGAGGAAATACTGGAAAAGATAAATTCCATAACAATGGAAAATGTCGAGGATGTGATACGTCAGGTACTGGACACCGATAAAACAGGGGTATCTATAGTGGGAAGCTTTAAAAACGGCAGCATATCCGGACTGATGTAACTCCGCTGCCTCATATGATTGACCTTACTTTGCAAAAAGCTTCGGAACCATTTACATGGTCCCGGAGCTTTTTTATAATAACTATCCGATTATGGTGCCTGGCACCATAATCGGATAGTTATTCATACAAGCACTTGTTATTGCTAATATACATAAAATGAAGTAGTGCAAATAGCTTAGCGATATCTGGAAGAAGGTACGCCGCTCCCTGCATACCTGGCACTGATTGCGGAGGAGCAGCCCTTCGCCATTGGGAGGAAAACATGCTGGACATTAGGAAATATACTGTTATTGGCGGTGATTTAAGGAATGTAAAGCTTGCGGAAGCGATCTGCTCAGACGGGAACCAGGTAAATCTTTACGGCTTTAAAAATGCAGGATTCGATACAGTCCTCACAGAGACGGAAGATCTGGAAGCAGCCATTGACGATTCCGACATCATAATCGGACCGCTGCCATG
>CAZQUQ010000129.1:0-8282 GCA_964596445.1 uncultured Oscillospiraceae bacterium
CATACTGTGTCCTGCGGACCGTATATGCCGTATATCTTTTCCCATGCATGAAACAGCACCTCCTATAAGCTGCTATGAAAACATCAGATTGATGATTTTATCACTTAGCTATCTTAATATACCATTTATTACCGGATTTGTCTGATAGTTTATTGGTTTTGTGTACCAAATTGCAACTTTTGGGCAAATAATTCGCATGAAGAGCCAATCTTCACATGCTTTGGTTTACATAAACCAAAAATTAATCATATTATTAATAATAATAATGGTATGAACTTCCGGTAGACCGCCCAAAAGTTGAAAAACGGTACAAAAATCGCGGAAAAAAATGAAAGACGATCACACTTTTGCCCAAAAGTTGAAAAACGGTACAGAATGATTTTACTAAAATAAAAAATGTTGCATACTTATTCATTATTATGTATAATTATGCTAATATACTGAGTGTTGGAGGAAAAATGAAATTGAAAACAGAAACGAATGATATGGACAAATACCCGCAAGGGAACGATATGACCGATATTACTAAAAAGCTGCTGGAGCAGGCTGAAAAATCAATTCTGTTTACGGCGGTACGGCCGGAAGTGGTGATGGAAAAAGGTGAAGGCATGTACCTGTGGGATACTGACGGCAAGAAATATCTGGACTTCATAGGCGGCTGGGCCGTCAATTGTCTGGGCCATTGCCCTTCCGTAATCACAGATGCGCTGAACAAGCAGGCATCACTGCTGATAAATGCGAGTCCAACATTTTTCAACAAACCGATGATCGAGCTGGCAAAACTACTGACCAGTATATCCTGCTTTGACAGAGTATTCTTCACCAGTACGGGGGCAGAGGCAAACGAGGGAGCCATCAAGCTTGCGAGAAAATACGGAACGAAGTACCTTAATGGTGCTTTTGAAATTATAACGACAATAAGCAGCTTTCACGGAAGGACTCTTGCAACAATGTCGGCCACAGGCAAGAAACACTGGCAGGATCTGTTCGGGCCCAGACTGCCTGGGTTCATACACGTACCATACAATGATATCGACGCTATGTCGGCTGCAATCGGAAGCAATACCTGCGCAATAATGATAGAGCCTGTGCAGGGAGAGGGCGGCGTAAATATCGCATCTGTCGCATATATCAGCGCATTACGTAAATTATGCGATGATAAGGGGATCCTGCTTATTTTTGACGAAATACAGACAGGTATAGGAAGAACGGGCAAGATGTTTGCATATGAACATTACGGCATCGAGCCCGATATAATGACGCTTGCCAAGGGAATTGGCGGGGGCTTCCCGCTCTCGGCCATGTTGGCAAAAGAGAAGCTCAATATTTTTGATCCGGGCGATCAGGGAGGGACTTATACCGGTCAGCCTCTTGCAATGGCCGTTGGCCATGCAGTCGTGAAAGAAGTGCTCGAAAAGAACCTTCCGGAACGGGCAGCAATTATAGGTGAATATGCAATAGAGCGGCTGAAAGAGCTGTCATCAAAGTATCCTCTAGGCAATATCAGAGGGAAAGGCCTTCTGATAGCATTCGACCTGCCGGATCCAATTGCAGACAGGATCGTATCTGAATGTCTTCAGGATGGTTTGATAGTGAATTCCCCTAAGCCAAGTACGATACGTCTGATGCCTCCGCTGATCGCAACTAAATACGATGTGGACGAGATGATCCAAATACTTACCTGCGTGTTGGATAGAGTGTTCCGCATATGACTTCTCATAATATGTAAGTGCTATTAAAAGGGCATGTCCGGAAATTTATCCGAACTGCCCTTTTCTCTGTACCGTTTATATTTTCTGCAGTCCTTACCACTTGCCTTTTTTCATGTGACCTTCGATTTCTGCCTTCGATCTCTGCTTGATCACTCTTGTTTCCTTGATGGCAGCCTTGAACAGTGCTACACATGGCGGATCAAGATCGATATCGATCCCTTCCTGTGCAAGTACCGATATCCTCTCTGCAAGGCCAATGATTTCCATATGGATATCATTTGTCCTTTCCGATTTGTGCACCTTATCGGTTTCCTCTTCGCTGAGTCCCACAAACTTATCCTTCGGCGCGCCGCATTTCGGGCAGACATCCGGCGCTTCATCCCCTGCATGCATGTATCCGCATACGCTGCATTTCCAAAGCTTCTTCATCAAAATCATCCTTTCACTTTTTAATGGATAACAATCTTATATATACCCAAAAAATTACTTTCTTAACAAATGCATCGAATCAACTCAGGTATTCTGCAGCTATTATTCAACACCGCCATATATCCTACTCGATCGTGACCTTTGCGTTGACCGGCATTATCTGTATCCATGTCTGTCCGCGGTTCAATACGATCGGGGTGCCGTCTTCATATGTGTATTTTGTCTGCGAGCCCCTTGATTCCTTTGACCATTTCAGCTTGACAGCCTTGCCGCAGGTAATGAAATAGCCGGTGCCGTTCCCTGTGGTGTCCATATCCTGCCTTCCTTCGGGATCGCCCTTTATATCCCAGTTGCGAACGAACATCACGATGATGTTCCTGGCCTCAAGCTGCTTTCCGCTTACTCTCTCCATATGTTCTTTGCCGTTTCTGAAACGCTTGTATGTTCCGGTTTCACTGTCATAGTCATATCTGGATGTCATGGACGGATATTTTAATGTGATCGTCGATGCATTATCACCGTTTACAGGGATAATATCAGATGCCGCCTGATTGTACTCCAGCGGAAATTTAACGTCAGTTGTGTCTCTGAATTTCTTCTTATCAGCATGTTTTTTCAGTTTCTCCATCGAAGTGTATGTATCCTGCCAGTTGTTCCTGTCATTTGTCAGGTCCCAGAAAACGTCAGTTCCAAGATAAATGCCGTCTATCTCGTTTACCTTCAGTTTCCTTATATCGCTTCCCGCCTGGGGGCTTCCGCCGTAATGCACATATATGGCATCGTATTCCATGGAAAAGTCCAGGAAGTAATGCCTCGCACTCCTGACAGGGCCGATCAGTTCAGGCTCGGTACCCCAGAAAACCGGCATCAGTCTTGTAAGGCCTCCCTCAACGATTACCTCATATACTATCTGTGCTTTATCCAACCCGCCCTGCGGCAGCACCTTTGACCCCTGGTTATCGATCATTACCGCCATAGGGCGCATTCCTTCAGCCGGAAGCGAAAAATCGTCCTTCACAGGCTCCGCCGATATATCAGGCTCTTCCGTTGTTTCACCAGGGTCCGGCAAAGTATTTTCAGACTGCTGCTTATTTCCCGGTTCCGGTATTTCCGTTTCCAGTACGACCGGCAATTTCTCAGTTTCCGTCTGCTTCGAGCCGCAGGAATATAAGGATAGCGCAAATATTAACGATATCAGACACAGAACAAGTCGTTTCAGCATGTAATAACCTCCGGTCAATTGCATTCTTCTTGTCGCCACACCCATATTAATTCTACCTGTTCCTTCTAAATCCTTTTTGGCAGCGATATTTTAACTAATGAAATTTCTAGCAAAAGTCGACATATTAGTAAAGCTGATACTTGGACAACTGAGCCAATACCTGTATAATAATATCAGGGGTATTATACGGTTTTTTGAGCAAGAAAACAGATCCACGGAGATGCTCAGATGCCGTCTCACAGCAATCGCAAAAATATCAGGAGATCGACCATGACACTGCAGGAAATCAAGATCGGGACAAGACTTGAACTAGATATACTCAGCAAGTATGGAGAAAAGGTAGGAAATACACTGGTAAGCCAACTTCTGGAATACCAGGATGATGGGACTATGGTCATTTCTGCACCAATCTACGAATCAAGAGTATTCTATATACCATCAGACGTTACGATACGCTTGATATATTTTCATCAGCAGTACGGGATGCTTGGCTTTACGGCTCAGGTAATTTCAAGGGAATACAGAGGCAAAATCGCTGTAATGATAATCCAGCCCGACAACAATATCGATAAAATACAGAGAAGAATGCATTACAGACTTGATATCATAGCTGACGTTATAATCATGCCGATATTGCCAAAACAATTACATCCGGTCAATAAGGACTTGTCCGGGAACACAGCGGCGAACGGATCCGACACAACCGTTGATGATACTCAAAAGACATCCGGCATGGCACAGCATGGAACAGCGGCAGAGAGCCCTGACGGAATAAAGGCATATACCAAGAACATAAGCGGATCGGGAGTCTGTGTCATATGCGAAACAAATTTCCCGAAAAATACCGAAGTCATGGCAATAATCGACCTGATGGACAGCCTGCAGATCAAGGCAAAATGCTCCGTGGTGAGGAGCGAAGCAGTGGAAGTCAGAAAAGGCAGGAGCTATGAGCTTGGTATGCGGTTTACCGACATCAAAAGCAAGGATCAGGAAGCACTTATCAGGTTCATATTCGAACAGCAGCGAATGCTGCTGAGAAAAGACAAGTAGAAATAAATAAACCGCTGTGATATTCGACATACAGCGGCTTATTGTTCTTGTTGGTCATATTGTCCGGTGATATGGTCATTCCTCGTCAGTTCCGAATTCCTCTTCCATGCGTGACTGGAATTCATTGAAGACCTCTTCGAGTTCATCATCGTCCTCTATCGTAACAAAGGAATCGTCACCATCCTCATTATGTTCGACCTTGAGGATTATGACCTCTTCTTCTTCCTGATCATCGTCTGTATCTTCCTCAAGCGGAGCCAATACCACATACTCGTTATCGTTCATTTCGATAGTATCGATATGTTCAAATTCGACTTCCTCTCCGTTTTCATCAACTAGAACGACTATATCATCTCTTTCTTCATCCATGGCAAACCCTCCTTTTTCTAATACCATACCTTTAAATCCGAATGCTGTCAAGATATCCCTGCAATATAAATACAGCGGCTATCCTGTCGACAGATTTTTTCTTCCTCGATGTTTTCATCCCTACCTCATGCATCAGACGGTTGGCTGCCACTGTTGTAAGCCGCTCATCCCATCTGACCACTTCGAGGCCCGTGATCCCGGCTAGAAGATTGCCGAACTCCATCGCCTTTTCGCCGCTGGGTCCTATCGTCCCGTTCATATTTCTGGGCAGACCTATAACGAATTTTTCGACTCCATACTGCTGAGCCAGTTGTTTGATCTTTTCCGCAGCCTGCTCGATCGTGCCCTTCCGCTCTATTGTTTCAAGTCCCTGTGCAGTCCATCCCATAGGATCGCTCAATGCTATGCCGATCCTGCTGTCTCCGAAATCAATACCCATAATGCGCATATGGGACCTCCATACCCGATTTTATCCATAAACCGTTCACTTTATTCATTCCTAACATATCTTTATGGCAAACTGCGGACACGCACCTGCGCAGTAACCGCACAAAACACACCTGGACGGATCGGCTTCAGCCTTCCCTCCGGACAGAGTCAGCGCTTTTTGTCTGCATCTGTCGATGCATTTTCCGCAGCCTTCACACCAATAATCCACATGCAGGTGTTTTCTATGCGAATTAGCTGCTTCTCTCAGCCTTTCCGGGATATCAAGCCCTTCAAACTTAAGGATGTTCATTTCCACCTCATCGATGCTCTGCATGCCGACAGCGATCGAATGTACATAAGGCAGACCCAGCACAAAGTCCATACATTCATCGTACGACCGCAGCAGATTTCCTCCGCCGAGGGGCTTCATGCTGTAGATACCCTTGCCGCATCCATAAGCAGCCTTTACAGCGTCCAGCATTTCATCGACTGTGCCGTCGCCTATGCCGATGCCTGTGATGTTAATCAGCGGGTGTACTACATCGATCTCAGGCATATCGCAAATCGCCCTGACCACTTCGATATTGTGGGTCGATACTCCTACTGCCCTTATCCTCCCCTTCTCACGCTCGTCCAGATAGAACTCCAGCGCTTTGCGGTGGCCTCTGAGCGTGAGCTTCGTTTCCTGCTCATGCATCAGGAAAATATCCAGCACATCGGCATCCAGTTCCCGTCTTGCTTTTTCAACGCTTTCAGCCGCACCTTCCGCGGTATATGCATAGGATTTTGTTGCAATGACAGGTCTCTCGGCCAGTCCTCTGCACGCTTCCCTGATGTGTCCGTATGTCCCGTAAAGCTCTGCGGTATCTATAAAATTTACTCCTTTTTCAACAGCAGCCCTGATGACCGCGGCTCCCTCGCTTTGTGTCATGTTTTTCTGGAGCGGGCCGATCACCAGCGCGCCGAAGCACATCCTCGATACCTCAATGCCCGTATTCCCCAACTGTATATATTGCATCTTATCCGTTCCTCAATTTAAGCTGATAAGTTTAATTCAAGCATTTTCTTTCTGCCATGTGACACTTGACTCAATGCTTTACAAAAAATTAACCCCGAACCATGTCGGGGCTTGTGGTCATTTTTTGTTCTCAAGATAGAACCGCACGATCTCTTCCAGCAGTTCATCCCGCTCAAGCCTTCGTACAACGCTCCTGGCATTAAGGTGATTGGTCATGTAGGTGGGGTCGCCCGAAAGGATGTAGCCAACGAGCTGATTGATCGGGTTATAGCCTTTTTCATTCAGGGCCTGGTAAACCGTGAACAGTATGTCCCGGGCTTCGTTCTCCTTGTCCTTGTCCATTTTGAACATCATCGTTTCGCTGTCCGCCATTTTCAACACTCCCCTGCCCTCAAGCAATGCCCGGCATTTACCCGGCTTTGCAAAACAAACGTTTGATAATGTATATATAATATATCATACGGAAAATATATGCAAGACGGAATAATCCGCACTGCCCGTAAATTCTCAGATTTCGCCCGTCATAAAGTCTGCATCGGCCATCGTCAGTCTTGTTGTCAGAATATTGCCCAAAATGCCATCGTTCCCACTGGACAGCACTCTGATATAATTGGGGGTAAGGCCTTCATAACAACCTTTTTTGCCCTTTACCTCCTGCTCATATAAAACAGGCATTTCCCGGCCTATGAAGCTGCTGTTGAATTCCTTTGCACAGCGGTCGGAAAGCTCAATGACACGAGCGCTCCTCTTTTCCTTCACCGTTCCGTCCACCTGGCCGGCAAATCCGGCCGCAGGCGTCCCCTTTCTGGGCGAATACTTGAATACATGCATCCTGGCAAAACGGACCGACTCCAAAAACTTCACTGTCTTTTCGAACTCTGCGTCAGTCTCTCCGGGGAAGCCAACCATCACATCGGTGGTGATTGCCACATCCGGTATCCTTTCGCGCAGCATTTCAACCGCCTTCAAATATTCAGACGTAGTGTATTTCCTGTTCATCCTGGCAAGTGTTTCGTCGCATCCGCTCTGCAGCGATATATGGTAGTGGGGGCAGAGCTTCTTCAATTTCGCCGCTTCAGAAACGAACTCTTCAGTGATCATAGTCGGTTCGATCGATCCGATCCTGATCCTTTCTATCCCTTCCACATCGTGTACGAGTTTTATCAGGTCAAGGAGCCCGATCCTTCGAATTCCGCTGCTTTCTGGCGCCAGATCCCTGCCGTATGATGCTATGTGTATCCCTGTCAGTACGACCTCTCTGAATCCCGCCTCCACCAGCTTGCCGACTTCAGCGAGCACATCTTCAGGCGGCCGGCTGCGTATCGGACCTCTGGCATAAGGTATTATACAGTATGAGCAGAACTGGCTGCAGCCATCCTGTATCTTCATGAACGCCCTAGTGCGCCCCTTGTATTTTTCGATCCTGATATCTTCAAAGGAACGCTTTTTCATTATGTTATCAACTGCAGATATCTTTTTGCCGCCGGCAAGAAAATCCTCGATATAGGCAGGCAGCTTCATGCGTTCTGCAGTACCCGCCACTATATCCACCTCAGGTATCGCCTCGACCTCTTCCCTGGCTGTCTGAGGGTAGCATCCTACGGCCGCAACGACAGCATGGCTGTTTATTTGCTTTGCCCTGCGTATTGCCTGTCGTGATTTTCTTGAGCTGAGCCCAGTGACAGTACATGTATTGATCACATATACGTCTGCAGGCTCTTCGAAATCGACCAGCACATAGCCTGCATTCTCAAACGCTTCGGCCATTGCCTCGGTCTCATATTGGTTCACTTTGCATCCAAGGGTCATGAAACCCACTCTCTTTTTTTTCCCGCAAATCCCCTTGCCATTAGCGTTTTGATCTATTTTTTCATCATTATTTTTTTCCATACTGATATAGTTCTCCTCATTACTATATAAAACATGTATCACTATTTTACCACATCTTTAAAAGTTCATTAACGAGAAGAATACTTTTCGGGGACTCTGATACTTTGTCTAGTACTCCTAAAACTAATTCTTCTTTCATAAAAACTCTATGATTATTTTACTT
>CAZQUQ010000130.1:0-8242 GCA_964596445.1 uncultured Oscillospiraceae bacterium
TATAGTTATTCTATATTTTGCTAGAACTTTAGCTGATGACATATCAAGAGTAACCTTGAATCTGGAGGAAATAGCAAAAGGTGAAGGGAGAACTTTTGATAAGAAACTTGCTGTCACATCAAATGACGAGATAGGCGAGTTAGTTATAGCCTTCAATAAAATACAAAGTTTGGAAAAAAAGAGTATTGATGAACTAAAGGAAAAGCAAGCGATCCTTATAGAGCAGGAGAGGCTTGCTTCGCTGGGGCAGTTGATCGGCGGGATAGCTCATAACCTGCGGACCCCCATAATGTCGATTTCCGGAGCAATTGAAGCGTTGAAGGACCTGGCATACGAATACAGAGACTCCATAGGCGACAAGAGCGTCACTGATCAGGATCATCAGGAGATCGCAAAAGATATGCTGACATGGCTCGATAAGATGAAGCCTTACTGTGCGTATATGTCCGACGTCATATCTGCTGTCAAGGGACAGGCGGTGCAAATGACTGCATCCAGCACCATCAAGTTTACGATCGATGAAGTTATCAAACGTGTCGAATTGCTGCTCAGGCATGAGTTGAAGAGATACCACTGTGTTCTGAACGTACATTCACAGATCGATATGAAGACCGAGCTGAAAGGCGAGGTAAACAACCTGGTTCAAGTGTTCGATAATATTATTATCAACGCTATGCAGGCATACGAAGGAGAAAGCGGAAAGATCGACCTTGAGATAACGCGGAGCGGCGACAATGTGGAGTTCATATTCAGGGATTATGCAAAGGGGATTCCGCAAAATGTCGCAAACCGGTTATTCAAGGAGATGATAACTACAAAAGGCAAAAACGGTACCGGACTTGGGCTGTACATGTCGTATTCCACCATTAAAGGACGTTTTGGAGGGAATATGTCATTCATGACGAAGGAAGGCTGTGGTACGACATTCTTCATATCCATACCGTGCATAACATACGGAAATGAGGAGGTAGTATTATGAGAAAAAGAGCATCATCGCATTCGCTCAACTACAAGATACTTGTCGTGGATGACGAAATAGGCATAATCGATTCACTTTCAGTCATACTGAAACGGAGCGGCTATGACTTTACCGGCATCGTAGATCCGCTTGAAGCCATAGAAAGGGTCAGAAAGGAGCACTTTGACCTGCTCATACTTGACTACCTCATGTATCCGATACATGGAGACAAAGTCGTACAAAGAATCAGAGAATTCAATAAGGAAATATACATACTGCTCCTGACCGGGCATAAGGACCTTGCGCCCCCGTTGGAGACCATCAAAGCCCTCGACATACAAGGGTATTGCGAAAAGAGCGATCGCTTCGATCAGCTCCTGCTGCTGGTGGAATCCGGCATCAAGTCGATATCGCAGATGAAGACTATCAAGATGTTCAGAGACGGCCTGAATGAGATCCTGCAGGCAGTACCGAAGATATACTCGCTGCAGCCCATCGATATGATACTTGAAGATATACTTCGTGAACTGATGCCTCTGGTCGAAAGTGAAAATGCATTCATTCTTGTAGATGACACTACGGACATAGCTGAAGGCAATAAGAGCATATTCAAGGGCATAGGCAAGTTCAAGGCTGAGATAACCCATTTCATGGAGATGCTCAGCCCAAACCTGATGGAGCATATCGGATATTCAAGGATAACAAAGCAGAGGGTGGATCTTGATGATGGGCTGATCCTTCCGCTGATCAATGAAATGAATCAGACGATCGGAGTGATATACGTAGAGGGAAGAACCAGCGAAGAGGGTGTGAAGCTGCTGGAAATATACACAAATCAGGCCGCATCGTCCATCAATAATGCATTTTTGCATTCATTGGTGAATATGAAGAACGATGAACTGAACAAAACGTACGATCAGCTTAAGCTGAGGTATATGGATACGATAGAAGCGCTCAGACAGGCAGTCGATGCCAAGGATATCTATACGAGAGGCCATTCCGACAGAGTTGCATTTTACTCACAAAAAATAGGCAGGGCTATGGGCTTGTCTCCGGAGGATTTGGAGACGCTCAGAATAAGCGGGATTTTCCATGATATCGGCAAGATAGGGACAGCCGACGATATACTTCTGAAAAACGACAGGCTGAATGACAGCGAGCTTAAGGAGATCCAGAAGCATCCGCTCAAGGGTGCCAGGATCTTATCTGCAGTTTCGATGTTCAAGGATGTGGTCCCTGTTGTAAAAAGCCACCATGAAAGGATAGACGGAACCGGCTATCCGGAGGGGCTGGCTGGAGAGGAGATACCATTGCTGGCGAGGATAATATCTGTCGCAGATGCATTTGATGCGATGATGTCCGACAGGCTCTACAGATCCAAGCTGAATTTCGAGGAAGCGAAACAGCAGCTGCTAAATGGAGCAGGTACGCAGTTTGATTCAAATGTCGTTGCGATATTTCTCGAGCTTGTTGATGGGGCCGGATACGGCGATATTCTGATGGAGACTGCCGCAACCTACGAATAGAACTGCATTCGATATATTGAGTAAAATCCAATAGGATCGAAATCCAATAAACGTCATATGGACCAGCGGGCAGCAGATCAGCTGCCCGTTATTTGCCTGCGTTAGTTTTTTGATTTTATTGACATTGATTTATGTATAATTTAAAATTTTACGTGTTGCATTCGGGCATTCGGCCCGGAATATACTAAAGCTGAGTTTGGATGCAACAAAAACTGCTGATTGCAAGTCTAAGAAATTGGCTTTGCAGTTATGGACTGGAAGGGACGAAAACTGTGGCAGACAAAAAAGAAGAAATCAGAAATATAGCGATCATTGCTCACGTAGATCATGGAAAGACAACGCTGGTCGATGGAATGCTCCGTCAGAGCGGCATATTCAGAGATAACGAACAGGTGCAGGAACGCGTTATGGATTCCAATGATCTTGAGCGGGAACGCGGCATTACGATATTGGCTAAAAATACTTCCGTCAGATATAAGGGTACAAAGATAAATATCGTTGATACGCCCGGCCATGCGGATTTCGGAGGAGAAGTCGAGCGGGTGCTCAAAATGGTGGATGGCGTGTTGCTGCTTGTCGACGCATTCGAAGGGCCGATGCCCCAGACCAGGTTTGTACTGAGAAAAGCTCTGCAGTTGAACTTAAAGCCGATCGTTATCGTCAATAAGATAGACAGACCGGAGGCAAGACCAGCAGAGGTTATCGACGAAGTACTGGATCTGTTCATAGAACTGGGAGCTGATGATGATCAGCTGGAATTCCCCGTAGTATATGCGTCGTCAAGGGAAGGATACGCTGTGATGCGGCTCGAAGACGAAAAGAAGGATCTGGAGCCACTGTTCAAGACGATAATAGAGTATGTCCCCGCACCCTCAGGAGAAGGAGACAAACCGCTTCAGCTCCTGGTTTCCAACATAGATTATGATGATTATGTGGGAAGGATCGCAATAGGAAGGATAGACAGGGGAAGTATAAAGACGGGACAGCAGACTGTGATATGTAAAAAGGACGGCAGCACGTATCAGGCCAAGGCCAGCAGGATATATAAGTTTGAAGGCCTCAGGAGGGTTGAGTGTGAGGAGGCCGGACTGGGTGATATTGTAGCAGTTTCTGGGATAGGCGATATAAATATAGGAGAGACGATCTGCGACGTTGAAGCACCGGAACCGCTGCCCTTCGTAAATATCGACGAACCTACCCTCAGCATGACGTTCGGCGTAAATAACAGTCCTTTTGCAGGAAGGGAAGGCACATATGTCACGTCAAGACATCTGAGGGACCGTCTGTTCAAGGAACTGGAAACGAATGTGAGCCTCAGGGTCGAGGAAACGGAAAGCCCGGATTCCTTCAAAGTTTCCGGAAGAGGAGAACTGCACCTGTCGATACTCATTGAAACGATGAGAAGGCAGGGCTTTGAGTTCCAGGTATCCAAACCCAAGGTCATCATGAAGGAAATAGACGGCGTCGAGTATGAACCGATAGAGCTGCTGATGATCGACGTGCCTGAGGATTTCATGGGAGTCGTAATGGAAAAGCTGGGCACCCGCAAAGCTGAAATGGTGAACATGCATTCAGCAGCGGAAGGATATATGAGGCTGGAGTTCAAGATCCCCGCAAGAGGGCTGATCGGCTACAGATCGGAGTTTTTGACCGATACGAAGGGCAATGGTATAATGAATCATATATTCTACGGGCATGAGCCCTACAAGGGAGATATTTCTAGCAGGCAGAGAGGTTCACTGGTGGCCTGGGAAGACGGCGAAGCAGTAACATACGGTTTGTACAATGCCCAGGAGAGGGGAAATCTCTTTATTACTCCCGGAACAAAGGTATACGAAGGCATGATCGTTGGGGAGAATGCAAGAAATGAAGATATCGTTGTAAACGTTTGCAAAAAGAAACATGTCACGAACATGCGGGCTTCAGGCTCCGATGAGGCATTGAGACTTACGCCGCCAAGGATACTGAGCCTGGAACAGGCACTTGAGTTCATATCCGATGATGAACTTGTAGAAGTAACACCAAAGAATATCCGGCTCAGGAAAAGGATCCTGGATACCGAGCAAAGAGCAAAAGCAAGAAGCAAGCTATGATCAGGGCAGTGTGACATGCATGGTCATACGGAGGTGAGCGAATGGATTGGCAGGATGTACGAAAACCGGGGAATACCAATACTGCTGTGAAGAAAACCCAAAAGAAGCAAAGCCCCGTTCCCGTAAAGAAGAAAAAGCATAAAAAACTCAGAAGACTTATGGTTTCCTTGTTTGTATTTGTGATGCTTGTTTCCATAGCAGTGGTCTGCGGAACATTTTCCTACGACTACGTAATGAAAAATTATCTTGCTGCCAGCACGCAGCAGGAAATAGTCGTCGATGAGAGCAAGGGAGTCGAGTTCGTCATCGAAAGAGGAGCAAGTACGTCACACATAGCAGCAAAACTGAAAGAGCAAAACCTGATCAAGAATGAGATCGTTTTCAAGCTCTTGTCAAAGATAAACGGATATGACGGGACATACAGATCAGGCACACATATCATCAGCAGTGATCTGAGCTATGATGAAATGATGAGGGTCCTTTCGTCGAACCCGGCCACAAGGAAGGTCATGATCCCCGAAGGAAAGACATTCACTCAGATAGTGGACATACTTTACAGCAACAAGATCATAAAAGACAAGGCAAAATTTATTGAGACTGCAAATACGGCCGATTTTGATTATGATTTTCTGAAGAATCTGCCAAAAAGGCAATACAGGCTTGAAGGATACCTGTTCCCCGATACTTATGAATATGACTACAATGCCAGCGACAAAGAGATAATAACCAAAATGCTGGACAATTTTAACAAGAAGTTCAAGGACCAGTACCGTGAAATGATCCCGAACCTGCCTGTCGAGATGGACATGGACAAGGTGCTCATTATGGCATCCATAATCGAAAGGGAAGCAAAGGATCCCGACGACCGCCATATTATTGCAGGGGTGCTGTACAACAGGCTCAAGAGCAAGGATGCTTCATTAAGGAAGCTCCAGGTGGACGCATCGATACAGTATATCCTCCTGAAAAACACCGGATCCTATAAAGAACGGGTGCTGTATGCTGATCTTGAAATAGACGATCCGTACAACACTTACCTGTATGAAGGGCTTCCGCCGGGACCCATCTGCTGTCCGGGCGAGGCTTCCATAAAAGCTGCAGTCAATCCTGATGATACGCCATACTATTATTATGTAGCAAAGGGAGACGGCACAGGAGGACATGCCTTTGCCAAGACTTTCAAGGAACATCAGGCAAATATAAACAAGTATTCACAGAAATGATCCAAAGGGGCTGCATAGGCAGCCTCTTTATTAGTCGATCATATGATCGATCATATTGGCCGATAAGCAGGATTATACTGAAAGGAAAAGCAATGCTGCACAATGATGAAATCAATGGATTAATGATGAAAATGCCAAGGCCCGGAGATGGGCTTTTGAGAGAAATGGAGCAGTATGCGCTCGAGCATCATGTGCCCGTTATAAAGCCTGAAACGGCAAGTCTGCTGATCGTGCTTGGCAGACTGGTCAAGCCTTCCAGGATACTTGAGATCGGCACTGCAATAGGGTATTCGGCAATTCTGCTTTCCGGCATCCTGGCGGATGGCGGCAGGATCGATACCGTTGAGAGGGATGAGAGGATGCTGCTCAAAGCGCACGAGAATATTAAAAAGGCCGGGTTGGCAAATACTATTGCCGTACTGGCGGGCGATGCCGCCGATGTACTGCCTTGTCTGGACAAGACTTATGATATGATATTCATGGATGCTGCAAAAGGCCAGTACCCGGTTTTTTTGCCCGATTGCCTCAGAATGCTGAAGTGCGGCGGTCTGCTGATATCGGACAATGTGCTGTATAAGGGGATGGTGGCCAATGATGAGTTGGTCGTTAGGAGAAAGAGAACGATAGTGAACAGGATGCGCACATATCTTGATATCCTCTGTGAAAACCCTCAGCTGGACACGAGCATCCTGGCTGTCGGTGACGGAGTTGCACTGTCATACAAGCGTATGGAAACGGAGATGGAGCGATGAACGGGAAGACACATTCGAAAATTAAACCGAGCAGCGGCACAGGATCCGGCAGCGGCGCAGGACCAATAAAAGTACCGGAACTGCTTGCTCCTGCGGGCAACCTTGAAAAATTGAAAATGGCGGTCATGTATGGAGCGGATGCTGTTTACCTTGGCGGTGAAGAGTATGGGCTCCGGGCGTCCGCGGGCAATTTTTCCCGTGATGAGCTCATGGAGGGTATCTCATTTGCCCATGAAAGGGGCAAAAAGGTCTATCTCACAATGAACATAATACCTCATGATGAGGATTTCAAGGGGATGGCCGAATACATCAGGCAGGTAAGGGAAATGGGCGTCGATGCGGTGATTTTTTCAGATCCCGGCATCTTTGAGCTGCTCCGCCAGGAAGCGCCGGATATGGAGCTTCATCTGAGCACCCAGGCAAACAACACCAACTGGAGGAGTGCGGCTTTCTGGCACAGGCATGGTGTTAAAAGGATCATACTTGCAAGGGAGCTTTCACTGGATGAAATCAGGGAAATAAGAAAAAATACGCCGCCCGACCTGGAACTCGAAATGTTTATCCACGGAGCCATGTGCATATCATATTCCGGCCGTTGTCTGCTGAGCAACTACATGGCCGGCCGTGATTCGAACAGAGGCCTCTGTGCCCATCCATGCAGATGGAAATACTATCTGGTAGAAGAGAAAAGGCCCGGCGAGTATATGCCGGTATATGAAAACGAAAGAGGCACATATATTTTCAACTCAAAGGACCTTTGTCTGATAGAGTATATGCCGGAAATAATAGAAAGCGGCATATCGAGCCTCAAGATAGAGGGAAGGATGAAAAGCTCATACTATGTCGCAACTGTGGTCAAAGCATACAGAGAAGCACTTGATGCATATTTGGAATGCCCGGAAGGCTACAGCTTCGATCCCGTGTGGCTTGAGGAGATGTCGAAGGCCAGTCACAGAGAATATACAACAGGATTTTTCATGGGCAAACCTACTGGAAAAGAGCAGATATACGAGTCCAGCTCATATATCAGGGATTACGATTTTGTAGGTCTTGTAACTGCCTATAACAGTTTGTCCGGGATAGCCACGATAGAGCAGCGCAACAGGTTTGCAGCCGGAGACGAGCTTGAGGTAGTCAGCCCAAAAGGACCTTACCGCATCCATAAAGTCACTGCAATGAGGAATGAAGAGGGCGAGGAAATAGCGACGGCACCCCATCCGCAAATGACTGTTTACATGCCGATGGAGCCTGTCGAGCCATATGCGATGCTGAGGCGCAAAGCAGACCAGAAGGATCGATCGGTCAGCTCAGAAGTCTGATCGACAGGTCAGCGAACCAGGGAGATTAGGTCGGCAGGATTGTTCGATCGAATCAACTGGTGTGAAGGATCGGGTCGGCAGCTTGAGTCAATAAGCCTGATCACCTGAATATGATCCCTTTTTGACGGCAAGAATCATATTATTACCGTTGAAAGGGGTTTTTATTTGCCTTCCAGAAGAGCATTGATACTTGGTGTCATCATTCTGACGCTGTTTCTTTATCTGATATTGAGGATAGCCGTGATCCAGTTTATACCTGACAGATCTCTCGAAGAAGCTGCATTCAGACAAAGAGTTTCCAGTATGGGCATTGAGAGGATCAGAGGGAACATACTGGACAGGAACAGCATACCTTTTACGAACAGGAACAT
>CAZQUQ010000131.1:0-8116 GCA_964596445.1 uncultured Oscillospiraceae bacterium
GCTTCTCACCTTTTTCACATATCGGAGCCACTTCCCTTTTGGGGACGCTTCTCACCTTTTTCACATATCGGAGCCACTTCCCTTTTGGGGACGCTTCTCACATTCTTACCTTTTTAGTAATCCTTCAACCTAATTAAATGTTAAAAAGGTGAGAACCGTCCCCCAGCCGGTCCGCCCATCAAATGCTAAAAAGGTGAGAGCCGTCCCCACACATTATATCACAAAACAAATGTTCGCAAGCACATCTTTTTAGCTTTATTAAAATTTATTTTTTATTGACATAACCTTTTGTATGGTGTGATAATAGGATGAAATGAAATGCATTGGGAGTTGATCGAATGAAGGTTGCAAAGTTTGGAGGCACTTCTCTGGCAGCTGCCAGTCAAATAAAAAAAGTATGCGCGATCGTCACTTCAGACCCTGAGCGCAGGATAGTTGTTGTTTCAGCTCCCGGCAAGCGCACCGGCGATGATGTGAAGGTAACTGATATGCTGATCGCATGTGCAAAAGCCGGACTTGAAAAAGGCAATGCTGAAAGTGAAATGCAGGCTGTAATATCAAGATATGCAGAAATTGCAAATGAACTTGGGTTGTCTGATGACATAATTCAGTTGATTTCGGATGATCTCAGAACTCGTGTGAACAGTGACAAGTCAAATAAAGACAGGTATATGGACAATTTGAAAGCCGCCGGCGAGGACAACAGCGCAAAACTTATCGCCGCATACCTTCAAAGCATCGGTGTCAATGCTCATTATGTCAACCCCAGGGATGCCGGTCTGCTGCTCAGTGATGAGTTCGGAAACGCACAGGTTTTACCTCAGTCATATGAGAATCTGAAGTCACTTGCAAATTGCCCCGGAATAGCGATTTTCCCAGGCTTTTTCGGTTATTCTCCCAATGGAGAAGTGGTCACCCTCCCAAGAGGAGGCTCCGATATCACAGGCTCCATTCTTGCTGCCGCAGTGGATGCCGACCTTTATGAAAATTTCACCGACGTAGATAATGTATACTCCGCAAATCCGAATCTGATCGAATCGCCCAAGCCGATCCGCGAGTTGACATATAGAGAAATGCGCGAGCTTTCATATGCAGGTTTCAGCGTATTCCACGAAGAAGCTCTCGTTCCTGTATTTGAAAAGGGTATCCCTGTCAGGATCAAGAATACCAACAATCCGTCAGCTCCCGGAACTACTATAGTAAAAGAACGCCACAACATAACCGAACCTGTTGTCGGAATTGCCGGTGATACAGGATTCTGCTTCATTTACCTGAGCAAATATCTGATGAACCGTGAGATCGGATTTGGCCGCAAATTACTGCAGATCCTTGAGGAAGAGCATATCCCATTCGAGCATATGCCGTCAGGAATAGACAACATTACGATAATACTAAAGCAGAACCATCTTGACGAACACAAGGAAAAGAGGATCGTTGAGCGGATCAGGCAAGAGCTTGCAGTCGATGATATTTCCGTATCAAAGAATCTTGCACTGGTAATGATCGTAGGAGAAGGCATGCGAAATACCGTTGGCATAACTGCCAGAGCTTCAGGCGCATTGGCCAGGGAAAAGATAAATCTCGATATGATCAGCCAGGGACCCTCCGAAGTCAGCATGATCTTCGGCATAAAGGATTATGAGCGCAATAGGGCTCTCAAAGCGCTGTACAATGAATTTTTCAGATAATCGGATAAGTACGGAATGATCTATAGCAGGAAAGCAACTAGACCTGATCGTTCAGGGATAAAGTGCCAAACGGCTGAAAGCGTTTATTTGGAGCCTTGCTCCGGCATTTTATCCTTTTTTATCAGCTTATGTGTCCAGTCGATTATTCTGTTCCTGAAAATCACACCGGCAAAAAACAAGATAACTGCGGCTGCAGATACGGCAATAACGATACCGTAATTGCCCATCTGTGTATTGTGTCCAATGAATGACGACCCCAATAAGGCCGGCAGCCTGCCAATAGTGATTATCACGAAAAATTTCAGTGGTTTTACCGGTGTTATGCCTGCAATATATGTAAGGATGTCCTTCGGAATGCCGGGTATCAGAAACAATATCAGCATAGCGGCGTCGGACTTCCGGCTGTTGAGCATAAAGCTGAACCGCTCAAGCTGTCTTTGCGGTACGAGCAGCTTTACGACAGGGTATCCCAAAATACGGGCAGAGAAAAATACAATAACGGAACCGGCAACTATTCCGGCCAATGAGTATAATGTACCAAAGACTGTCCCGTATATGTAGCCGCCCGCGATTTGTACGAACTCCCCGGGAATTGCAGCCACAACGACCTGTATTATCTGTATTCCTATGAACACCAGGATCCCGGACCAACCGTATGAGTTCAGCACTTCTCTCAGCTTCTCAGGTTTGCTTGCCAGTTCAGTAAGTTCATGGCCGAACCGCACCCACAGAAAAACCAGCAATCCAATAAACAACGCCAGCGGAATAATATTGATTGCCAGTTTCAAGCCTTTATTACTTTTCGTTTCCTCAGCAATAATGCTTTCGTTTGGTTCATTGTTTCCTTGTGAATCATTACTTTTCAAGCCAATTACCTCAAATGTTTTCTTTTATTGCAATATACGAATCCGGCTCCCGATTGTCTCATCAACAAACATACCGGCTTGTCACTCCAGTTCGCCCTGTCACTCCAACTCGAATGTCAGCTGCTTGCTCTCCGCATCTTCTTCCCTGAAATAGCAGCCGACCGCAGGGATGCTCCGGGTACGGTAATAATCGGGATTCTTAATGCCCGACTCTTCGATCGTCTTTATCATGCACATCCTGCTCCCTTTCTTCTCCTTCATGACCTGAACGCCCTGAGAGTCACGGGTCGTTTTTGCATTGATGTTGGCGGTGTCAAATATGAGCACCTTGTTTATGCTGCTATAGGCAACAAGCTCGGTGTCGGTTTCGAGAAACCTTATGTCGACAAGCGGCGACAACCCGGAATAGGCATTTGCCAGCTTCTTTCTGTTCGTTTTCGTTGCGTAGCTCTCCAGCGTGATTTTTGCGCTTTTGCCGTTTTCGAACGAGAAAAGCATCCAGCCGGTGTAATTGTCTGTTGCGGTAATATAAATTATCTTTTCGTCATTTTCAAGCTGAAGCATATTGGTCAGATATTCGCCCAATGAACTGGCTTTGCAGTCCGGTATGTCATATGCGCGGAGCTTATATACAGTCTGTTTGTCGGAAAACAGAAGAAGTTCGGCCTTATTATGCGTTTCAAGCTCCTGTACTATTGCATCATCGTCCTTCAGCTTGTGCTCGGGATTTGCACGCAGAGACACAAGAGGAATCTTCTTGATGTAGTTTTGCTCGGTCAGGAACAGCTTGAGATTATAGTCCTCAATCATATGCTCTTCTGTAATTTCTTCAACATTGTCCTCATGTATAATTTCTGTTTTTCTTGGCTGAGCGAATTTTTTTGACACCTCGCCCAATTGTTTGATGATTATCTTCTTTATCCGTTTTTCACTGCCGTACAAGTCTTTCAGATCGGCAATCTCATTCTGCAGAGTATCGACTTCGCCAACCCTATCGAGGATGTATTCACGGTTCAGGTTCCTGAGTTTTATCTCTGCAATGAACTCAGCCTGAGTTCTGTCTATATCAAAGCCTTCCATAAGGTTGGGCACTACCATCGAGTCATTTTCGGTGTTCCGGATTATGGCTATCGCTTTATCGATATCAAGCAGGATTTTACGAAGGCCAAGGAGCAGGTGGAGCTTCTCTTCCTTTTTCTGAATATCGTACAGCGTTTGCCGCTTAATGCAGCCTATCCTGAAATCGAGCCACTCCTTCAGTATCGTTCTGATACCCATAACTCTAGGGCTGCCGGAAACGAGTATGTTGAAATTGCAATTGAATGTATCCTGGAGGGTGGTCAGCTTGTACAGCTTGTTCATAATGGAGTCGGGATCCGAGCTTTTTCTGATGTCCAGAGTTATCTTCAATCCGTCCAGATCCGTTTCATCTCTTACGTCGACAATATCTTTGATCCTGCCGTTTTTGACCAGGTCGATAATTGACTCTATGATGGCCTCCGACGTGGTAGTATAGGGAATTTCGAATATTTCTATGCAGCTGTTGCGCTTGTCATATCTGTATTTCGCCCTTATTTTGAAGCTGCCCCGTCCGGTCTCGAAAATATCGCGCATGCTCCGTTCATTGTAGATCAGGCTGCCTCCGGTCGAAAAATCGGGTGCCTTTATGTGCTGCATCAGATCGGCATTTTCATCATTTATATACGCTATAGCCGCATCGCACACTTCCTTGAGGTTAAAGCTGCATATATTGCTGGCCATGCCGACTGCTATTCCCTGATTGGCGTTGACCAGAACGCTCGGGAATGTTGCAGGCAGCAAAGTCGGCTCCTTCATGGTCCCATCATAATTGTCGACGAAATCAACCGAGTTTTTATCCAGATCGCGGAACAGCTCTTCGCATATTTTTTCCAGCTTTGCCTCGGTGTAACGCGGCGCAGCATACTGCATGTCCCTGGAATACTGGCGGCCCATGTTGCCCTTGGAATCTATGTAAGGATGGAGCAGCGCACCGTTGCCTCTGGTCAGCCTGACCATGGTTTCGTAAATTGCCTGGTCGCCATGGGGATTCAGCTTCATGGTCTGTCCGACGATGTTAGCCGACTTTGTACGGCTGCCCGTCATTAAGCCCATTTTATACATGGTATAGAGCAGCTTCCTGTGAGACGGCTTGAATCCGTCAATCTCCGGTATCGCCCTGGAAACGATAACACTCATCGCATAGGGCATGAAGTTCTGCTCTATCGTATCCGGAATTTTCTGCAAAACATAATTTTTATCTGCCATATCAGCACCCTTCTTCCCGTTGGCTTTCTTTTGCTCTTTTGGTCTTTTGGGGACGCTTCTCACCTTTTTGTCTTTCCCGAGAACTGCTTTTCGGGGACGCTTCTCACCTTTTTGCTTTTCCGAGATTTGCCTTTCAGGTTACTTCTCACTTCTAAATTGCATACTAGTCTCTCCATAAGTAATAGCGTCTACAGATGCATTAATATAATGCTAAAAAAGTGAGAACCGTCCCCGTAATCTTATCAACGTTATCGTACTGTCATCCTGTAGTCCCACCCTGGCAAAAAGCTGAGAACCGACCCCCCCCAAGACACCCCCACGCCGACTCAAGCAAATCAGCTCACGTCGATCATGTCCAGATAGCGCATGCCGTTTTCCTCGATGAAGCTTTTCCTGCCCTGGAGGTTATCCCCCAGCATCAAATCAAACATAAGCTCCGTTTTCTCAACGTCATCCGGCACGATTTTTATCAGCCTTCTCGTTTCGGGGTTCATGGTCGTCTGCCACATCATTTCAGGTTCATTTTCGCCAAGGCCCTTCGAGCGCTGTATCGTGTATTTGCTTCCGTCCAGCTTCGCCAGTATCTGCGCTTTTTCTTTTTCAGAGTAAGCAAAGTAAGTTTTCCCCTTACATGTTATTTCAAACAAAGGCGACTCGGCGATATACACCCTGCCTTCCTGTATGAGCGTTGGTACGAGTCTGTAGATCATGGCAAGGATAAGCGTCCTGATCTGGAACCCGTCTACATCCGCATCCGTACAGATTATGATCTTGTCCCACCTGAGGTTGTTCAGGTCGAATGTGTTCAGATCCTTGTTATGCTTTGATTTGATCTCCACTCCACAGCCAAGTACCTTTAGAATGTCAACGATTATTTCATTTTTAAATATGGTGTCATATTCAGCCTTAAGGCAGTTCAGTGGCTTGCCCCTGACAGGCATTATAGCCTGAAACTCGGCATCCCTGCCCATTTTACAGGAACCCAGCGCAGAGTCTCCCTCAACGATGTAAAGCTCACGCCTGCTGACATCCTTTGTCCTGCAGTCGACAAACTTCTTGACCCTGTTCGATATATCGATCGTTCCGCCCAGTTTCTTCTTAATATTGATCCTGGTCCTCTCTGCAGTTTCGCGGCTGCGCTTGTTGACCAAAACCTGCTCTACGATCTTATCGCTTTCCAGCTTGTTTTCTATCAGGTATACCTCAAGCTGCTGCTTCAGAAAATCAGTCATGGCCTCCTGTATGAACTTGTTGGTGATAGACTTCTTTGTCTGATTTTCATAGCTGGTTATCGTCGAAAATGAATTCGTTACAAGTATGAGGCTGTCCTGGATATCGGCAAAAGTTATCTTTGCTTCATCCTTGTTATATTTCCCTTTATTCCTGATGCACTTGTCCAGTTCATTGACAAATGCGGCTTTTACTGCCCTGTCAGGTGAACCGCCGTGTTCAAGAAAGCTGGAATTGTGGTAATATTCAAGCAGGTTTATCTCATTGTTAAAGCAGAACGCTATCTGCATTTTGACCTTGTATTCCGGCTTGTCCTCCCTGTCGCGCCCTTTTACCGTCGTTTCATAAAACTGAATGCCTGTAAAGTTCTTATCGCCGCCTATTTCGTTAATATAGTCAATGATGCCGTTTTCATAGGCAAACTCATATGTCTCGCCGCTTGCTTCGTCGGTCAGGATAAATTTAAGCCCGGCATTTACGACCGCCTGCTTTTTCATAGTATTGATAAAATAATCCAGCGGGATATCGATGTCCGTGAACACATCCAGGTCAGGCTTCCATGTCTGGATCGTCCCTGTGCTCTCATACTTGCATTTCTCTTTGATCAGGCCGCCGACATTTTCACCTTTTTCAAAATGGAGGTCATATCTGTAACCGTCTCTGAATACAGTCACATCCATGTATTCGGAGCTGTATTGGGTAGCGCAGCTGCCAAGTCCATTCAGGCCGAGGCTGAACTCATAATTCTCGCCCGTGTTGTTATTATACTTTCCGCCCGCATACAATTCACAGAAAACAAGCTCCCAGTTATAACGATTCTCCTTTGGGTTAAAATCGACAGGGATGCCCCTCCCGTAGTCTTTTACAGTAATGGACTTGTCGCTGTGGCGAATGACCTCGATTCTGTCCCCGTAACCATCGCGGGCCTCATCGATCGAGTTTGACAGGATTTCGAAAAAAGAATGCTGGCAGCCTTCGATGCCATCCGAGCCGAATATGACACCAGGCCTCAAACGGACCCTGTCCGCTCCTTTTAGAGATGAAATGCTCTCATTGTCATAGACACCAGGTTTTTTACCCTTTGTCATTTGTATCCTTCCTCCGGATCTTCAGATCTGTTTCATCTGCTTCCGTAATAATTATTTATTAAAGCTTCACGAAAGTCAAGTATGAACGGGGATACCGATCGTTTGAACCCTGCTGATCAATGCAAAATTTCGAGGTTTCGGGATCTTCATTCCCGATGCATGATTTCCCAGACATATTTTATTTTACCAGCATTTTTGACGACCATTTTTCAAATCATAATTTTGAGGTGATAAAATGAAAAAGAGAGCGGTCTTGATATTAATTTTCATATTGCTTTTTTCCCCGTCGGTTTTCGCCCAATCGACCTATACTGTACAGCGAGGGGATTCGATCTGGAAAATAGCGGTCAAGCATCAGGTCGGCATGAGCGAGATCATCGCAGCCAATCCGCAGATCAAGAACCCAAGCTTGATATACCCCGGGCAAAAAATAACGATACCGACCGTGACTACCAGCACACAGGAAAACGAAGTTGCAAGGCTCGTCAACGCTGAAAGAGCCAAAGCAGGGCTTCCGGCATTGAAAATCAACTGGCAGCTTAGCAGGGTCGCACGTTATAAGTCAGCTGATATGGCAAACAAGGGTTACTTCTCTCATAATTCGCCAACATATGGAACACCATTTCAAATGATGGAGAATTTCGGACTGCGTTTTTCAGCTGCGGGTTAAATTATAGACTACGGTCAGAAAACACCTGCTGAAGTGATGAGAGACTGGATGAACTCACCCGGTCACAGGAATAATATTTTAAGCCGTTCGTACACTGAGATCGGCGTCGGACTGGCAAAAAACAAAAACGGCGTGTGTTACTGGACGCAGCAATTCATGAAACCACTATGATGTGTTCATGGACACATGTGGATCAAGCCAGCATAGACTGAAGGCAGCAGTGTAACAGAAAGACTGAAGGAAACCTAAGAAATCAGAAGGCTGCCAGAGACTCAGGAAATCAGAGGG
>CAZQUQ010000132.1:0-8110 GCA_964596445.1 uncultured Oscillospiraceae bacterium
ATACCCTGATTCCCCAGTTCAAGTCTGGGTGGCGCCTCCAACGATACCAAACCCTTCGGGGTTTGGTATTTTTTATTGTCATTATTGTACCGTTTTTCAACTTTTGGGCACATCATTTGATAATTCGTATGAAGTCTGTACCATTTTTCAACTTTTGGGCACCTGGACACAGGATTTTTCTTGTATAAACATCCATAATACAGATAAATGGTGAGTTATGTAAACCTTGTAAGTGTTTTACGTCGAATGCCTGCCCAAAAGTTGAAATTTGGTACAGAAAACTGATACCAGGCCAAAGTGTTATTCCTGTACTAGTCCAAAATGTTTTATTCTCATACCAGTCCAAAATGTTTCATTCTCAGAAATAAAATGCATGATGATACTTTACAATATATTAATCAACGGAATGGAAGTAAGTAGTTGCACAGATGGAGAAAAAATGATGCTCGCCAGGTTGCCCGATTACACATCCCGGGAGGACGAATGGCATGGCAAGCAAAAATAGAGGTATTGCGCTGCCAGCCGAGTGTCCATTCAAGCTATTTGAGAAAAGGGCACAATTCAGGCCTGACCCCGATTGTCGAAACAAGTAGAATAATGTATAATTTTGTAGTGAAATGCCGGGACAGTTCTCTTTATTTCAGTATTTCATGTTATGCTTTTATTTTGAGCCAAGCGGGGTATCCGACATGAATGACAGAACTGGGTTAATTACTTCAGTATATAAATTTACAGATATATTTGACCTTGAAAAGATACAGAAACTACAGGATCTATTCTCAAATGCGACCGGCGTCGCATCCATCATTACGGAGCCGGACGGGAAGCCGATAACCAGACCCAGTAACTTCTGCAGCCTGTGCAGCGATATTATCAGAAAAACTGAAAAGGGATTCAGAAACTGTCAGTTTTCAGACTCAATAATAGGAAGTCCGAATGACGATGGTCCAAGGATCCGGAGGTGCCTGAGCGGCGGCCTTATAGACGGCGGCGTGAGCATTTTCGTCGAAGGACGGCACATCGCCAACTGGATGATCGGCCAGGTCCTCGATGAAGGCTACGACATTGAAAACATGCTTTCATATGCAGATGAGATAGGAGTAGACAGGGAAGTCTACAAAAATGAACTTTTGAAGGTCAAGCGCATGTCCGGCATGCAATTTGAAAGTGTTTGTGAATTCCTCTGTGCAATTGCCCAACAGATGACCTTATATGCGATCAAGAACATCTCGCTTGCAAATGAGATCAGCAGAAAAGAAATGATGGAAGCAGAGATAAGAAGGAGCAATACGGAGCTTGAAAACCTTGTCAGATACGGGACTACACAACTGGAGACTGTAAATATCGAACTGGAAGCCGCAAATGCCAAGCTTATCGAGGAAATCGCCGAAAGGCGGAAGGCCGGTGAAGAAATAAGGAAACTGAATGCCGATCTGGAGAAAAGGGTAGCAGAGAGAACAAACCAGCTTCAGGAAATAAACGCCAGGCTTGAAGCGGAGATCAGGGAAAGGATCAAGATCGAAGAAGCGCTCAGGCAAAATGAAAGTGAGTATAGATACCTGAGCTATCATGATATGCTGACAGGCCTTTACAACAGAAGGTTTTTGGAAGAGGCAACAGTGAGTATGGATATAGAAGAGAACCTTCCGATATCGATCGCATTGGGAGATGTAAATGGCCTAAAGCTTATGAACGATGCTTTTGGCCATGATGTGGGAGACAAACTGCTTCAAAAGGCTGCCGCATGTATACGGAGCGCATGTAAGCCCGATGATGTGATCGCGCGTTGGGGCGGCGATGAGTTCGTTATCCTTATGCCGAAGACCGATGCCAAAAGGGCTGAGGAAGTTATAAGAAATATAAGGGCCATTTATTCCAATGAATCGGTAAACTCTGTCAGGGTCAGTATTTCCATGGGGTGGGATACAAAGAACAGGGCGGACGAAGACATTTATAAGGTGCTGAAAAGTGCCGAGGATTATATGTACAAACACAAGATCATAGAAAATCAGGGAATGCGCAGCAATGTCATTGATGCGGTCATAAATGCGCTGCATGAAAAAAATCCCCGGGAGGAACAGCATTCCAAGAGAGTCAGTGAGATCTGCCAGAATATCGGTAAGGCGTTGATGCTTCCCGAGATCGAAATAGGCAAGCTGAAGGTTGCCGGTCTTCTGCATGATATTGGAAAGATCGCCATTGACGACGGCATCCTCAACAAGCAGAGCAGGCTTACGGAGCAGGAGTGGAATGAAATAAGGAAGCATCCTGCCATAGGATACAGGATAATCAGTTCATCGAGGGAAATGCTCGATTTGGCGGAGTGTATACGTCTGCACCACGAAAGGTGGGACGGGAGCGGTTACCCGAATGGCCTCAAAGCGGAAGCGATACCTGTGGCAGCAAGGATAATCGCCCTTGCCGACAGTTATGATGCAATGACCAGTGTGAGACCCTACAGGAAAAAAATGAGCGAGGAGGAGGCGGCAGAGGAAATACGAAGGAATGCCGGCACTCAATTCGATCCGGAAATTGCCGCCGTATTTCTCGATAAGGTCCTTGCCTGCGGGAAATGCGTAATATTATGAAATAAGATATTTTTAGATTATATGGTTTGTATGCATTACTCATCTTGTATTATGGAATAAAAATGATATTATATAATAGTGGCGTGATATGTATAGCAGAAAATATGGCAGCAATCAGCAGAACTACTAACTTTGCCGGGGTACGCTATGTTCAGAAAGAAAATACTGGTCGTCGATGACTCGGAATTGATGGTCAAGATGATTTCAGACATACTTACTGAAAAAGGATATGAAGTCGTTTCAGCAAATAACGGTGTGGATGGTATAAAAATGGTAGCTACCGAAAAACCCGACCTTGTTCTGCTTGATGTTGTGATGCCTGGTATTGATGGTTTTGAGGTATGCAAGCTGCTGAGAAAAGATGAAAGCAACAATCTGATGCCGATAATAATGCTGACCGGACAGGGCAATGAAGAAGACAAGCTTACAGGGCTGGAGCTCGGAGCTGATGATTATATAACCAAACCGTTCAATCCCCGTGAACTGGTGAGCAGAGTTATGAATACCCTCCTTAGGATCGACAGGAACAGACTGGCCAATCCCCTTACCGGTCTGCCCGGAAATACAGAGATACAGTCGGAGATTAACTACAGGATTGCCAAGGAAATGATATTCTCTGTTTTATATATGGATGTGGATAATTTTAAAGCGTATAATGATGCATATGGCTTTTCACATGGAGACAGAGCCATTAAGCTCATAGCGGACATCCTGATGGACAATGTAAAAGTATTTGGCTCAAATAGCGACTTTATCGGTCATATCGGCGGCGATGATTTTGTGATCGTTACGCTGCCGGATTACGCCGATGTACTTTGTGAGAATATAATCAAGGAATTCGATGAAAGAATTCCGGAATTATATACCGAGTCCGACAGGAAGGCCGGATTCATCAGCACTGCCAACAGAAAGGGCGACATAACCAAGTATCCTATAATGACGCTGTCTATAGCAGTTGTATCAAATGAGCAGAGAATATTCAGCAACCACCTTCAAGTAGGCGAGATAGCTGCGGAACTCAAGAAAAAAGCGAAGTCCATTGCAGGAAGCGTTTATTTGAAGGACAGGAGAAAGCAAAAGCAATAAAGGAGTTTTGAGTATGAAGATATATATAAGAAAAGGTGCCAGATTAATATATGATTATGCTATGGCGATGATCGTGTTTGCAGTATTCCTTTACCCGTTCATGGGGATAACGAAGGATGCTTTCAATAATTGGCTGCCGCTGTACAGCGCACTCCTGTTCCTGTTTATGCTGTTTCTTATTTATGGGGATATGAAGGATCTTGCCATAAAGGAGAAGAAGCCGCAATACGGATATACTCATTACCCGCTGAAGGGCCTGGTATATGGCCTTATAAGCATCATCCCGATCACGCTGATCACTGCGGTGTTTACGTTCATCCATTTTAGCGATGATGTGGCTGAACGTATCAAGCATGTGGGCATCAATACCCTTCTCGGGCCGCTGTATTTCATTATAAGATGGCAGAATGAAGCCATCTGGTCTTACTTCGCAGCAATACTGACCATCCCCGTCATTGCAGCTCTTGGATATCTTGCCGGACACTACGGCTTCGATCTGATCAAAAGGAAAAAGGAGCCGGAACAGCAGAAGGGTTTTACAAAGAGTCCCTGGAATCCGACATTGACTGACAGCGAGCCTAAGAAGAAGAAAAAGAAAAGCAGTAAAACCGGGGGACAATGATTTGACCAAATACTGGGAAGTATTTTTCGAAAGCTATAATTCCGCCATAAAAACAGAATATGATGCTTATCTGAGGTCAAACCCTGAAAACGGCTCTGATACCGATGACAGCGGCAGCTTACTGCAAGAGATGCTGAAGAAGGGATATGACAGATGGCTGAATACTCCGCTGGAAGCTTTGGGCGAGAAGACGCCGGCTGAATTTACTGACGGCATTTCAAATTTTGATGAAATTACTGCTGTATTCAGCAGCGGCGCAGTAATATGTGATGATGAGCTTCCGCAGGTTTATACGGACAAACTTCGCAGCTTTGGCAAACAGGCGGTCGATTTCCTGATCAGAACAGCTTGCGGAGAACTTCCGGCTGATGTGGATGACAGCTTTATACCACAGGTTATGGCAGTCAGGATCCTCGGCAAATGGAGAGCGGAGGAAGCTGTAGAGCCCCTGATCGCTGTGCTTGCTGATGAGAATGAAGCATACGACCTTATGTGCGAGACAGTCAGGGATGCACTCATTGAGATAGGATCAGCTTCCATCGGTGTCATTGCAGCCAGGCTGGACAGCGGTCCGGATCTGCCGGAAACGACAGCAGCGAGCCTTAGCACCGATCCGGATCTGCCCGAAACAGCAAAGGAATATTTGCTGATGGCTCTGGCAGAGATCGGCAAGACCGAAAGATCCGATAAGGTATATTCTATTCTCAAAAAGTCTTTCAGAGAAATGCCTGGCAAATCAGTTGCGGCAGCTTGTCTGGCCCAATATGGCGACGGCAGGGCGATCCCCTTGCTCCGCGGTTATCTTGAAAGGAATTCACAAAACATAAGCAGACAGACTTTCTATGATATAGCATCTGCGGTAAAGCGCCTTGGAGGGCAGACCGACGATCTGTGACTTACGAGGATGACAAAACCGAATTGGTCGGTCATCGCAACAGTGTTTGTAATATGTCCAACCCGTCCCCGAATATTCTTATATTGAATTTGAATAGGGAGACGGGTTTTTATGATTATCGTGATGAGAAAATCGAATATTATCCTGATAGGACTCATTTTTGCATTGCTGCTGGCTATCTACAGCCTGAACACGAATGTGGATTCCCAGACTGCTGCGGCTGCCAATAAAACCGCCGACCGGAAAACGGTCATAGTCGATGCCGGGCATGGCGGGGAGGATCCGGGCAAGATCAGCAATTACAGCGGCCTCAAGGAGAAGGATCTGAACCTGAAGATCGCATTCAAGCTCAAGGAGCTGCTGGAGAAGGATAATTATAATGTGATAATGACGCGTGAAGAGGATAAGCTCGTATACAAGGAAGGAACCACGGACATATATTACAAGAGGCTTCAGGATCTGACAAGACGCAAGGAGATAATGGATAACAGCGGCGCGCACATAGTAGTCAGCATACATGCCAACAGCTTTCCGCAATCACAATATTACGGCGCACAGACATTTTATCCGGACCAATCGCCTGAAAGCAAAAAACTGGCCGAATGCATCCAGAAGTCGCTGAAAGACAATGTGGACAAAAGCAACAAGCGTGAACCGCAGATCAAACAGCCCATAGTTATCATAAAAAACCTCAGGACACCGACGACCATAGTGGAATGCGGTTTCCTGTCAAATGCGGAAGAAGAGAAGAAGCTTGGAACCGATGAGTACCAGGCGCTTATTGCCGAGGCGATCAAAAAAGGGATCGACAGTTATTTCAAATGAGACCCGCAGCTTCTTCCGACAATTCCGTCCACCGGATGTAAAGCTGTTCAAGCTTGTTTTCCAGTTCAAGCTGCTCGTTATGCAGGGCGGTCAGCAATACATGGTTGCTGAGAGCATCTTCACATGACATTTCCCGAGCAATGGACGCCAGTCTTGCTTCCGCCCTGTTTATTTCATCCTCGCATGATGCCAGCTGTTTTTCCAGTTTTCTTTTTCTTGCCTTGTCCTCTTTGCTTTCGAGATGTTCCTGCTTCGATACGGAGAACGGACGTCCTTTCTCATCCGCCAGATCCGATGCCGGCGGCCTGCGGTGGTCGAGATAGAACTGGTAGCCACCTTTGTAGTCATTTATATTCCCGCCTTCCATCTCGATCACTCTTGTGGCAAGCTTTCTTATAAAGTAACGGTCATGGGATACGGCGAGGATCGTACCGTCGAATGACAGCAAAGCTTCCTCCAGAGCTTCTCTCGAGTTTATATCAAGATGATTTGTGGGCTCGTCGAACAGCAGCACATTGGCACCGGACAACATCAGCTTCGCAAGGGCTACCCTGCTTTTTTCACCGCCGCTCAACACGCCGATCGTTTTATAGACGTCTTCGCCTGTGAAGAGGAACTGTGCCAGTACGTTTCTTATCTGGGTATGGTTCAGGTCATCATTGCCGTTCCAGACCTCTTCGAGCACTGTATTATCTTCATTGAGATCTTCGAGTTCCTGATCATAATATCCTAAAATGATCCTGTGCCCATAGCCGAAGCTGCCGCTGTCCTGCTGTATTTTCCCGTAGAGTATCTTCAGCAGTGTAGATTTTCCGCAGCCGTTTGGACCGATCAAAAACACCTTTTCCTTCCGCCTGATCTCGAAGGAGATATCCTTGAAGAGCTCTTTGCCCGGGAAGATTTTGGACAGCCTGTCGACAAACAGAATATCGTTTCCGCTCGTCATGCTGCTCCTGAATGTAATATCGATGCTGCCAGGCAGCCTTTTTAGCGCTTCCAGCTTTTTCATCCTGTCAATGGCCTTTTGCCGGCTTTCTGCGGCGATGATATTCCTTTCCCTGTTCCATTGCCTCTGCTTTTCAATAAATGCTTCCATCCTTGCGATCTCTTTTTGCTGCAGCTCATAATGCTTTTGCTGCATCTTTCTTGCCTCTGCCTTTTTAACTGCATATTCCGAGTAATTCCCGTCGTAGGAAGTGCATTCACAGTTTTCAAGCTCTATGATCCGTGTAACTACCGTATCTAGAAAGTACCTGTCGTGAGATATAACAAGGACAGATTTTCTGTAATTCTTCAGATAATCCTCCAGCCACTCTGCTGCAGCTATATCCAAATGGTTCGTCGGCTCATCGAGCAATAGCAGATCAGGTTCTTCCAGTAAAAGCCGTGCAAGAGCCAGACGGGTTTTCTGTCCGCCGCTGAGCGCTTTTACAGGCAGGCCGAACTGCGATTCATCAAAGCCGAGACCGCGGAGCACGCCTCTGATGCGGCTGCTATATTCGTAACCGCCTTCGCGGGAAAACCGCTCCAGCAGCCTGTCATATTCCTTCATCATGGGATCGAGCAGCGATTCGTCCTTCTCTTTGCTTATGTCTGCCTCAAGCTGCTTGAGACGGTTTTCCACAGATATCAGATATGAAAAGGTCTTGAGCATTTCATCCCATATGGTATTATCCGATTCGAGTCCGGAGTTCTGGTCCAAATGTCCAAGATGAAGACCTTTGGACATAAAAACTTCACCGGAATCCTGCCGGATGTCGCCTGTAATTATCTTGAACAGGGTCGATTTACCGGCGCCGTTGACACCTACAAGCCCGGCCTTGTCGCCATGTGACAGTCTGAAGCTGACTTTGTCCAATATCATGTCCGTACCGTATGACAGACATATTTCGCTGCATTCTAAAATGATCATTGCCATTACCGCTTCTGTAAAATGTATAATTACTTCCTCGAGAGATAATTCTAGCAGATGATGGGGAGTGGGGCAATATTGACAAAAAAATATCAAAGTTATATAATTATTATAAATAAAGCATGAAGGAGGCTATCTATGGCTTCAAAAAAGAATGTCTCTATCGCTGTAATCAAAAGGCT
>CAZQUQ010000133.1:0-7941 GCA_964596445.1 uncultured Oscillospiraceae bacterium
ATCGGTTCATCGCAGACGATAAATTCGGGATCCACCGCAAGTGCACGCGCAATACCTATACGCTGGCGCTGACCGCCTGAAAATTCGTGTGGGTACCGGTTGGCATGCTCGCTGTTCAGACCGACCCTTTCAAGCATTGCGTATATCTTTTCCTTCCGTTCCTTTTTGCCTGATGTAAGCTTGTGTATGTCAATTGCTTCTCCGACTATATCTCCTACTGTCATTCTCGGATCAAGACTTGCGTACGGATCCTGGAAAACGATCTGCATTTTCCGTCTGTAAGGCATCATATCAGCCTTTGTGATATCGGCCCCGTTATACATTATCATTCCCCCGGTCGGTTCATACAGTCTGAGAAGCGTGCGACCTGTGGTAGTTTTACCGCAGCCGCTTTCTCCGACAAGACCAAGAGTTTCGCCTTTGTTGATATAAAAGCTGACATCATCGACAGCCTTTACATATATAGGATGAAAAATACTTCCTCCGGCGCGGAAGTATTGCTTCAGGTTTTTTACCTCTACCAGTCTGCTCATGCGCCCCTCCCCTTTCTCTCGAATTCCTCCTTCTGCAACAGCCAGCATGCGCTGTAATGATCATCAGATATCTGAGTATATTCCGGCATCTGTTTTATGCATATCTTCATGCAGCTTTCGCAGCGGGGAGCAAACGGGCATCCGGCAGGCGGATTGAGCAAATCGACAGGCGTTCCCTCAATAGGGATCAACCTTCTGTGTTCTTTGTCGCTCAGCTTTGGTATACTGCGCAGCAACCCTTTTGTATACTCATGCTTCGGATTGTAGAATATATCGTCGGTCGTACCATACTCAACGATCTTGCCTGCGTACATGACCGCGATCTTCCTGCACATGCTCGCTACTATGCCAAGATCATGCGTGATCATTATTATTGACATTCCGATCTTATCTTTCAGTTCTGTCATCAACTCAAGTATTTGAGCCTGGATGGTCACATCCAGTGCTGTCGTCGGCTCGTCCGCGATCAGCAGCTTGGGCTCGCAGGCCAGTGCGACCGCTATCATGACCCTCTGTCGCATACCTCCGGACAGCTCATGCGGGTATTGCTTCATTCTTTTTTCCGGCTCATTGATCCCGACAAGCGTCAAAAGCTCAACGGCGCGGTCATACGCCTGTACCCTGTCCTTGTTCGTATGAAGAAGGATGACCTCCATTATCTGATTTCCGATCGTATAGACAGGATTCAGGCTTGTCATCGGATCCTGGAAAATGATGCTCACCTCATTGCCTCTGATCCTGCGCAAATCTATCTCTGTCAGTTCATTTATCCTGTGTCCGTTGAATTCGATGGTTCCGCCTGTGATCCGTCCGGGGTAGGCGGTGAGGCCCATAAGCGAATATGCCGTGACGCTTTTTCCGCTGCCGCTTTCACCAACGATCCCCAGAACGTCGCCCTCTTCCATTTTTATCGAAACATCATTCAGCGCTTTTACCTCTCCTGCCGGAGTAAAAAATGAAAGGCGCAGATTTTTTATATCAAGCAGTGTTTTGCCCATAATTCTCACCTCTGTCCACCATTTCTTAATCTTTGTTCAATTCTCTCAAGCTCTGTCAATAGCTCAAACTCTGTTTATAAATTCAAAATTCTCATCCATTAGTTCTTAAGCTTCGGGTCAAATGCATCCCTCAGTCCGTCGCCAATCAGGTTGAACGAAAGGATGATCAGACTAATCATTATTGCCGGCGCAAGGAGTCTGTATGGATAGGAAGCGATCCCTCCAATGGCCTGGGATGCCATGGAACCCAGACTCGGCATCGGAGCTGCAACGCCTATGCCGATGAAGCTGAGGAAGCTTTCGGTAAAGATGGACGCAGGAATCTGCAGAGTAGTTGTAACGATCAGTGTTCCCATGCAGTTTGTCAGCAGGTGCTTCCTGATTATCCTGCCATGACTTGCCCCCAGCGCCTTTGCCGCCGTTACGAACTCCTGCTCTTTCAGCATCAGTATCTGGCTTCTGACTATCCTGGCCATACCGACCCAGTATAGCAATGCAAAAACTATAAATATGCATATAAGGCCGACGCCTATCGTGTTGATCCATCCGAAGCCGGGCACGGTATCGGCAACGCTTTGCAGCGGATATTTCAAAGTAACCATAAGCAGTATGATTATCAGTATGTCCGGGACAGTATAAATAATGTCCACCAAACGCATCATGATCATATCCGTTTTGCCGCCGAAATATCCGGCAATCGATCCATACAGCGAACCTATCAAAAGCACCAGCACGCTGGCAACGATACCTACCAGCAGCGATACACGGCTTCCCATCATGAGACGGATCATAGTATCACGCCCTAGAGAATCTGTGCCGAGTATATGCGGGAACACTTTCTCTCCCTGAGCTTTGAGTGCAAGCTCCTGCTCTGAATACTGCATCGGGGCAAGATTTTCGCTTCCCCTTATCTGCTGCTCGTATGAGTATGGATAAATACCCGGCATTACGAATGCGAATATCATCACAAGTATGATTACTGCAAGGCTTGCCATCGCTATCTTGTTCTTTTTAAAACGTTTGAGCCCGTCGCGCCAGAAACTGACGCTCTTTCTCATAACGACAAGGCTCTGCCTTTCTTCCCTGTCGGCCGGCAGGAAGGCTGAAACATCGAGCTGCAAACTGAATGATTTTTTCTTTTCTGTCATAAGTTTCATCTCCCTCCCTATCTCAGTTTGATCCTCGGGTCTATCAGCTTGTATGCAATGTCGACCATCAGGTTCATGATGATGATCAGTGCTGCAAGGAATATCGTAGTACCCATGATCAGCGTGTAATCCCTGTTTACGATCGAGCTGATGAAATCATTGCCCAATCCCGGGATCGTAAAAATCTTCTCGACAACAAAGCTTCCTGTAAGCGTATAAGCAAGCAGCGGCCCCAAATATGTGACCACAGGAAGCACCGCATTACGCAGTGCATGCTTGAACAGCATAATAAACTGCGAGAGGCCTTTTGCCTTTGCTGTGCGCATATAATCCTGCCCCAGCACCTCAAGCATGCTCGACCGCATCAGCCTTGTGATGTATGATGCCGGATAGAACGCAAGAGCCATCACCGGCATGATGTAGTGCAGCGGCGACGATAATCCGTAAGTCGGAAGCAGGTTCAGCCTGACGCTCAGTATCATCATGAGTATTGTCGATACGACAAAGCTTGGCACCGCTATTCCGCAGGTCGAAAACACTATGATCGCGTTGTCGATCCATTTTCCCCTGTTCAGCGCCGCTATACTGCCCAGAGGCACTCCTATCAGAACGGCAAGCAGGACAGACAGCCCTCCGACTTTTGCCGACACCTTGAATCCGCTGGATATAATCTGATTCACAGTACGTCCTCTTTGCTTTATGGAAGGTCCCATATCACCCCGGAACAGCTTTCCCATGTAATTTTTGTACTGCACTATCAATGGCTTATCCAGCCCGTATTTTTCATTGAGAGCTTTCAGTGTTGCTTCAGACGGAGCCTTTTCGGAAAGAAAAGGGCCGCCGGGAACCATATTCATCAATGTGAATGTAATAGTTGCAACAAGCCACAATGTGACCACTGCAAGCAGAACCCTTTTAATAACGTAATTTCCCATAAGACACCCCTTCTATATCTGCAAAAACAACTCACCTTTGACTTAAAATTTACTCCAAAGAAAGTATGTTAACATAATACATGATGAAATTAAATAATGCAATTAAAAACAGCCATATAAATCTTCTGTAATTTTTTCCGCAACCCCAATATTCTTGCTATTGTTGCCAATTGAAGGTATGGAAGTTCAGTGAGTCGAATATTTATATGTAAATATTTTATGTTAACCTATTATACAATAAAAAGCACATGCCACAAGATTCATTTTATGGCATGTGTCTGTTTTTCGACCCGATGATGGAGCTGTCCCGGCCTGTTGTCAGTGCCTGACCGGCATCAGTATCATACAGCGGCAGCTTCTTCTGCTATCAGTTTCCCCATCTCTCTTGTTCCTGTCGGGATCCCGCCCAATGACGCTATATCGGCTGTGCGGTATCCTTTCTCAAGGACTCTCCTGACAGCATTTTCAATTATATCTGCAGCTTCATTCTGTCCGAGCGAATAGCGCAGCATCATTGCAGCCGAAAGTATCGTCGCTATTGGATTTGCTTTGTTCTGCCCTGCAATGTCGGGCGCTGACCCGTGTATCGGCTCATACAGTCCAAGTTTTCCGCTTCCCAGGCTGGCAGAAGGAAGCATGCCTATGGATCCTGTTATCATGGATGCTTCATCCGACAATATATCGCCAAACATGTTCGTCGTTACGATAACGTCAAACTGACGCGGATTTCTAACAAGCTGCATTGCCGCATTATCAACATACATGTGATTGAGCCGTATATCCGGATAATCCTTTGATACCCTTATCACAACCTCGCGCCAGAGCTTGGAGCTCTCCAGCACATTGGCCTTGTCCACGGAAGTGACTGTACCGCGACGCTTTGATGCCGCCTCGAATGCTGTCCTGGCAATGCGTTCAATCTCCGGGACCGAGTAGCTTTCCGTATCATATGCCGATTCAGCGCCGGTTCCCGCATCTGCCCTGCCGCGCCGACCAAAGTAGATACCTCCCGTAAGTTCCCTGACTACGAGTATATCTATCCTGTCTCCTATTATTTCGGGTTTGAGTGGCGATGCATCCCTCAATGCTTCGTATATGACAGCCGGCCTTAGATTGGCATAAAGTCCAAGACCAGCTCTGATCCCAAGCAATCCTACCTCAGGCGTCCTGTCGCCGGGAAGGCCCTCCCATTTTGGCCCGCCGACAGCGCCAAGCAAAACCGCATCACTCTGTTTGCATGTTCTAAGTGTGGCTTCCGGCAGAGGCACTCCATATGCGTCAATGGCGCAGCCTCCCATCAGTTCCTCCTGGAATTCGAAGCAGATGCCGCACCTTTTTCCGACAGCCTCGAGCACTGCGATCGCCTGGTCTGTTACCTCCGGCCCTATGCCGTCCCCTTTGAGCACGGTGATCTTATATCCCATAAATATTCCTCCTGTCTGTTCACTGCCGGTCCATTTCAATGAAGCTCGGTCATGATGTTCAGCTTTGCTTCGTAATGTATCCGATCAGTCCGTCGGCAGCAATTATTTCCTGCATGAATGCAGGGAACGGAACTCCTTTGAAGCTCTTGTTTTTCGTTTTGTTGGTAATTATACCTGAATCGAAGTCCACCTCGACTACATCTCCCTCATCTATTTCCGCTGCCGCCTGAGGGCTTTCGATGATCGGAAGTCCGATATTTATCGCATTGCGGTAAAAGATCCTGGCAAATGTCTCCGCTATGATGCAGGATATCCCGGAAGCCTTGATGGCAATGGGAGCATGCTCCCTGGAGGAGCCGCATCCGAAATTTTTCCCGGCTACCATTATATCGCCCTTCCGCACTCTTTTTACAAAGCTTGCGTCCAGATCCTCCATACAGTGGGACGCCAACTCTGCAGGATCGATTGTGTTCAGATATCTCGCCGGTATTATGACATCCGTATCGACATTGTTGCCATATTTGATTACATTACCCTCTACCTTCATATATATTACCTCCTGTAAGTCGATCACAGCATCGGACAGACTTGCCTGCCCGGCTTTTAAAGCTCGTCGGGTGAAGCTATCCTTCCGGTGACAGCAGATGCCGCTGCAATGGCCGGGCTTGCCAGATATACTTCACTCTCCGGATGACCCATCCTCCCGACAAAGTTCCTGTTGGTCGTCGAAACAGCCCGTTCACCCTTTGCAAGTATGCCCATATGTCCGCCAAGGCAGGGTCCGCAGGTCGGTGTGCTTACAGCCGCGCCGGCCTCAATGAATATATCGAACAGTCCTTCATTCATAGCCTGCTTCCATATTTTCTGCGTCGCAGGGATGATGATGCAGCGTACGTCCGGATGCACTTTTCTCCCCTTCAGTACCTGCGCTGCGGCCCTCATATCCTCGATGCGGCCGTTGGTGCATGAGCCGATAACTACCTGGTCGATCTTTATATTGCCCACATTATCGATGGTCCTCGCCCTGTCAGGCAGCGGAGGGAATGCGACAGTCGGCTTCACCGTACTCAGGTCTATCCTGTACTCACTGCAATAAACCGCATCGTCATCCGCTTTGTACACCTTATACGGTTTTGTCGAGTGCTCTCTAACATATTCGAGAGTCTTTTCATCCACATCAAATATACCGTTCTTCGCGCCTGCTTCTATCGCCATATTCGCCATGGAGAATCTGTCGTCCATGGAAAGGTGCCGAAGGCCCTCCCCGGTGAACTCCATGGATTTGTACAAAGCCCCGTCAACACCGATCAGGCCGATTATGTGCAGTATTATATCCTTACCGCTTACCCATTTGCCCGGCTTGCCCGTCAGCACAAAACGCATTGCTTCAGGTACCTTGAACCAGGCCTCTCCTGTCGCCATGCCGGCTGCCATATCGGTGCTCCCGATACCGGTGGAGAATGCTCCCAATGCTCCATAGGTGCAAGTGTGCGAGTCGGCTCCTATCACCACATCTCCAGGTACCACCAGTCCCTTTTCAGGCAGCAGCGCATGTTCAACTCCCATTTGCCCGACTTCGAAGAAATTGACTATTCCCATTTCGCGGGCAAATTCTCTGATATATTTCACCTGTTCTGCCGATTTTATATCTTTGTTCGGAGTAAAGTGATCAGGCACTATCGCTATCTTTTCTTTGTCAAACACCTGATCCTTGCCTATTTTTCTGAATTCCTTCACGGCTACGGGAGCTGTGATATCGTTTCCGAGCACCATGTCGAGCTTTGCCTTGATCAGCTGCCCCGCTTCGACTCTGTCCAGCCCGGCATGCGCGGCAAGTATCTTTTGCGTCATTGTCATACCTGTACATTTTATGTTCGGATCGGTCATATATGATACCTCCCATTCCATAATCCTTCGACAGCCTTGTTTATTCCATAATAATGGTGAACGGAAAATGATTCTTCCTGTTACTTACTGATATGAAGTATCAATATGAATGTTTTTTGTCATTCTTCTTTCTGTACTGCAATGGAGTAAGACCTGCATACTTTTTGAACATTTCATTGAAACGCTGCTGATTGGAAAAGCCGACGCTCAGAGCAATGTCGCTTATTTTCAGACCTGTGTCCTCCAGCAGCTCCTTTGCCCTCTCGATGCGGACCTTCAGCAGATAGTTGATGGGACTCATGCCCGTTTCCTCCTTGAACGCCCTGGTAAAATAGCTTGGGCTGAGGAAAACGAATTTGGCGATATCTCCAAGAGATATGTCTCTCTCAAAATTGTTATGGATAAAATTGATCGATATCCCGATCAGTTCCTTTAGCTTCGGACTCTTGGACTTGATGCTGTTTTCCCATTCCATTTTCAGTGCACGGGAAAGCAGCACAAAAAGCTCCATTATCAGGAGATAATTCAAAAACTCGCTTCCGGGTTCCGAGCTTTCTCTTTCCTTCAGTATCCTGTTGAGCAAAACGACTATCTCGTTTTTGGGACTGACCTTCAGTGTAATGTATGGACCGGTTTCCTTGCTGCTGACGAAGTTCAGGAAATCTTCCATAGGGATCTGGGAATGCTCCCCGTTTATCTTATTTTCAAAAGTAAAGTTCAGTACGATGAATTCACATCCGTTTTCGGACTTGACGGAAAATTTATGGTATTGCAGAGGCTTGATGATCACGATATCGTTCGGCCCAAGTTCGACTTTCTGGCCCGATATCTCAAAAACGGCAAACCCCTTTTTCATGTAGACCATTTCATAGTTCTCATGCCTGTTGGGTTCCATGGACCAGGTGATATCCTGTATCCTCTCGAGCGTCTTTACGATGACAGGCAAAAAGTTGGAAGAGTTGAGCAGGCTTTCCCACGCCTTTGGCAGGAGCTTTTCATCCATAAAACCACCTCCT